>WRJK01000099.1 GCA_009782285.1 Clostridiales bacterium
CCTGTTTTGTCTTTCAGCTCTTCGTTTGTCAGGGCCTGCATCCCTTCGTCCAGCGCTTCTATCTCATCAGCGATTTTTTCTATTTTTTTGACTTCCTTTACGTTGAGGTCGCCAAATATTTTTTCCATGAACCCCATTTACTGCTCTCCTTCTTCCCCGCTCAAAGAATCGTCTTTGATGATTTTCACTTCCAGCGCTTTCTTTTCGTCGGCTTTTGTCACCGTTACGGAAAGATTTTTGTATACAAACGCGTCTCCGGCTTCCGGCAGCTTGTTCAGTTCGATCACCACCCAGCCGTTTACCGTAGTAACTTCCATTTCCTCATGTTTCACATCGAAATACTCGAACATCTTTTCGAGGTTGGCGCCGCACAATACCCTGTGGCTGCCGTCCTGCGCCTGTATGAATTCCTGAGTTGCCGTTTCATCGTACTCATCGTAAATTTCCCCGACCAGCTCCTCGATGATGTCCTCCATCGTCACTATCCCCGAAAACCCGCCGTACTCGTCAATGAGCACTGCGATGTGCTGCTTGGAGCTCTGCAGGTCGAAAAACAAGTCGTCTATTTTCTTCGTCTCAGGCACGAAATACGGCTTCCTCAAGATACCCCGAAGCTCCACATTGTCAAACCCCGCTTCCCGCGCCTTTATCAGGAAATCCTTGATGTTCAATATGCCTATGATGTTGTCGCTGTCGTCTTCGTAGACTGGTATCCTCGAATAGCGCAGCTCCATCAGTTCGTCCATGTATTCCTCGGTGTTGTCTTCGATGTCTATGGTGAACACGTCCGTGCGGGGCGTCATTATCTCGTAGGCGAGCTTGTCGTCAAAAGCGAAAATGCTGTTTATCATCTTCTGCCCTTCTTCCTTGAGCACCCCCGTCTCTTTCCCCACCTCGAGCATGGACATCACGTCGTCCTCAAAAAACTCGCCGCCGCTTTCCTCTGCCTTCTGCCCTGTAATGCCAAGGAGCAGGTCTGCCGTTTTGTTTGCTGCAAATACGAAAGGTTTCACGGCCGCCGCTGAAAAAACTATGAAACCCACAAAGAACATCGCCGTTTTTTCCGGGTGCTTGAGGACTATCTTTTTGGGGTAGAAATTCCCAAAGGCCAGAAAAACAAAAGAAAGTATGATAGTAACAACTGCGACTGATATCTGCTTCGGGTACGGCACCCCCCACGCAGCGGCGAGCCCCCACAGCTTCCCCGCCATGCCGGCGGCAGCCGCCGCGCTTGCGAGAAACGCAGTGAACGTGATGATGAGCTGAACCGCCGGCAAGGGCTTGCTTTGGTCCTCCAGCAGTTCAAAGAGCCGTTTTGCCTTGCTGCTCCCCTCCTGAGCCATATTTTTGACTTTGTTCTTGTTCGAATACAGTATTGCTGTCTCAGCTGCCGTATATACAGCGTAAATCAGGACAAGGCAGCATAGAAAGATGATTTGCGCCGTTGCCGGCATACTGGGGTCAGGGCCCTGGTCCATTTTTTTCTCCTTTCGGTTTTTAATTTTTATTTTCATAATGTATTTGATTTTTTTCCAAAATAATGTATAATACTACATATCGGGGCGTGGCGCAGCTTGGTAGCGTGCTTGACTGGGGGTCAAGAGGCCGCAGGTTCAAGTCCTGTCGCTCCGACCATCTAAGGGATTCGCTGTGCTTGGCACGGCGAATTCCGTTTTTTGCGCCGTCAAGCTTCGCAAGCCGGCCAGCCTCTTTTTTAGCAAAACAGGCTGCGGAGCGACCCACAGCCGTGCTGTCTAAACATGGTTATTCTTCCTAATCCTGCGAATACTGCTGCCACTGTCTTTTGAACCTGTTGAATTCGTCTAAGGTTTCCGCAAAGTTGTGCTCCCCGCTCGGATCCGGCTTGCGCACGTAAAAAAGGTAGTTCGTCTCGGCAGGGTACAATGCGGCGCGGATGCAGTCCGCCCCGGGCGAGCATATGGGCCCCGGCGGAAGCCCGTCTATTGCATAGGTATTGTAGGGGTGGTCGATCTGCGTGTCCCGAATCAACAGCCTTTCCTTCGTCTCTCCAAGCGCATACTGAACCGTGGCGTCGAGCTGCAGCTTCATGCCGATGGAAAGCCTGTTTTGAATCACGCTTGAAATGAGCGGCCTGTCCACTGAGGTCCTGGCCTCGGCTTCTATCAGCGAAGCTATGGTGACAACTTCGTACAGGCTCAAGCCCATCTCGCCCGCCTTGGCGTAGTACTCGTCTGTGAATTCCTTGTCGAATTGGGCAAGCATGCGGTTTATGATGTCTTCCTCCGTCGCCGTAGTGAAAACGTCGTAGGTTTCGGGGAAAAGGAAACCTTCCAGCCTGCCCGGCCCCTTTGGCAGCCCAGGCATGAATTTATACGGGAATTCGGCGCTGTCGGCAACGTCCATGAAAACGTCCCTGTCGATGAAGCCCTCGTTTTCCAGCTTGTCAGCCGTTTTTGCCACAGTGTACCCCTCGGGGATGGTGAAGCGCTTGGTGTTCGCGCTCCCGGCGTTAAGGATGTCAAGCATCTCCCGTGCAGACATGGATTTTGAAAAAGTGTACTCGCCTGCTTTCAGGTTTCCATCGTAGCCCTCAAGCCTTGCTATCAGCTTGAACCTGGAAATGTCCTTAATCAAATCGTAGCCGCTCAGCAGCTCACCGATCTTGTGCGTCGTGGAACCGCTTGGGATAAAAAGGTTCACATAGCCAGTGTCAGCCGGGTCTACCGGCGCCGCGCCGGCTTCCAGGTATGACTTGAAGCCGGCAGCCCCGCAGACGGCCAAAAACAGGAGAACTACAGTGACGCTTATGGCAAACCGCCTCCTGTTCCTGACTTTGTTGCGCTTATTGCCCATGTCACTTAGCCCTTCCCAGATACTCCCCCGTCCTTGTGTCTATTTGGATCACTTCCCCAGGCTCAATGAAAATAGGCACTTGGATGACAGCGCCTGTCTCAACAGTAGCTGCTTTTGTAACGTTCGTGGCGGTGTCCCCCTTTACCCCCGGTTCCGTGTCCGTAACCGCCAAGGTGACGAAATTGGGCGCTTCCACCAGGAACGCGCTGCCCTTGTAGAACTTGATGGTGGCCAAATCGTTTTCCCGCAGGAACTGTATCGCGTCTTCAACTTGGTCTTGCATCAGCGGCACCTGCTCGTAAGTCTCGGCGTCCATGAAGTAAAAAAGCTCGCCGTCGTTGTAGAGGTACTGCATGCTCTTCGTGTCGATATGCGCCTTGGGGAATTTCACGTCCGGGTTGAACGCCTCTTCCCTAGTTGCGCCGGTGAGGATGTTCTTGTATTTGGTTCTTACGAACGCCGACCCTTTTCCTGGCTTCACATGCTGGAAATCAAGCACAACGTGGGGCTCCCCGTTGATTTCAAACGTGATGCCCTTTCTGAAATCGCTTGCGTAAATCATAAAAATTCTCCATTCCTTGATTATGTTTATAAAATAATTAACTCTTTTGGCGATTTGACGGTATTTATTATACCAAACTTTGTAACGATTGCCAAGTCTTCAATTCTGACGCCGAACTTGCCAGGCATGTAAATCCCCGGCTCAATGGTGACTGCCATGTTTTCTTCGAGCACAGCCTCGCTTTCCCTGTTCAGCGCAGGCATTTCATGGACTTCGGCTCCGACGCTGTGCCCCGTCCCGTGGCAGAACTCTTCGCCGTACCCAGCGGATTCAATTATGCCCCGCGCCGCCCTGTCCACGTCCACGCACCTGGCTCCGGCGATGCACGCATCAATAGCCGCAAACTGCGCCGCAAGGACTATGTGGTAGATTTTCCTCTGAAAATCCGTCACCTGCCCCATTGCCACAGTCCTCGTCATGTCCCCGCAGTAGCCGTCCACAACTGCCCCGAAGTCGACGGTCACAAAATCGCCTTTTTCAATGGCCTTGCCCGAAGGCTCGCCGTGGGGCAGGCTCGTCCTCTCCCCGGAGACGCATATGACGGGAAAAGCCAGTTTTTCGGCACCAAGGCTGAAAAGCACCCTTTCTATCTCGGCAGCCACTTCGATTTCGGTCATGCCTGCCTTCATGAACCCAAGGACGTGGGAAAAGCACATGTCCCCCATGGCGGATGCTTTCATTATGGCAAGCAGCTGCTCAGGGGTTTTCGCCGAGCCGCTTTCGCAGGATGCAGCCGCGCTGGCCCCGCTACTCATTTTTCGCTTGGCCGGGAAGCCCTACCCCCATCACTTCGCCCAATATCTTGTAGACGTCGTTCATCATCATGGAAAAACGGATTTCGCACTGCATGTACTGCGCAGTCAGCGGGTCTTTCATCATAATGCCGTAAAGCTCCTGTATGTGGGCGTTGGTGCCGTCGGGCAGAGCCTCGCCCATCATCAGCTTCGCCTGCAGCTCGAATTGCTTTGCCTGAAAATCGTTGAGCATCTCAATCATAGCAGGATTCCCCGCCACCCTTTTCTTCATGGCTTCGTACTGCTTGTACTCCTCCGACTCGCGTATTGCCTTCGCGAGGTTGTGCGCCTCATTGTAAACGTTCATGTTCAAATCCTTTCATGCTTTGATCACACTTCTAAAAATATTGGCAGAATAACAGGGCTCCTCTGGGTTTTTTCGTAGATGAAGCTCCTGAGCGACTCCCTCACCGCCGCTTTCATTGAATTCCAGTCCTTAACGTTCTCATTGCAGCACCTAGTCAGCGCTTTGTTGACTACGCTCTTCGCTTGTTCGATCAAATCCTCATTCTCCCTTACGTAGACGAACCCCCTTGACACGATGTCAGGCCCCGAGCATATGGCCCTGCTTTCCTTTTCAATGGCTGCAACGACTATTATCAGGCCCGATTCAGACAGCAGCTTCCTGTCCCTGAGCACAATGTTCCCCACGTCCCCCACGCCAAGCCCGTCAACCAGGACCGGACCCGTTGGAATTTCCTCTTTCAGCATGACCGCCTTCTGGGGCGTAACCGCAAGGATGTTGCCGTTCTCGAGTATATGGATGTTTTCGGTCGGCATTCCCAGGCTTTCTGCTATGACGGCGTGCTGCTTGAGGTGGCGGCATTCGCCGTGCACTGGCATGAAAAATTTTGGTTTTATAAGCGAATGCATGAGTTTGAGCTCTTCTTGGCAAGCGTGGCCGGAAACGTGTATGTCGGCAATGTCGGAATAAATAACTTCCGCACCCAGCCCAAACAGCTTGTTGACAACGTTGGACACCGTCTTCTCATTACCCGGGACAGGCGTCGAGGACAGTATCACCATGTCGCCCTTCCTTATCTGCACAGCCTTGTGGTCAGCCGAAGCCATCCTGGAGAGGGCCGACATGGGTTCGCCTTGGCTTCCCGTGGTTATTATAAGAAGCTCCCGGTCTGGGATGTTTTTGATGGCGTTTATGTCCACAAGGACGCCATCCGGTATTTTCAGGTACTCAAGCTCAATCGCCAAATTGGCCACATTGACCATGCTCCTGCCTGATATAGCCACTTTCCTCCCGCACATGACGGCGCTGTCGATTATCTTCTGCACCCTGTGCACGTTTGAGGAGAACGTTGCTATTATAATCCTCGCCTCAGCGCCCCTGAAAATGTTGGCAAGTGTGGTCCCCACTGTCTTTTCCGAAGAAGTGAACCCAGGCCTTACCGCGTTGGTGCTGTCTGCAAGCATCAGGGTCACGCCTTTCGCGCCAATCTCAGCCAGCCTGGAAAAATCAATTGGCTCTCCGTCGACGGGGGTGTAGTCTATCTTGAAGTCCCCCGTGTGGAAGACACGCCCGGCAGGGGTCTCGATGGAAAGGCAAAGCGAATCCGCAATGGAATGCGTGATCCTTATCATCTCAACTTCAAACGAACCCAGCTTCACAGTGTCGCCAGGCTTCACAGTGTTCAGCTGCCCCGTCAGCCTGTGCTCTTTGAGCTTGTAATCCACAAGGCCGAGGGCGAGCCTTGTCCCGTAGATTGGGACGTTGATTGATCTCAGCAGGTACGGGATTGCCCCTATATGGTCCTCGTGGCCATGTGTCAAGACGATGCCTTTCACCTTGTGCACGTTTTTAATGACATAGGCAAAATCGGGAATGACAACATCTATCCCGTACATTTCGTCTTCAGGAAACGACAGCCCGCAGTCGATGATCAAAATCTCGTCCTTGTATTCCAGGATGGTCATGTTCTTGCCGATCTCGTTCATGCCGCCCACAGGAATAATCTTCAGAGGATTGTCTTGCGTTCCCTTTATTCTTCTGTTTTTCTTCATAGACTCTCCGTTCTTATTTTGTTACGATGTTTATCAATTTGTTTGGAACGGCAATTGTTTTAACGACCGCTTTGCCCTCCAACAACAGCTTGACTTTGTCGTTTTCCATGACCTCTCTCTCGAATTCTGCCTTTTCAAGGTTTGCAGGTACGTTAAGTTTTTCCTTGACCTTGCCGTTAAGCTGAATAACGATCTCGATTTCGTCCCTGATCATGGCTTCTTCGTCATAAGCCGGCCAGCTTGCCCTGTAGATGGGTTCCGTGTTCCCGAGGTGCTCCCACATTTCTTCGCATATGTGGGGCGTCATGGGGGCAAGCAGAAGCACTAGGTTGTTCAAGGCGTCCCTCACCAGCCCTTTGTTGACGGCGCCCTTTTCCTTGTACCTGTAAAGCTCGTTGACAAACTCCATTATGGAGCTTATTGCAGTGTTGAAGTTGAACCTTCCGCCGGCGTCCTCCGTTACTTTCTTAATCGACGCGTTCATGACGAAAGCCAATGACTTGTCTGATTCGTTCTCAAGCCTGTATCCTTCCGTAACGCCTGCTGCAGCCTCCGCCATGTCGAAAACGGCCCGGTACACCCTGTTCAGGAACCTGAACGCCCCTTCTACGCCTGCTTCGGACCAGTCGAGCTCACGGTCCGGGGGCGACGCAAACAGTATGAACAGCCTTGCGGTGTCTGCGCCGTACTTGTCGATGATCTCCTCGGGGGAAACCACGTTGCCTATGGACTTCGACATTTTCTTGCCGTCTTTTATGACCATCCCCTGGGTGAGCAGGTTTTCAAAGGGCTCTTCCTTGCTTGTCCAGCCCAAGTCGCACAGCGCCATCTGGAAAAACCTGGCATAGAGCAGGTGAAGTATCGCATGCTCCACGCCGCCGATGTACTGATCCACGTTCATCCAGTATTTTTCCTTGGCCTTGTCAAAAATGCTGCCTTCGTTCCTAGCGTCGCAGTAGCGCAGGAAGTACCAGGACGAATCAAGGAACGTGTCCATGGTGTCCATCTCCCGCACAGCCTTCTTCCCGCACCTTGGGCATGCCGCTTCGGCAAAGGTTTCGCTTGTCGCCAGAGGGGATTCGCCTTTTCCGGTGAACTCCACGTCGGCCGGCAGCAGCACCGGCAGGTTTTCTTCTTTTTCCGGAACCCAGCCGCATGAGTCGCAAAAGACCATGGGGATTGGCGTCCCCCAGTACCTCTGCCTTGACACGAGCCAGTCACGGAGCCGGTAGTTCACTGCCCGGGCGCCCAATGATTTTTCCTCCAAGTAGTCGGTTATCCTTGCTATGGCCTCGTTGCTGTTCATCCCGTCGATGATGCCCGAATTTATCATCGTCCCTTCGGCGACAAACGCCTCTTTCAGGTCGCTTACGTCTATGTCAGGGTTGCCTGGGTCAACCACAGGCGTGATTTCACAGCCGAATTTCTTTGCAAACTCGAAGTCCCTCTGGTCGTGGGCGGGCACAGCCATGATTGCTCCGGTTCCGTAATCCATCAGCACGTAGTCGGATATGAAAATCGGCACTTTTTTCCCGTTGAGCGGGTTTGTTGAATGCCTGCCGATGAACACCCCTGTCTTTTCGCCTACGGTAGAAGTCCTCTCGATGTCGCTCATATGCTGCACTTTTTCGATGTATTCCAAGGTTTCTTTTTCAAACGGGGTGCCTTGCACCAGCTTCTTGACATATGGGTGCTCAGGCGAAAGGACCATGTAGGTCACTCCGTAAAGGGTGTCCGGCCTCGTCGTGAATATCTTCAGCTTGTCATCAAAACCCTCTATCTCAAAATCCACGTCGGCGCCGGTGCTCTTCCCGATCCAGTTTTTCTGCATCACCTTCACTTTTTGCGGCCATCCCGGAAGCCCGTCCAAATTCGCAAGCAGCCTCTCTGCGTAGTCAGTTATCTTGAAGTACCACTGGGAAAGCTCTTTTTTGCCCACCAGCGTACCGCAGCGCTCGCACTTGCCGTCGACCACCTGCTCGTTTGCCAGCACCGTCATGCAGCTCGGGCACCAGTTGACGGGGTTTTCCTTCTTGTACGCAAGCCCCTTGTTGAAAAGCTGTATGAAAATCCACTGCATCCACTTGTAATAGCCCGGGTGGCATGTAGCGACTTCCCTGTCCCAGTCATAGGACAAGCCGAGCTGTTTCAGCTGCCCGCGCATTTCTTCGATATGGGCCCATGTCCAGATGTCGGGCCTGACGTTGTTCTTGATTGCCGCGTTTTCAGCAGGGAGGCCAAAGGCGTCCCAACCCATTGGGTGGAGCACGTTGAACCCGTTCATGACCTTGAACCTGGAAACCACGTCTCCGATGGTGTAGTTCCTCACGTGCCCCATGTGTATTTTTCCGGAAGGGTACGGGAACATTTCAAGGACGTAGTATTTTTCCTTGGCATTGTCCTCATGGGTCTTGAAAATGTTCGATTCTTCCCATTTCTGCTGCCACTTTGATTCGATTGCGCGAAAATTGTATTTTTTAAGCATTTTCTTCACCTATAACCAGCAACTCGCAGTCGCCCCATACCTTTTCCAAATTGTACCGTTCCCTCATCTCCAAGGTGAAAATGTTAATTATCACGTCGCCGCAGTCCATAAGTATCCACCCCGACGCCGGCTTGCCTTCAATGTTTTTCAAAGCGATCCCTTCCTTGGCGAGCAGGTCTTCGGCCTCCTCGCACAGAGCACCTATCTGCCTCTCCGAACTGCCTGAAGCCAGTACGAAGTAGTCCGCAAAGGACGACTTGGCACCGATGTCAATCACGGCAACGTCCCGCGCCTTTTTCTTGTCCAAATGCTTGGCAGAAAACAAGGCGATCTCTTTACTGCTCATTGCTTCCTCCTTCTCTGTTCAAATATTCCATTGCCAATACCGTGTCCTCGTCAAGGAAAAAACCGTTTTCCGTCACGTACCCTATAGTGCAGTGCATCGACAGCAATACTGCCTTGTCCAAGTCCGCATATGCCATATGCCTGATCTCGTGCACGCCTGGGTATTCCCTCCCCGGCTCGATGGCGTCTGCCAAGTACATGATTTTCTCGAGCCTCGACATGTTCGCCCTTCCCGTAGTGTGGAACCTGACCGCGTTCAGTACGTCATCGTCGTCTATCCCGTAGTCCCGTTCCATAATAATCGCAGCCAGCTTCCCATGGGCAAGGTTTGAATTGTCCAGGTACTTTTTGTCCAAATTTAAATGCTTGACGTAGAAATTCAGTATCTTTTCCGGCATGCCCCTGAACATGTCGTGAAACAGCGCAGCAGTCCCAGCTTTGCTTTCGTCTTCGCCGTAATGCCTTGCCAGAGCTGTGGCGGTGTTATAAACGGCATATGTGTGTTTTTTTCTTCTTTCAGAATAGTTTCTCTCTATATAATCCTCAATACAATCCATTGTCTTCGATATACCTTACGACTTCAGCCGGCATGAACCTGCTAAAGTCCCCTCCCGTCTTTATCATATTTTTTAGTTCAGTTGATGAAACAGGTATTTGCCTGTTTCTAACAGTGGTCACTTTAGCCCCGCAAGTTCCCGTCAGCCTGCTTACAAACCCGCGAAGCTCTTCCTTCTTGTATCCGGGCCTAGTCCCGACTATAAACGGATACCCCACGACCAGCTCTTCGAAATCTTTCCATTTCTCCAAGTTCAGGAAAGCGTCGGTTCCAAGTATGAACGAAACCTCGGTGCCAGTGCCGAACAGCTGCCTGATTTCCCGAAGCGTGTCTGCCGTGTAAGACACGCCGCCTTTCTTGATTTCAATGTCAGAGACAAGAATACTGCCGCTTTGCCCAAATGCCAAGCATGCCATGTTGTAGCGGTGCTCCCCTGTCGCCGCATGGTGCTCCCGTTTGAACGGTTGCTCGTTTGCAGGCACTACAACCACGAGGTCGAGCATGCATTCTGCCGCTGCCTGCCGCGCAAGGCAAACATGCCCAAAGTGGGGCGGGTCGAAGGAACCTCCAAACACCCCTATTCTACTCATCAGCCTTTTCCGGCGCCAGCGCGATCCCGAGCTCTTCCATCTGCTCCGGCGCCGCAATCGACGGCGCTTCGCAGACCATGCACTGCGCCGCTTGGTTTTTCGGGAAAGCGATCACTTCCCGTATGCTGTGCTGCCCGGACAGGAGCATAGCGATCCTGTCGAGGCCATAGGCTATGCCGCCGTGGGGCGGCGTGCCGTACTTGAAAGCTTCGATCAAAAAACCGAACTTCTGCTCAACTTCCGCATCGGTCATCCCCAGTGCCGCAAACATCTTCTTCTGGAGGTTTTTGTCGTGTATCCTTATGCTCCCGCCGCCCAGCTCCACGCCGTTCAGCACGATGTCGTAGGCAAGCGCCTTGACCTTGCCCGGCTGCGTGTCCAGCAGCACCGCTTCGGAGAGCCTCGGCGAAGTGAACGGATGGTGCATTGCAGAATACCTTCCGGTTTCTTCGTCGTATTCCAATAGGGGGAAATCCACCACCCACAGGAATTCGTACCTCGTGTCGTCCAGGAGCCCCAGTTTGCCGGCAATGTCCCTTCTCAAAAATCCAAGGCTGTCAAACACAGTCTTCGGCTTGTCGGCCACTATCAGCACCAGATCCCCAGGCTCGGCCGAAAAAACGTCGCAAATCCTGCGAAGCCCCTCTTGGCCAAAGTGCTTTTCAAGGGAAGACGACATTTCGCTGCCCGCCACCTTGACGGCAAACAACCCTCTGGCACCGTAGTGCTTTATCGCCGCCTGCATCTTGTCGATGTCTTTCCTGCTGAACTTATCCGCCCCGCCTGTTATGCATATGCCCCGGACGTCGCCGCCGCTTGCCAGCGCATCGTTGAAAACCTGAAACTCGGAACCGGACACCGCGTCGTTCAGCTTTTTCAGCTCAAACCCAAACCGCAGGTCGGGCTTGTCGCTTCCGAACCTTTCCATAGCCTCGTCAAAGGAAAGCCTTAGGAACGGCGTCTTCAGATCCACGTTCTTGATGTCCTTGAATAGTTTTTTCATGTAGCCTTCCTGAACCTCTACCACCCCGTCGATGTCCACGAAGGACATCTCAACGTCCACCTGCGTGAACTCAGGCTGCCTGTCTGCCCTCAGGTCTTCGTCCCTGAAGCATTTCACGATCTGGAAGTACCTGTCCGTGCCGCCCACCATTAGAAGCTGCTTGAACATCTGGGGCGACTGTGGGAGCGCATAGAACTGCCCCCTGTTCACACGGCTCGGCACCAAGTAGTCCCTTGCGCCTTCCGGCGTAGGTTTAATGAGGACCGGAGTCTCCACTTCGGTGAACCCGCAGCTGTCGAAGTACTCCCTCGTCGCTTTGGCGATGTTGTGCCGGAACGTGAGGTTTTGCTGCATCCTGTGCTTTCTGAGGTCAAGGTACCTGTACTTCA
>WRJK01000100.1 GCA_009782285.1 Clostridiales bacterium
TTGAGTTCCTGACTTACCTGTGCATGTTTTCGCAACTGGTCGCCGGGCCGATAGTGCGTTTCGACCAAATCCAGAACGACCTGTCAAATCGCGGCCCTGACCGCGCGCTGTTCGCGTTCGGGATGTACCGCTTTCTCCTCGGCGTGAACAAAAAAGTCATTATCGCCAACCTGGTCGCGGCGGTGGCTGATTCGGCCTTCGCCATGTCCGAAGCCGGAGCCTTGAGCGTCATCGACGCCTGGCTGGGAGTCATCGCTTACGCGGCGCAGATTTATTTCGATTTTTCAGCGTATTCCGACATGGCCATCGGCCTCGGGAGGATGTTCGGGTTTCGGTTCCCTGAAAACTTCAACTATCCCTACATATCGAAATCAGCTACCGAGTTTTGGCGCAGGTGGCATATTTCGCTGGGGAGCTGGTTTCGGGACTACGTCTATTTCCCCCTCGGTGGCAGCAGGGTTTCATCCAAGGCAAGGCTGTTGCTCAACCTGTTCGTTGTCTGGCTCCTTACCGGGATATGGCACGGGGCGAACTGGACCTTTGTCTGCTGGGGGTTGCTGTACTTTGCTTTGATAGCCATAGAGAAGACAGTTGAGTTTGAAAAACTTGCAATCCCCGGTTTTTTGAAGCACATCTATATTCTGATGTTCGTTCTGGTGGGCTGGGTGCTGTTCCGGTCGGGCACCATTGCAGACGCAGCTGAATACCTGAAGGTGATGTTCGGATTTTCGGGAAGCCCGCTGATCGACGCAAACACCACGGTCTACCTAAAAGAAAACCTGTTCTATTTCTTGTTTGGTGTCCTGTTTTCAACGCCGGCTGCAAAAGCCATAGCTGCAAAGGCAGAGCGCACCGGTGCATGGCGTGGGGCAGCAAATGCCGTTTATGCAGCGGCATTTGCGCTGGTGTTTTTAATTTCGCTTTCTTATCTGGTGAAAGGGACGTACAATCCCTTTATCTACTTTAACTTTTAGGAGGCGTACAGCATGGCGAACTGGGTCAAGGAAAAATTTAAAGCAGATATTAAGGAAAAAATTACGGCAGTTGTGTTCCTGCTTCTCATTTTCTCGATGATCTTCGGGGTGTTTTTTCATGCTGCGGACGTTGGAGAAGGTTTTCTGAACGCGTACAGGGCAAACGTGCATTCGAGCGCATCGCTGGTTGAACGCTTTTCCGCAGCTACGGCAGCCGCTGAGCCGGCTGCCAGTGCCGGAGTGCTTGGAAGACCGCAGTTCATTGAGCTTTTCGGTTTGGTGCAATTGGCAATGGACAAGAAAATCGTGGCTGACCCCAATTACGGCGCGCTTTACAAGACGCCGGGGGGGCAGCTTGCTTATGCAGTGGAAGAAAAGTACATTGGCGGCTACCTTGACAATTTGTACGAGCTGGTGAATTGGCTCCGGCTGGAGGAGATACCGTTCCTTTACGTACAGGCGCCCTTCAAGCTAAGAGACGCCCATTCCCAGCTGCCTCAGACTGCTACGGATTATTCAAACTCGGATGCAGACAGGTTCATAGAAAGCCTTGCTGCTGCCAGCGTGTCTTGCTTGGACCTGCGGCCTTTGCTGTACGGCAGCGGGATGACGCAAGAAGAGATGTTCTACAGCACGGATCACCACTGGACAATTGACGCCGCGTTTTTCAGCGCCGGCAAAATAGCGGATAAGCTGAATGCGGACTACGGTTTCAAAATCGAAGAGAAGTATTTTGACATCAGGAACTTCGACCGCAAAACTTACGAAAAGTTCTACATCGGGTCCCTCGGCCGGCGGGTGGGCAGGATTTACGGCGGCATCGACGATTTTACCTTGATAACGCCAAAATTTGAAACCAACCTGACTCTTTCTGAAAACGGCGTTGCTATATCCAGCGGTTCTTTTGAGGACGCGGTACTGGATATGGAATGCGTCGACGAAGGGGCCAAAGCCGATACGAACCGCTATGCAGTCTACCGCAAGGACAGGGGGGAGGTCGTGTTTGAAAACCACTTGGCTGACAGCGGAAAGATACTTATAGTCAAAGACTCCTTTGGGATTCCGGTGTACACGTTCCTCGCACTAGGCGTCAAAGAGGTGAGGGCTCTTGACATGAGGCTCTTTTCCCGCGACGTCAGCGAATACGCCAAAGAACACCGCCCTGACGTGGTAATGCTGCTTTACAACCCCGACTGCTTCAATGAGCAGATGTTTGATTTCAAGGGGGAGTGACCAAGCAAACATTAAAATTTGATTGTATTTACAACCGAAGTGTAATATAATTAATAAGTTATACTGTTTGCGGAGCATCTTGGAGCATGATAAAAAGCTATTTCACTAATTATTACACCATGTACGGCATCTTGGGGATAGCGGCGGCGACGGCAGTTTTCCTCAAAATGATGCTGTTCTACTTTTTTGTAGGGACGGCAACCAACTTAGTGCCTGTACTTATAGTAAGCTGGGTTTTGACGTACCTGCTCTTTGCGTGTTTTGAAAACAAATGGATACCGGCGGTGGTTTTCGCCGCCTTTTCAGTCCTAATGGTATGCGACGTTACGTATGCAAGCTTTTTCAACCGCTACCTTTCCGTCAACATGGCAGCGTCGGCTGTGTTTTTAGGAGACATTGTTGTCAACATCTTGGTGGTTTTCAGGGCGTCTTACCTGTTGCTGCTTGTTGACGCAGTGCTTGTTTTTATCTGCTTGACAAGAAAGAGGAAGCGGGACAGGCGTGAATCAGCAGAGGCGCAGGCGGGAACAAAACTTTTCGAAGAGGGAGCAAGGTTTGTATTCCCAAGCAGGTTGAAGAGGAACAAGAACAAGAACCCGGCGGCTGAGTTTGCCGCAAAGCATAAAAAAAAAATAGCGGCGGTGCTGATAATAGCGGCACTGGTTGCTAACGTGACCGGCAGCGATTTCATTAAATCCGTTTCCAACTTGGAGATTATTTCATACCACGTCAAAGACATAGCATACAAAGCCTTCGGAGTCACAGAAGGGGATGGCAGCATGTCTGCGTTCAAAGACACCTATGCCATCGAAAAGGAAGGACCGCTTTTCGGGGTGGCGGAGGGCAGGAACCTCATCGTCATCCAGCTGGAGTCCCTCCAGAATTTTGTGATAGGACTTGAATACAACGGGCAGGAAGTGACGCCAAACCTCAACAGGCTAATTGAGGGGAACACCGCATATTTCGACCACTACTACCAGCAGATTGGCAGCGGAAACACCTCCGACGCAGAGTTTGCGTCAAACAATTCCATTTATGGGGCGCTGATGAGCTACACGTACAAGCTCTACGGCAAGCAGAACTACTTCCGGGGGCTTCCGGCTATGCTCAAGGAGAAGGGCTACGAAACGGCGGTTTTCCACGCTTACGAGAACAAGAATTACTGGAGCAGGCAGACGGTGTACCCCAACATGGGGTTCGACAAGTTCTACGGAGGCCTCAACGACAGGGACGGCGACGGCGTATACGAAATGAATGAATGGATGGGCTGGGGGCTGACTGACACGCACTTTTACGAGCAGACCTTGGGTTTGTTGGACGAGCTTGCCGAGCCGTTCTACAGCTTCATCATATCACTTTCCAACCACCACCCCTACGTGATGCTTGACCACTACAGGTTCGTCGAGATCCTGCCCGAGGACGAAGGCACGATGCTGGGGAATTACCTGAACAGCGCGGCTTATACGGACTTTGCGCTGGGGGAGTTCCTTGACGGGCTTAAAAACAAGGGGCTTTACGACAATTCAATAATTGCGGTTTACGGCGACCACGTGGGGCTGACCCATTCTGACGCTGTTGACGCTTCGATGGAGAGGCTGCTCGGGCAGCCTTACGATTACGACACGCTCATGAGCATCCCGCTTGTCATTTCTGTACCCGGAGCGGCAAAGGACATCAGGCAAACCATAAACGTCGCGGGGGGGCAGCTCGACTTTTTCCCGACAATAGCGTATCTCATGGGGTTTGACAAGCTGGACACGCTGTACCTTGGCCATAACCTGTTCGCTGTAAAAGAGGGCCTTGTGGCAGAACAGACCTACATGACCAAGGGGTCGTTCTTCACTAACGACATTGCCTTTGAGATGGGAAGGGACGGGGTTTTTGAGCACGGCAGGGCTTGGAACTTGCACACAGGCGAAGCGGTGCCATTGAGCGAGTGCTACGACGACTACGCCAAGGCTATGGAAATAATAAGCACGTCGGAATACATAATGAGAAGCGACGCGATACGCAGGATATTCATAGACGGCGAAGACGCAGAGGCAGCCTTCGGCAAGAACGTATCAAGAATGTTCCCGGACACCATCGCGATCGCAGGGGCGCCGGGCGGAGATTACGGCAGCTCAATAAAAGACATAGAGCATTCCTACAAAGAGGACTGCAGGTGCATCAGGATTGAGATGGGATGGACGGAAAAGGTTGGCGACGACGATCCCGACCCCATTGCGACAAACAGCGCCGGGGAAGTTGTGATGACGCACCTGGAGCTGATAGACTGGATGGAGCACCATGCAGACACGGTCATCGTGGTGAAAATTCAGCGGAGCGGCGACTTCTTCATCAAGACCATGTCGAAAATCAGCCCTGCAGCTGCAGAAAGGCTGATTCTTGAGTTGCCGGAGCTGAACGAGTACACGAGCAAGCACGACGCGATCATAAACATCTCAAATGTCAATCAAGACGCATCTGAGATAAGGGATTTCATTGAGAAGAACAAGGTTTGGGCAATCATGATGACAAAAGAAGACGCAGGAGGGAAGTTCGAAAGCCTGATGGGCCTTGACACGGGCATATACATTACGGGGGAAACGGATGGGTTCATTGCCAAAGCCAATTAAGAAACTGATAAAAATGGAAGCTGCGCTTGTAATCCTAGTTCTCGTGGCAGTCAACCCCATGGGGAACTCGTTTGCAGCATCTGTCAACAGCCAGGAATTTTTCACGTACCACATACGCGACCTTTTAGAATGCTTGGTGGAAAAACCGCAGAGCCAAGACGATTTCTACCTGGCGACCGGGACATACGAAAGCAAGCTGGGAGGCGAGCTATTCGGTGCCGCAAAAGGCATGAACCTCATCGTGGTCCAATTGGAATCCGTACAGAACTTGGTAATGGGCAGGTGGTATTACGGGCAGGAAATCACGCCGTGCCTCAATGCGCTCGCCCGTGCCCCTGGGTCTTTCTATTTCAGCAATTTCTATTCTCAGATCGGGTCAGGGAACACTTCCGACGCGGAATTCACGGTGAACAATTCTATGATGGGTTCAATTGAAAGCTATACGTACCAGCTGTACTATAAAAACTATTACAAGGGCCTTCCGTGGGTTTTAAGAGAAAATGGCTATCGCGCCTACGTCCTGCACGGGTACAAAAAGGCGTTCTGGAACAGGCAGAACATGTATCCTTCAATGGGTTTCGAAAGGTTTTTCAGCGCAGACGACTTCGAGAGCGACAACATCGAAGGCATTGGCGGGGGGAACATAGTGGGGATCAGCGACCACGCTTTTTACGAGCAGGCGGCAGACTACCTTGCAGGCTTTAGGCAGCCGTTCTACAGCTTCGTCATTTCCCTGTCGTCCCACAACCCTTTCAGGCTCCCGGACTCGCTGAGAAGGATAATCATTCGGCCTGCTGAGGACAACATAGTAGGCGATTATATTAACAGCGTGAACTACGCAGACCGGTGCCTAGGGGAGTTCATGGAGAACCTCAAGGAAAGAGGGCTCTGGGACAATTCGCTGGTTGTTGTCTATGGCGACCATTTCGGCCTCAGTAAATCAGACAGCAGGGTAGACGCTGCCATGTCAAGCTGGCTCGGCGAGCCGTACCGGTACGACATGATGATGAACGTACCTCTCGTAATTCACGTTCCGGGGCTTGATGCAGGTTCGACGTTTGGGAACTCGGGGGGGCAGATCGACCTTATGCCTACAATTGCGTACCTGCTGGGCATTGAAAGGCTCGACACTGTCTATCTGGGGCAAAACCTTTTTACAGGGGAAGACAGCGTCGTTGCTGTTCAGACGCACATGCTAAAGGGCTCTTACATAAAAGGGGACCAAGTTTTTGAAATCTCGAGGGACGGGATGTTTGAGAACAGCAAGGCTTGGAGCAGGCTGACAGGCGATGAAACTGTGCTTGACGGCTGCTTGGAAAACTCGAAAGAAGCAAAATTGGCTATAGACCTTTCGATGTTCTACCTGAACAACGACGTGCTCAGGTTGGCGCTTTTGGAGAACATGTCCATGAACGAAATCCACGAGGCGGTGGAGGGCAAAAAAACCGAACTGCCTGACAGGATGGACGGAGTGCGCATTGAAAGCAGCAATAAAAAAGCCTTGGGCGATTTTTACAGAATGATGATCGAAGACGAAGAAAAATGTGCATTGCTTCTGTCGGACGACATATATGCCCTCCTGCTGGAGCTGGAAACCGAGTATTCGGGGAAGTCGAAGAAGAAAGGCGGCGGTTCATTGGACGAAATCGCAAACGAGGCGTTTCTCGACGTTAGGGCAAGGATCGTTCCGGTCGTTTCGGAAAGCGACAATTACACCAAAGTGGAATCCCTTGGGTACAGAAGGATAATGGTCTCACCGGAGCCAGAGCTGGTTTTGGCAGGCAATTTGATAGAGGTGCTCAATGCGGGCAGCCCCTGCGGCATTGCGATGTCAAAGAAAAACTGGCTTTTGAGCATGAACATCTGGGTGGGCAGCAAAGTTCCTGTCTACATATATGATGCAAACGTTCTTTCGGGTGCGGAGACGATGCAAGTTTACCGACTGCGCACATGGTGATATAATATATAGGCAAGAGGAGCAGTGAATATGAGTATATACGTGATTGCCGACCTGCACTTGTCGTTTTCTGAAAATATCGAAAAACCCATGGACATTTTCGGAGGGGAATGGCTGAACCATACGGAAAACATTAAAAAGAACTGGGAGTGTGCGGTAGCCGAAGGCGACACCGTGATAATCGCCGGCGATGTGTCGTGGGCTCTCAAGCTAGAGGATGCCATTGCCGACTTGGACTGGATACGCAGCCTGCCGGGAAACAAGATATTCGTCAAGGGCAACCATGACCTTTGGTGGGCTTCAATAAAAAAACTTAACGCCATGTTCGGCACGGACATGCGTTTCCTGCAAAACGATTTCTGTGAAGCCGAAGGTTTTGCCGTATGCGGGAGCAGGGGTTGGTTGTGCCCAGGCGACGAGGATTACACCGAGCAGGACGAAAAGATATACAGAAGGGAGCTTTTGAGGCTCAGGGCGTCGCTGACAGCTGCGAAAGAAGCTGGGTTTTCAAAAAAGATCGGGGTTTTGCATTTTCCCCCGATGAACGACAAATTTCAGGAGTCCGGGTTTACGGAACTGTTTGCGGAGTTTGGCGTGGAGCGCGTCTTTTACGGGCACCTGCACGGCGATGACGGGTTCAAGAGCGGCATACAGGGCATCGTGGGCGGTACCGAGTACAGACTGGTGTCCCTTGATTATTTGAAATGCAAACTGTTAAAATTGGAGGGCTAAATGAGGAGAGTTGCTATTGTCGTGCTTGACAGCCTTGGGATGGGCGCATTGCCGGACGCTGGGGATTACGGTGACGCCGGCGCCGACACATTTTCCCACATTGAGGAGGCGATGAGGAAAGCGGGTGGCTTTGCCATACCAAACCTCCTTCGCTTAGGGTTTGGAAACATCGAAGGCGCGGCACGGGGGAGGCTGAAACATGGCGAGCCTACGGGCGCATTTGGCCGGCTGACGGAACGCTCCAAGGGCAAGGACACGATAACGGGTCATTGGGAAATAGCGGGATTGTTCACGGAAATACCTTTTAAGACCTACCCGGACGGCTTCCCGCCAAGTTTCATGAAAAGGTTTGCCGATGAAATCGGAGTTGGGGTTCTTGGAAATTACGCAGCGTCAGGAACCGAAATAATAGACGAATTGGGGCCGGTTCACGAAGATACAGGAAAGCCCATAGTGTACACGTCGGCAGACAGCGTTTTTCAGATAGCCGCGAACACTGCGGTGATCACTCTTGAGAGGCTATACGGAATCTGCGAGGCTGCAAGGAGGATGCTGGTTGGGGATGTTGCTTGCGGCAGAGTCATCGCAAGGCCCTACGTGCTGGAAAACGGCAGGAGGGTGCGCACTTCGGATCGAAAGGATTATGCTGTTTCGCCGCCTGGCGAAACGGCTTTGGATAAGGTCAAATCGACGGGGAAGGCTGTATATGCAATCGGCAAGATCAGCGACATATTCAACGGGCAGGGGATCACAGCCTCAGTTCACACCGAGGACAACATGGACGGCGTGGACAAGACAATAGAGGCGCTTAATGATGATTTCGAAGGCCTGATCTTCACCAACTTGGTGGATTTTGACTCAAAGTACGGGCACCGCCGCGACCCACTTGGGTACGGGCGGGCAATAGAGGATTTCGACGGGAGGCTTCCCGAGGTATTGGATGCTTTAAAGGGCGGCGACGTGCTGATGCTGTGCGCCGACCACGGCAACGATCCTGCGCACAGCGGATGGGACCACACACGGGAATACGTGCCCATCGCAGTGTACGGCAGAGAGGTTGCAGCCGGCAAAGACCTTGGTACAAGGGGCTCCTTTGCCGACATTGGCGCCACAGTCTGCGAAATCCTGGGTGCACCGCCCCCTAGCATTGGTGAGAGTTTTTTAAAAGAAATTTACTTCGTGTAATGTATGAACATGTCAATCAGGTCGAGCATGTCAATCAGGCCGTCTCCGTTTACGTCGCACATGCTGGCAGTGACGCCATTGCCTCGAGAATCGTTGACTTTAACCAATTCATCCCAGTTTGCGCTGTCGTTGTCTGAGCCGCAGTAAAGCAGCATCATCCCAAGATCCAAGCTGTCGGTTGTATTGTCTTTGTTTAGGTCGTATTTTGACCAGACTAGCTGCTGAATCGCAGTAGATGCTTCGTCTTTTACAATGCAGGTATCACGGTATAATGGCGCAAAATCCCAGTATACGTTGTACCCGAAAGCCTTGATATCCGTTAGCTTCATGGTTGCATTGCCTTGGTTGCACGGAGAGTAGATAAACTTCACGTAGTCATCAAAATCCAATAAGCCGAGCATCGACATTAGGTTCTGAGGCTTTTCTTCCTGCGTATTGACCAAAGTCACTTGGCCTTTCCATATGCCGTCGCCGATATTTTGCCACATTACGCCGTCGTTGGGTTCAAACCCAGAAAGGCCCTCGATCCTATTGAAGACCAGCAAATTGCCGTCTATTTCAAATTCCAGTTCTATCGACAACAAGCCTTTTGCATGGTTGAGCGAAAGCGTGTAAACGATGTCACTTCCAATATCGCTCGCGGCATCAGAGTCAAGGGACGCAAAAACGCGTCTATTGGTGTACTGTGGAACTATATCAGATCCATAAGGTGATGCGGTGAGCACATATTCCAGTTGCTCGAGCATTTTTACCGCTTTCAAGACATTTTCTTTCCCAGGTTCTTCTAGGTACAGCCATAAAAACCGCACGAAGTTGTCACTATAGCCGAGTTTCTCCAAGTGATCGGCTCCAAAGTCAAAAATGCCGTCAAAACCCATGTCTTCGAACATCGAACGCAGCGTCTCGGCATCAGTGTTGCTGTATTCATGCTTGAGGACTACCCAGATTAATTCGTCAGCGATCTTCACATCTGCGTATGGATCGTCCGGATCCACAATAGGGTCAGGGTCTTCGTAAATCGGCAAGGACGTGGTAAATCTTGGCAGACGCTCAAAATCAATGTACGAAGGGAATACAGCTGACACAAACTTCAGGCGGTTCAATCGGTTTAACGCATCTTTTACGTTGTCCAGCCCTGGCTCTTCCAAAACAAGCTCGACCTGCTTCATAAAGTAAAAAACATCCCCTATTTTTTCATAAAGCCCAGCGGTTAGGTCGTTTACTTCGGCAAACCCCATGCCATCGAACATTGATTTCAGCGCAAGGTCGTCAATGCTGCAGTATTCATACTTCAGCCAGACCTGTACGCGGTCCGTGTCGATCCAAAGGTTTTCCTCAGTTGAGTACAGTGTCGGGATTACATCGAAATGGCTTGGCGACACTAAAATCGTATACCCAGACTTCACCAGATTTGCAATCGCTACCAAAAGGTTGTCGCGCCCAGGATTTTCGAGGGTCAAGGTCAAGTTCCTATGGAAGACGTCGGTCGGGGTTACTTTTTCAACGTAGTACCCATTGTTGTCCGTGATTTTGGCAAAACCCATTCCTTCAAATAAAGCTTCGATGGCTTCAATACTCAGCAGGCTGTACTCGCGCTCAAGTGACAAGATTATTGTGTCATTCTCATAGTCCCGTACATATTTCCATGGCACACCATACGCTGACTCCTCAATTGGCGAGGCGAATGATTGGATCGCGGACATGCCAAGCAACATGCTGAAAATGATAAATACAATGATAATTTTAATACATTTTTTCCGATGAATGTGAAATATCTTCATTTCGGTTACACCCCTTTCTGAGTTTCGAAATCGTCAATAAATAGCAACAAGCATTGTTGATTATTATTATAAAGTATTATAAAATAAAGTATAAAATATCACATTGCAATGCTAAAAAAACAAAAAAATCATAAAAAAAGCATCCGGCTTGCCGGATGCTCCTGTTTGTTAGATGGCAGTAATGCAATTTTTAATAATCATATAGCTTCGACGCTGACCTTTGGCCTGACGATTGGTCTGTCTTCAGGCTTAGCTGCGGCTTTGTCCTCGCGCCTTTTCTCGCATTCAATTGTCAATTCGCTAAGCTCGTTCAGATGCTCCTTTATTTCATTGAAGCTTCTCTCTTTCCTTTTGTAGATGATGATGCACATTAGGGAGCATAGGGCGAAGTTTGCAGGAATAAGCAAAACGACAAGCCATGCCACCAAGATAGATGCTTCCCTAATGACGGCTGCATCTCCCACGTTGTAAAAAATGACAGCCATTATTCCGGATGCGGCAAGCAAATATGCCAAAAGGCCCAAAGCAGAAATCAAAACAACCTTTAATTCTTTATCGAAACTCATGATAACCCTCCTTCAAGACATCGTAAAAGAAACACCAAGGTAACACTAAAGTAACAACGCTACTACATTATACATGATTGTTTCCGTTAATTCAATATGTCATTTTAAATTTTCAGGGTTCAGTTTTTCAAGTTCAGGGATTACGAAACGTCCGTCCTTTCGGACAAGCCTGTCGTCAAACCAAATTTCCCCACCGCCGTATTCGGGTCTCTGAATCATGACAATGTCCCAATGAACTGAAGATTTGTTCCCATTGGGCGCGTCATCGTAGGATGCTCCGGGGGTGAGGTGGAAGCTCCCTGAGATTTTTTCGTCAAATAGGGTGTCTTTCATCGGTTCAAGTATGTACGGGTTTACGCCGATGGCGAATTCGCCGAAATACCTTGCACCATCGTCCGTGTCGAGCAGATCGTTG
>WRJK01000101.1 GCA_009782285.1 Clostridiales bacterium
AGTCCACGGAGATAAAACCAACGCCGGAGTTCGCGACGCTTGATTGCGGCACGTGCAATTTCGGGGGGGACGAAATATTCGTGAACACCGACAACACGATCTTCAATTTCGCGAAGATAATGAAAGAGCGCGGCATTAAGCCAGAACTTGAGTGTTTCGACAAAGGCATGATAGACATTGCTCTGAAAGCAGACAAAAAAGGGCTGCTTGAGCATCCGCTGCACTTCGATTTCGTACTCGGCGTACAGATGGCGGCTACTCTCAGGGATCTTGCGTTCTGCGTTGGGAGCATACCTCCGGGAAGCACGTGGACGGCTTGCGCAATCGGCAGGTTTGAATTCGACATTGCGGCGGGCGCAATAATAATGGGCGGCCATGTGCGGGTCGGGTTTGAGGACAACCTCTATCTGGAAAAAGGCGTACTTGCAAAAAGCAACGGCGAGCTGGTGGAAAAAGTAGTGAAGCTGGCAGATATTTTAGGCAGGAAGGTCGCATCTCCAGACGAGGCGCGTGAAATACTCAGCATAAAGAAACAATAACACGTAACGAAGGGATGCCTCCATGTCTTTCGCCGCCGACACTAAAAACGAGCTTTCGCATATAACAATTGGGAAGAAGTGCTGCATGCTTGCTGAGATAGCAGGTTTTGTCCGCGTGTGCGGGAGCGTGAAGCTTGACGGCGGCGAAAGGATGACAATCGTGGTCTACACTGAAAACCCTGCTCTGGCCAGGCGGTACAAAAAGCTCATGCGGGATTATTTCAATATCAGCGCCGACCTTGAAATAGGCCAAGGCAGCGGGCTTAAAAAAAGCCGGATATACTATTTGAAGATACCGCCGGAAGAGAAAAGCGAGCAGATGCTCAGAGAGACAGGGATACTGATGGTTCGCGAGGGGCTCAACTACATCAGCGACGGGGTGTACGAAGGGCTTATTAAGACAAAGTGCTGCAAGAAGGCGTACTTGAGAGGCCTTTTTTTGGGCGCTGGGACGATCAGCGATCCGGAAAAGGGCTATCATCTCGAATTCGTGTGCAGCAACGAGGTGCTCGCAGCCGATGTGAGAAAACTGATCAACAGCTTTGTGGATATGCATGCCAAAACGGTGAAGAGGAAGAAAAACCACATAGTGTACATGAAGGACTCGGGGCAGATAACCGACATGCTCAATATCATGGGGGCGCATTCGCACCTGCTGGTGCTGGAAAACGTGAAGATACTGAAAGAGATGCGCAACAAGGCTAACAGAGTGCTAAACTGCGACAACGCAAACCTTGACAAGACCATAAACGCCGCTGAAAGGCAGATCGACAGCATAAAAAGGGTTGAAGCCAAAAAAGGCCTGAAGTTCCTCCCGGAAAAGCTCTATGAAGTCGCCGCCCTGCGGCTTGAAAACCCCGAAGCAAGCTTGGCAGAGCTGGCAGGCATGATGGAGCCGCCAATGAAGAAGTCTGGCATCAACAACAGGCTTAGAAAAATTGAAGAAATCGCGGAGAAATTATAATGCATAGTGAGAAAACAGCTGTAGCGGATCCGTCCGCAATTGGGCTCTTTGGTTTGGCGATGGTGACTTTAGTTGCATCGTCGCAAAAACTGGGGCTGACTGATGGAACGTCTTTGATAATTCCCTGGGCATTGTTCTTAGGGGCTTTTGCTCAGATATACGCTTCCATAAAGGACAGCAAACTGGGCAACACTTTCGGTGCCACAGCCTTTGGAGGGTACGCTTTCTTCTGGTTCGGCGTGGCAGCGACATGGATGATACAGCATGGCGTGTTCGGCGAAAGCATGCAGGCGTCAGCAGACACAAGGCAACTGGGCGTGGCTTTTTTGGGCTACTTGATTTTTACGCTTTACATGACCTATGGAGCCCTCGGTACGCACAAAGTGCTGCTTGCCATATTCGTGCTTATTGATTTTCTGTTCATTGGGCTTGTATTGAGCACGCTGTTTGGCAGTGAGTTTGGCCACATGCTCGCGGCATGTTCTGAGCTGCTTATATCCCTGTTTTCCTTTTATGGTTCAGCTGCGTCGGTTTTAAATGCGCACTATGGCAAAACAGTGTTGCCTGTGGGGAAAGCACTGATAAAGAGATAGGCGGGGCGGCGTTTTTTGCCGTGCTAATTGCCATTTTTGATCATGTGCAGCGCTTTTTCGGGAACGTTGCTTTCATCGGTCAAGCCCCAGCGGACTACAAGCTGCTTGCTGGCAGAAATGTGCAGGTACGCACCAGGCTGGGGCAGGCTTGACCTGTCGACATACACGTTGAACTCTACTGCCCTTGCTTCGCCGTACTCGTCATAAGCCGTCAGCACGTATTCCTTGCCAAGGCCTACTTCCCCGCCGCTCATGGAATACATCATTTCCGGAGCGGCATCGAAGTCGAAGGGCACCATTGCATAATAGTCCGACCCCACGTAGCGGTCTTCGTAATACTGTTTGCCCCAGATGGCGACTGTGGCAACCAGCACAATAGCAAATACAGCTATTGCCCATAACAAGGGTTTTTTCGTTCTGCTCAAAACTCCATCTCCTTTCTTTCAAAGGCTGCGATAGAAGCTGCGGCTGAGATAGTCAAATAGGCGGCATATTCGGTGATGGGTAAAAACAACTGGCTGTCGCCGATGACCCCGCTTAATATCCTGTCGGTTATGCCAGACAGCATGCGGCTGGTGAAGACATGGGCAAGATCAGCGCCAGCCAAGTTTGCGAGGAGCACGGAAGCCAAACCGCTGATTACGTTGAGCGCAAGTAATATGAAAAGCACCATTGCAAACGTAGGGTGCTGCAAGCCATAAACCGCAATGCCTGACAGGGTTGAATAGCCAAGCGTTATGAGGAGGTATTTCAACGAGACAGCATATACCGTCGTCATGGTGCTTGCAGCAGCGGGCCATCCAAGCGCAGCGTGGGCCGCATATAAAAGAAGCGGGGCGAGGGCAAAGGCTGCTGCGCCGAACATCGCAGTCAATATGAGCTTGACTAGCACAATCTTTGCTTTGCCTATGCCAAACCCCACAAGGGTTGTCAGGGTTTTTGCATTTAAGTCGTCTGCATAAATTGCGGCGAACAAGAACCCTCCCGCCAACGCAGGCAGGAAGTTGAAAAAATTGAAAGCGTCACTAGCAATGGAGTGCTCGTCGAACCCGCCGGAGCGGATGAAAGCAACGAGAAAATACCCTGCGGCAAGTGAACCGAAGTACACGTACATGCTCTTTTTGTGCATAATGCGGAATGTTTCACCTTTGATCATGTTGAGCATTTCGTCCACCAATCAACCGCAAAAAGTATTCTTCCAACGTGATCTCCTGCCGGTGCAGGCCGTACAATTCCAAACCGCTGTTTATCAGCGAGCGGGCAATCTCATTTGGGCGGTCGAGATGAGACTGAAGCGTTAGCCGCCCACTGCCGGATGCCCGGCATTCTATGCCAATCTGGCGCAGCACCCCTTGCGCCTTCTGTGTGTCGTTCACTTCAACCGCAAGGGTTTCCTTGGTGTTTTCGTGCAGATCAGCATGGGAGATTTCTTCAAGCAGCACCCCTTGCTCAATGAACCCGAACTGCGTCGCCACCAGATCAAGTTCGCTAAGGATATGGGAAGAAACGATGAACGTGGTGCCGGTTTGGGTGTTGGCATTTTTGATAATTGCCCGCATGTCTATTATACCCTGCGGGTCAAGCCCGTTGACCGGTTCGTCAAGCACAACGATTTCGGGAGAGCCCAACAGCGCTCCGGCTAGGCCAAGCCGTTGTTTCATGCCCAGCGAAAAAGCCTTGAACGGCTTTTTTACACTGCCCAGCCCCACGAGATCAAGCAGACGCCCTACTTCGCCCCTTGTCCGGATCCCTTTGAGGCGGCAGAGGTATTCCAGGTTTTCTTTCGGGTTTAGGTAGGGGAAGAATGACGGGCTGATCATGAAGCCTATTTTGCGCCTTGCTGCGTGCAAGCTGTTTTTTTCGCCTCCGATTTCAATTGTGCCTGCTGTAGGCCGGGCAAGCCCCATGACGCATTTGAAGAACGTGGTTTTGCCTGCCCCGTTCCTTCCGACGAGGCCGTAAACGTCGCCCTGCCTCAGTGTGAGGGAAACCCCGTCGAGCACTAAGAGTTCGCCGTATTTTTTTGACAATTTGTGAGTTTGCATAACGGATTTCGCCATGTTGATCGCCTTTCGTTTATAAGAATATTATAAACCATTATGATGAAAGTTGCAATAAGGCATTGGGTCAAGACAGGAATGAAAACAAGGCAATCAAATGCTATTTTGGAGATAATTTCTCGAAAATCGAAATAATCATTTACTTTTCACCCGAATAATGATAAAATCACCGTGGGGGTGAGGCATCGTGCTACTACAATTCAAAGTGAAAAATTTCAAATCAATAGGTGATGAGATTACTCTCGACATGGTAGCTGGAAGCGGCAGCGAGCACAGGCAGTTTGTTGTTGACAAAGGAGGCGTCGGCGTTCTTCCTGTGGCTTCGATATACGGCGGAAATGCCAGTGGCAAAACAAATGTTATTGAGGCGCTCACTACAATGCTTGTAGACATTGCGAGTTCCTACATGTATGGGACGAAAGACCATCTGCTTGCTGTTCCTTTTCTGTACGATCATGAATTGCAAGGGCAAGCTACGGAATACGAGATGTTTTTTACTATTAACGGGCGCGAGTACCAGTACGGATACATAGCTACGAGAGATGAAATTGCCAGCGAATGGCTGCGTGAACGCAAGCTGTCAAAAAACGACACCAAATGGCATGGTATCTTTGAACGTGGAGGCGACGATGTATCGTTTTCTGCAGAATACAAAAAGCTAAAAGAATACTATGGCTTGGTGGGCAAAAAAACGCTGCTGCTCAGTTTTTTGGGCAATAAACAGACTGAAAACACTGAGGTCTTCAAAGAAATATATTATTGGATAGACTACAGTGTCTTCTGGCAAGAATTGTCGTGGGATTCTGATACAATAGCGGAGTATTATTCTGGTTCAGAAGATATCAAGCACGAATTAATTGGATTTGTAAATGAATTCGACCCTTGCTTGGAAGACGTAGTAATTGAAAAAGAAATTGGGAAGAAAGGTGAAGAAAAATATAGAATCTTTTCAATGCACAAAGGAGAAAAATATCCCATCGACATAGAGTCGGAAGGAACAAGAAAACTGCTCAAACTCTATGCTTCGTTGAGTGGTTTTTTTTATAGCGACGGAGGGATTTTTATCGTCGACGAGTTGGATTCGCAGCTGCATCCGCTTATTCTGCGTCGCATAATCAACATGTTCCATGACAAGGAAGTCAACACGCAAAGCGCCCAGCTTATTTTTACTTCTCACAATTTAATTGTATTGGACAATCGCGACATGCGCCGTGACGAGATTTGGTTCACCGAAAAAGACGGCAGGGGGTTTACGAGCCTTTACAGTTTGGCGGAATTCAAAGCAAATGAGAAAGAAATCAGGGCTGACCTTAACTACGGCAAGAACTATCTTGCAGGCAAATTTGGAGCAATCCCTTACCTAAACCCTGAAGAGGCAACAGATAATGGGCAATGACGAGATTTTCAAGAAGAAAAGAGAGGGCAGGAAGAGGCGATTGGAAGGCAACAGAGACGAGAGGAAAACTGAATGGCTGGTAGTGTGCGAAGGCAAAAGGACTGAGCCTGATTATTTCAACCGCCTTGCAGAATTCTTGAATGAAAACGGCTCAGGCAACGTGAAAATACGAGCAGAAGGCATGGGGAGGAACACTGAAGACCTAGTGAAGCATTTGGAGGATTTTTTTGTCTTCAATGACGAACTGTACGGCAAAATACGCATACCCTACGAAAAAATTATTCTGGTGTTCGACAAGGATTCATTTGGCGCGAACCAGTTCAACACGGCGATCAGAAGGGCAGGGCAGCTGTATCCAAGCAGCATTGTCGCGTGGTCCAACGAAAGCTTTGAACTATGGCTGTGCCTACACTACGATTACATCGATGCCGCGCTTGGAAGAAATGACTACAACGACAGGCTGACCGGCATTTTCAGAAAAAAAGGCATCTTCAGCAAAAACCAGAACTACGAGGACAACGGGAAAAACGACTCGCTGCTGTTCGACAAAATAGTCGAGACAGGAGGTTCGCTAAGAAAAGCCGTCAGAAACGCCAGAAGGCTAGTGGACGGTATGAACATAGCAAGCCCGGCAAAGGCGGTGCCGGCGACGATGATGTTTAAAGCGGTCGAAGCTTTGGCGCGTGAAGCTGGCTACAAAATTTGATTCAACCCGATTCAATATTGTTTATCAGAAAAAATATATCGATAAACAATAAATATATATTGACAAACAGAATCACCCTTTATATAATGGAGAAAACGCTATATCATAAAGGGGGATTAGTATGTGGAATCCGAAGAAATCCGTGCAGTTGTCTCTGATATGCACGAAAATAGTTATTCTGATGGTCGTTGCCTGCGCCGCTGCGCTCCCGTCGCTCATTGACAGGTATGCGGAATACGCGTTGGTGCCTGTAGAAACAAGCAGCATGTACATGTTTATGGTCATCCTTTATCTGTGCTGCATTCCAGCCATGGCCGCTCTCGTGTGCCTGCACATGCTTCTCGGCAACATCAAAAATGAAAAAGTCTTCACCGCAGCGAACGTAAAGCTGCTCCGCATCATTTCATGGTGCTGTTTCGCGGCGTCGCTTGTCCTTGCGTTCGCAGTGCGGTATTATCTGGTTTTTGGGATGATGTCAGTGGCAATAGCGTTCGTTGGGCTGATTTTGCGCGTGGTCAAGAACGTCATAGAGCAGGCTGTCGTCATCAAAGCCGAAAACGACTACACAATTTAGGGAGGGGGCGGGATATGGCTATTATTGTAAACCTCGACGTAATGATGGCGAAAAGGAAAATATCCGCAGGCGACCTTGCGGAAAAGATAGGGATAACCCCTGCTAACCTTTCCATACTGAAAAACAACAAGGCGAAAGCCATCCGCTTTTCTACCCTTGAGGAGATATGCAGGGTGCTGGAATGCCAGCCTGGGGACGTGCTGGAATACGCTGATGGGAGATAAGATTAGACAAGGAGACAAAACAATGGAAGACTATAATTTCAAGGTGCCTGACACCGCCTTTGCTTTTGCGATGTTGGCATGCGGGTTCCTATATTGGAACCTGATCAATTTGGCTAGGCTTGGAGCAGGCGTCACCGTTTTTGCGGTGGTTTTGTTTGCTGCGTCGCTGGTTTACTTGGCAAAATCCGGGATCAGGCAAAACAAGGCAAGCGCGGTCTGCCTAGTTTTGGCGAGCCTTTCCGCAGCGCAGTTCGCGCTGTTTGACAACCAGTTTTTACAATGGCTGAACTTCATGTACATTACGGTTTTGTTCATTTACTGGGTGTGCCTTTCGACTGGCCGCCGCGTTGACAAAATGCTGTCGGCGTATATTGTCGGCGATGCAGTTAATCAAGGCATGATAGTGCCGTTCATGAATTTTGGGCGCTGCGGCGCAGGGATAAGGGCAAGCTTTGCAAATCAGAAAAAAGGGAAAGGGGTGCTGGCTGCAGCTCTCGGGGTGCTGATATTCCTGCCAGTCATTGTCATAGTCCTTAAGCTTCTGATGTCGGCGGATTTAGCGTTCGAGAGCTTTGCGGGAAGGCTTTACGAGATGGTGAGGATTGAAGAGGTTCTGACTTACGCCGGCCAGTTTGTGCTGGGCATACCTGTCGCGTTCTACCTGTACGGGCTGGTTTACGGGGACGTCAAGGGAAGGCATACAGGCGCCGTAACAGTGCCATTGGTCGACAACGTGGCTATTGCAGCGAGAATTGCCCCTAAAATCACCATCTACAGTGCACTTGCATCCTTTTGCCTGATCTACCTAGTGTTCTTTGCAGTGCAGGCGGCATACCTGTTTTCGGCTTTGGGTGGGCAACTTCCCGACACATTCACATACGCAGAATACGCAAGGCGCGGTTTTTTTGAACTCTGCGCGGTAGCGGGCATCAACTTGGCCGTCCTAGCCGTCTGCCACCTTGCAGTGAAGAGGGAAAATGGCGAAGAGCCGAAAGCGCTGCGGATTGAAACAGTAACGGTTTCTCTGTTCACTATATTGCTGATAGTTACGGCGCTAAGCAAAATGGCCATGTACATTGACGCCTACGGCCTCACGCAGCTAAGGGTGTTCACAAGCTGGTTCATGGTGCTGCTCCTGTTCATATTCCTGATAATATGCGTCAGGCAGTTCAAGAAATTCAACTCGGCGAGGCTGATGATAGCCGGCTTTGCTTTGATGTTCACGATCTTGTCCTACGGTAATGTGGACGGGCTCATTGCAAAGCACAACATTCAAAGGTATGAAGCCGGAACGCTGAAAACCATAGACATTGACGCGCTTCGTGAATTGTCCGACGCCGCTGTGCCGTACATCTATGATTTTTACATGAAGACGGACGAAGGAGACGATGCGTTGCGGGAGGGGCTGGCGAATGCCATTATGGGTAAAAATGATTTTGGCGGCACTGGATTTCGAAGCTTCAACTCACAGAGGCAGCGGGCTGAAGAAATCCGTAAAAATATGCCGCAGTAGTTGCTTGCATAAAACAGATTGTGTTATAATGACTGAAACAGCAGGAATCGGGGGGCGAAATGAAGAAACTACCGCTCGGGATACAGAATTTTCGCAAAATCATGGAAGGCGGCTACGTCTACGTAGACAAGACCCAGTACGTCTACAACATCATAAACGGCGGGAGCTATTATTTCCTGTCGCGCCCCAGGAGGTTCGGCAAATCGCTGCTGCTGGACACAATAGGCGAAGCCTTCAGCGGCGACAGGGAGCTTTTCAAGGGGCTTTGGATATACGGTTCGGACTACAGCTTCGAGAAGCACCCGGTCATCAGGCTCGACATGAGCAACATAGCGAACGAGACGCCCGAAATGCTGAAGGACGAACTATTAATCGAATTAAAATCCCGCATTAAGAAAGAGGGATTTAGCATCGACTACAATACCCCATCAGCAACATTCAAAACACTAATAGAGGAGCTGCACGAAAAATACAACCAGACGGTAGTCGTCCTTATCGACGAGTACGACAAACCCATTCTGGACCGCCTCGGCGACATGGAAGTAGCAGAAGCCAACAAAGACGTGCTGGGGGGGTTCTACGGAGTCCTCAAGTCGATGGACCCGCATTTGAGGCTGACGTTCATCACAGGGATTACGAAGTTTACGAAGGCGTCAGTGTTTTCGGAGCTCAACAACTTGGGCGACCTGACGCTTTCAAGAAAGTACTCAAGCGTGTGCGGCATCGGCATAGCAGACTTGGACGAGTATTTCGGGGAGCGCATCAAAGCCCTGTCTGCGGCAGGCGATTTCAACCACGTCAGCGACCTGCGAGGCGAAATACTGGCGTGGTACGACGGCTATTCGTGGGACGGCAAAAACAGGGTGATAAACCCCTTTTCGCTGCTCAGCTTCTTCGATCAAGAGAGGTTCGCGAGCTTCTGGTACGCCAGCGGCACGCCGAAGTTCCTTATGGAGCTGATGATAAAGGACCCCGGCGTGTACGCGAAACTGAAAAACCTGAGAATAACGGGGCTCATGCTGGACACCACCGAAATTGACAAGATCGAAGCGGAGCTGCTGCTGTTCCAGACCGGGTACCTTACGGTGAAAGAAATAGCATATGACATGAACGAAGAAGTCTTTGTTCTGGGCATGCCGAATTCAGAAGTCAGAAAAGCCTTCGACTTGCACGTGGCGACAGCCTTCACGGGGAAAAAGCAGGCATACGTCAAGAATGCCCAGCTGGATATCGCGGAGGCGCTGCAAGGCGGCGACCTGCAAAAGGTCCTGGAAATGCTGAGGGGCCTTTTTGCCTCAATCCCCTACGAGCTCCACGTGGACCGCGAGGCGTACTACCACTCGGTGTTCTACGCAGTGATGAACGTCCTCGGGTTTGACATCGACGCGGAGGTGTCCACAGCCGGCGGCAGGGTGGACGCCGTGCTTGAGCTTGATGACAAAGCCTACGTGATGGAGTTCAAGTATGGGAAGTGCGAACAAGGAGCATCTCAGGAAGAGAAGAAGAAACTGTTTGAAAAGGCCTTGGGCGAAGGCATGGAGCAGATTAAGAGCAGGGGATACGCCAAGAAATACGAAGGGAGCGGGAAAAAAGTGCATTTGGCAGCTTTCGCGTTCCTTGGCAGGGACGACATAGAGATGAGGGTGGAGGAACAACAGGGGATTTGATATGAAAAAGAAATCAAAGGCGAAAAAGAAAGCGCGAATTGGCTCAGGCGCAAAGGGAAAGGGGTTCAGCTTTTACATTTGCTGCTTTTTCGTGTACAGCCTGCTGGGCTGGGCATATGAAGTATTCTTGGAGACGGTGGTATACCACTGGGGGTTCACAAACAGGGGTGTGCTCTTTGGCCCATACTGCCCGATATACGGGTTCGGGGCATTGGTTTTCATATTCACTGTTTACAGGTTGATTAACGGCAAGGGCTTAAAAGATAGAATTCTGCTGGCTCCGACAGTGTTTTTGGGCTGCGCCATAATAGCTACGGCACTTGAGCTCGCGGTTTCGTATGTTTTGGAAGCAGCCATGGGATATTGGCCTTGGCAGACTTATGTGGACTATGCAATCAACTATCAAGGCCGGGTTGCGCTGTCCCCGTCCGTGCGGTTTGGGATAGGCGGCACGGTATTCCTGTACGTATTGCAGCCAGTGCTTGACAGGCTGTTTACGAGGTTCAAGACGAGGAAATTGGCAATCGTCATCGCGTGCATAATGCTGGTTGACACAGGTGTTTTTGCCGCAAGGCATTTTTTGGGCTGGTTATGAGAAAATTCAAAGCAAAGGTGCGGGTGCCTTATGCAGACACCGACCGCATGGGGATAGTCTACCATGCGAACTACATCAAGTATTTTGAAGTTGGGAGGACGGAGTTCCTCCGGGAAATTGGCTACCCTTATGCGCAGCTTGAAGCAGACGGGATATGGCTGCCGGTGGCCTCTGTCAGCTGTGAGTATAAATCGCCGGCATGGTACGACGACTTGCTTGAGGTGAACACTTGGGTGGGCAGCCTGAAAGGCGCCACCATCGTCATGGCGTACGAAATCTTCAGGGAAGGGACAGGAGAGCTGATAGCAAAAGGGGAAACGAAGCACCCGGTGACCGACGACAAGTTAAAGCCCATTAAGCTTAGAAATG
>WRJK01000102.1 GCA_009782285.1 Clostridiales bacterium
CAAATAACCGTGGGTTTCAATTCTGCCCAAGCCAGTTGTTGTTGACAATGACTTGATGTCATCTCCATCGAACAAACCGCGCAAAATCGTGTAGTCGTCTCCACCACTGGCTGCAAAAGTGACAGAGTTCACCACGCCGAACACCGAATCCGATGTAGCATTAGCAGCTTTATCTGTGATAAGCATCGCGGTTATCGTCTTACCGTCCCTGCTGAACACCACTGAAATGGCACCGTTCGACATATTCTTCGCTTTTTCCAAGTCAATATTGGCCACCGTTGAAGTTCCGATATCATCGCCATCAAAGAAGAACACTGCTGCATTCTTGTCAATCTTGTAGTCTTTTCCGCCTACGCTGGCAACTGTCCTGCTCTTGATAGTCAACGGCGCTGCACTGCCTATCGACAATCCAACTTTAAATTCTGAGATCTGGTCGGCACTGTTAAGTTTGTACCCAACCAATCGATTATACATAGCGTCATTACTAATTGCACTACCTGATGTGCCATTGAAAGTTTGTTCGACATAGTACCTGAGATTCGCAAGAGTTCCGAAGGATTTCGGGCTGCCTCCTGTGTTGCTAATAGTAGTGTCATACCATTTTACCTTCTTGCCTACGAAATAGTGCCTGAGTGAATCCTCATCTCTGTTAGTGAGCCTTACAAAAGGACTATCTCCGTTTGCGGATCCATCGCCCCAGAATTCCACTACACCGAACATCCCGAGCTCACCGCCGGTAGCGTCTATGTCATAGATATTGCCATAGGCGTCAAGCAGCGCTTCTGCATCCGAGCCAACTTCACCTTCAACATCGGAAACGGACGCACCGTCTCCACACACAAGGTAATCTGCTGAGAAGCCGTATTCCTCACCGTCTATCACTACATAGTCATCATCGACGCTGACTTCATCAATGGTACCCTCAACTGTGTCGTTGCTGGCGGCAATTCTAATAACGTCGCCAGTGCCACCTGTAGCGTATACGTAGACAACATCATCTACTGCTAAATCTTCAATGCTGTCGATGCCTACCATCGATATCTGCTTCTCAGCAACTTCGGAATAATAATCAAGCGGTAGGTCAAGACCAAACAGGGCATCGTCTTCTTCAATGTCCCTGAGGTCAGCACTAGCAATCTGACCGGTTTCTGTTGCGACCCAACCTACGACGCCCCATACTTCTCTGATGGTCAACCCTGATACTTTTCCTGAGATGGTCAGCATTTCACCATCAGTCCAATGCTCAGCGATAGTACCTAGTAGTTTCCCTCCGTTATCACTTCCTTTCACCGCACCAGTTGTGATTATCTTGGCGCTGAGAGCATCGGAGCATGAATAAAATTCCCCATTCTCAACGAAAACTGGAAAATGCGCTTGCAACATCTTATCCATTGACTCTGAGAACGAATACTTCTTACCATCATTGGCGATTAAGCTGTTCCCGTCTATGTACCCAGTCAATAGCTGGAAGTTGTTGGCCATTTTAAATGCAATCAACTCATCGTCCTTCGTAAAGAATGCGATGCCGTAAGCACCAATCTTGTCAACAATGCCGATCAGGCTGTTTGACGGTGTGGCCAAATCATCACCAAGAAACATGTTATGGAAGTCACATTCGAGCCCTGTGTTCAAGAAGCATGCGATTACTCCATCCTTTTCAGCTGACGTATTCGGATACTCAACCCACTGGAATTCCGTCTTCCCGTCCGTGGCTACTGCCACTTTCTGAGTCATCAGGGCATTGTAAATTGCAATTGCTGACATTTCCTTGGTCATGAGGCTTACGTTCCTGTCCAGCTTGTCATAGAGCCAGAGGTTCTGCGCCAAGGTGATGTAGTTCGAAGGCCAGCTGCCCGTAAGCAGCGCACTGTTCTCGACATAGCCGAGAGCCCTGCAGATCATGGTCATGGCTTCGTTTACCGTGATCGTCCTGCCAGGCATTGCATTGCCGTGCCCGTCGCCCAGCATGATGCCCTTGGAATGGCAGTACGCAAGGTAGGGAACCGCCCAGCCGTAGCCGGAAGTGTCCAGAAAGCTCGTGGTGGAGAAGCCTGCCAGTGCGCTTTCAGGGATGCCCATAGTCCTTGTGATGATGGCAGCGAACTCTGCCCTGTTCACGTCTTTGTCAGGCAGATAGGTCCCGTCCGGGTTGCCGGTGATGATCCCGAGGTATTGGCAAACCTCGATCTCTTCCTGCCCAAGTATCCCCTCGATGTCGCTGAGCTTGGCGATGTCGCCAGGCGCTGCGGTCACCGCTGCGGAGACCATGGAGAAGCTTCCCAGTATGAGTGCCAAAACCAGCACAAAGGAAAGCCCTTTACTCATTTTTCTCATATAAATTCCTCCTTAAAATTTCCGAAGGGGAGTAATGTTAATTGATTTTGCAAACTATCCTCCCCTTCCGAAGATAATCTGACCTTTATAGAAAATGCCTATTGATGAATACGCACAATCCATCACATTGAATTATACTCTCAGCCCGAGCTTCCAGTCAACCTATTCAGTTAATTGTAACAGAACTGTAATACATTGACCTTGCACGGTTTGAGCGGTTTTTGACTTGCATTTACTATTATAGCAGCCCTCTGCAAAAAGTCCATTACAACAGCGTTACAGGTATGTTAAGGTTAATATTCCAACTTGCCTGCCACAAAGAAGTTTATCACCGATATCACTATCCCGCCGGCGAACACGTAGATGTACCCGCTCTCCCCGCCGGTGTACCAGGCGTACCCGGCAAAGACGGGCAGGCAGACGGATATTACGTGATCCATGCTCTGCCCCATGGTGAGTGTCCTAGCTACGTCGGCAGGGTCTTTTGAAATCCTCTTAACATATGTGGCCCTAGCCATGACGGCTGATTCCATCAGCTTGTCCATGACGTAGCAAAGCCCGACCGCTATGATGGCAGCCTGCGGGCTGAGCAGGGACTTGGCAAAGGCGAACCCGAGGCAGGCGGCGAACATCACCATCGCCTCAAGCTTCAGCGCGAATATCTCCCCCTTTTTGTCTATCAGCCCGCCGAACCAAGGCTTGAAGAAAATGTTGATCACGCACACGATGAAAAACAGCGCAGTGATGGTGGTAACGGGCTGGCCAAAGATAGTTATCAATAGCCATGGCGCAAAAGTGAGCGTTATCTGCTTCCTGGCACCGTTGATAGTGGCAAGCACGTAGTACATCTTGTACTCTTTCTTGAGCACGAACCTTTTCTCGCTGACGATCTTTGCGCTCTTTGCGTCGAGGAGGATGAACAGCGCACCGGCTATGAGCATCGCGCAGCCGCCGATAGTGAATACAGTGCCGTATGACACGTCGGCAAGCTTGTATATCAAGAACAATAGCCCGCTTGAGACGATGATCGACAGGCTCCCCAGCCCCTGCACCTGGCCCAGCCTCTGCCCGAAGTTCTCGCCCTTGGCGAATGTCATCGCTATCGTGCTTGAAAGGGGCATGTAGAGGTGCTGGCCCGTGCTGTAGACCACTAGGAACAGCAGCACCAAGCCGAAATTGTTTGGGACCAGGCCGAAGAATATCAGGCCCACGCCCCCTAGGATGTTTGCGACAGCGGCGATCCTCACGTCGCCAAGGCCGTTCAGCATCCCGATGAACACCACTGACAGCAGCCCAGGCGTCTCCCTGGGAGCTTCCAAGAGGGCGCGCTGCAGCACTGTGAAATCCAAGTCCTCGTACAGGCGGTTGGCCAGGGAAGTGTTCTCCACCGCTGCCACCATGCCCAGCAGGACGCTTATCACGAGGAATATGAACAGGTCCTTCGATATTTCAGTTTTGCCTATCTTTATTTTGTCCATGCCATCTCCTTTTTTACAGCACCAGCAAATTGATCAGCTTGGCGAAAGCCGGGATGCTTGCCACCGAAACTGCCGTGCTCACCACCAGTATCTTGCAGGCCAGCGCACTGTTTTTCCCCTCCGTCTCAACTAGGACCGACGCCACAGCGGCAGAGGGGAAGCAGTTGCCAAACACCACGATCCTCTTCATCATCAAAGGCAGCGGAGCGAATGCCAGCGCGAAAAAGGCCAGCACGGGAAGCACTATGGTTTTGTTAATAGCCGGCTCAAGCACCAGCCTGTCCTTGACCACTTCAAGGATGTTCGTGCCTACCAGTGTCGAGCCGATGAATATCATGGCCATGGGGGTGCATACGCCGCCGATATATGAAAGGTAGGTGCCAGCTGCCCCCGGCAAGGGGATCTCAAAGGCGTAAAAGAGCAGCCCCGCAGCCAGTGCCAGTATGTTCGGGTTGAGCAGGGTTCTTGCCAAGCTCCGAAGCGAAAGCTTCTTGCCATCGCCCCGCCGCAGGGCATAGGCGCCCCAGGAAAACAGTGTCAGGTTCATGGCTATGTTGTTTGCCAGCATGAACAGCAGCCCAGTGTCGCCAAAGAATATGTAAGCTATGGGAAACCCCATGAACGCGTTGTTGGGGAAGACCATCATGGGCTCTGCCGAGCAGGCTTCTTCCTTTGGGAAGTGCCGGAGCTTTGTGTACGCCGACGCGTAAAGGCCAAATGCCAAGAAAAGCGCAGAGGACAAGACAAAAGCCAGCAGGAATTCTCTGAAAAAACCGCTGTCGACCTCAAGCTCCGCAACTTTGTGAAAAATAAAGCAGGGGAATGAAAAATTGACAATGAATTTATTCAGCCCCCTGTTCATCTCATCGCTGGTGACGTTGACCTTCCTGAGAAAGTACCCTGTCAGCATCAGAGCGAAAATTACTGAAAACTGTCCGTACATTGCTTTGCAGTCTTCCGCCTCATTTCTGCTTCATTGTAATATATGAAGCTACTTCTTCGTTTTTCCTTATGGAGAACGCCCTTATCTCAGCTCCGGTCCTGACGTCGCTCATCCTGCCTACCTTGTATGATTTGCCGTCCGAATTCAGGATGTATACCACTGAGCTGTCTTCAACCCCGAATTTGCTTTCTGCTGCGTTGTCCAGCGTGACGACACCACCGGAAAATTCCATCACTTTTTCCCAAGTGCCTGAAGTGAGCTCAATGAACTCTACCCTGCTGCCCGGATCCGATGCCTTGCTGATGCTTATGATAGTGCCCCCTGACTTCGTCATCGTCATCTCGTAAATCTCCCCGTCAAGGTATTCCGGCGGGGGCATGTCGGTGCTTTTGTCTGCGGAAAGCCAAGACACCTTTTGGGCGGCAGCCAGCGTGTGCACGTTGTAGACTTGCTCGCCTTTGCCGTCGACCGTGTTGCTGCAGCCGTTTATGACGCAGTAGACCTTTCCATTGAACCCTGTGTCTGTGGGCAGCACCATCATGGTTATCTCGCCACCGGTTTTGACGTAGAAGCACGGCGTTTCGGCTAGCTTGAACTTGTGGACAGTGTCTTTCCTCATCTCGCTCTTCTTTGCCGGCAGCTTCATGTCCCTTTTGTAGTCCTTCTTGAGGCCATAGGTGTAGACCTCGACTTTTGGGCTGATGGGTGTGCCTGCGAACTTCGTGATGTCGCCGTCAAACTTCCCTTCGGCAAAGGTCAGGTTGCCGAGGCCGGAGGGGGCGTCCTCGCCTGCCTGCGCACCGCTGTCTTCATCATCATCTTCCTCTTCCGGTGGCGTTCCTATCGCCCTCAGCACTTCGAACTTGTTGTATGCCATGCGGGCTGCCACTTCTTTCGTAGCCATGTCTGGCAGGGCTTCGGGCAGGCCTTTTGTTATGCCTTCTTCTATTGCTTTTACGATGAAATCCTGCGGCCAGTTTGCGCCAATGTCGCTGTTTGAAAACCCTGCCGCCCTGAGCACCATGGTGAGCATTTCGTTGCAGGACACGTTGTTCCCCGGCTTGAAGGTCCCGTCAGGGTATCCGTTCACTATGCCGTGCCTGGCAGCGTAGCTGATGTAGCCCTCTGCCCATCCGTACCCTCTCATGTCGGAAAAGCCGCTTTCCGGCACTCTCTGGGTCGGCGTGCCGGCTATCTCTGCGTTTGGCGGGTTGATGGTTTTTACGATGATGATGCAGGCTTCGGCCCTAGTCAAATTGTTGAATGGGTGAAAGAGGCCGTCGGTGCTTCCCGTTATCACCTCTGCTTCGACAAGGGCTGTAATCGCGTCCCTGTGCGCAGAGCCCGACACGTCAGGGGGCACAGCCGCAAAGACCGCGCTCCCGGCGAGCATGACAGCGATCAGGCACACAGATGCCGTTCTCAACACATTTCTTCTATTATTAATCATAACAACTCCTCCTGTTTTCTGTTTTTTTCAAATATGGCCCTGCTTGGCGATCAGTCCTTGGGCAGGTTCCTGTAAAGTAGCAGCACTGTGTCCCCCTTTGTGGCAGGGGCGTTCCAGTCGCTGACGACCACATCCACCGTCCATTTGTTTTTTTCCCTTTCGGCATATGCGATGTAGTTGTCCGGCCATTTGGGCGCCATGCTTTCCGCCGCATCGGCTGCGCCGTTCATCCTTATCAGCACCGTGATGACTTCGGCGTAAGTGACGCTTTCTGCCGGCGCGAACTTGTCGCTGCTCCTGCCCTTGAATAGCCCTGCCTTTGCTACCGTGTTGATGTAGGGCTTTGCCCAGCCGTACCCGTCAAGGTCATTGAAAATGTTCTCGTTCCTGTATGTTTCAAGCTCGACTACGTTGTTCGTCGCCCTTGCCATGATGGTGGCGAATTCCGCCCTGTTGATGTTTTTTTCTGGATGGAACAAGCCGTCCGTGTCCCCTGTAAGGATTTTTTTGTCCATCAGGTACTTCACAGGAATTTGAAGCTTCGTGCCGAACACGTCGGGCGGTACGTACCTGCTTGAGTCCCATACGCTCAAGTCGCTTGCTGCAAACGCCGCTGCACTGCTGCACAGCACGAGCGCTGCGATCAAAAACATGTAGAATATTGGTTTTTTCATGAGTTCTTTTGCCCCTTTCGTATGCTGTGTCTTCTATGATTATACCAAAAGAAACAGGGTTTTTTATTACAGCCATATTACAATTTCAATCAAAAATGTAATATTACATCTTCTTTACCGTCTTGAATTATGATGATGAATTATGATAAAATGATATACAAACGGGCAACCGCCCAAGTACCGCATACACTACTCAAGCAGGAGGGAATAATAACTATGAAAAGAAAGAAACTGACAAGCATTATAATTATGTGTTCAATGATAGCCGCATTGCTGGTTCCCGCCGCGTCGCACGCCGCGAATTTCAGCGACACGAACAAGCACTGGGCAGCAAGCTACATCGACAAGGCTGTGGAATACGGGTTCGTCCAAGGGTACCCCGACAACACTTTCAGGCCGGACAGGCCGGTGACCCGTGCCGAGTTCACCACCATGCTCAACAAAGCCCTCGGCAACACTGCAACGGCAAGCATCACATTTTCTGACGTCCCGTACGCCGAATGGTTTTACCAAGACGTGGCCAAAGCCTACGCAGCAACCTACGTGGGCGGGTACGAGGACAACACCTTCAAGCCGAACAGCGCCATTTCGCGGCAGGAAGCCGCTGTCATGATATCGAGGGTCATACCTGCTTACGGCATCTCGGGGAACCTCAATGAATTCCCGGACAGGAGTTCCGTAGCCGACTGGGCATACACGGCTTTCCAGAAAGTCAACGGGAAGAAGTACATAGGCGCATACGACGACGGACGCCTGCACCCGCTGGACAACCTGACTAGGGCTCAGACCGCCAAAATCATCTGCGACATACTTGACAACGAAAACATAGTCAAATCAGACCCCGTCATCAGGTCAAGCACCACCCTTACAAACACGATATACTCAAACAGCGTGACCATCAGCAGCGACACGGGGAGCGGAAGCGCCACCATTGAAAACTGCATCATCCTCGGCAACCTGATCGTCCAGGGCGGCAGCAGCGTCTCTTTCAGCAATTCCAGGGCTTCCCAAGCCACAGTGGAGAGAAGCTCGTCTTCAGTGACCTTTACAGTCAGGGGGGAATCCGTGATTGCAGCGCTGACAGCAGCAAGGGAGGCGACGATACAGACAAGCGGCCTCACCGGTGGGCTCTATGGCAGGGGCATCGACATCCTGACGACGCTGTCATCGTCGAACATCACGCTTCAGGGCACTTTCCCGAAAGTCACAGTGAACGGCTCCTCAGCGAAATTCAGGCTGTCCTCGGGCTCCATCACAAACCTGACAATTTCAAGTTCCGCCAGCAGGTCTGACATCACGATAGACTCCGGCGCCTCTGTCAGCACGGTGGACGTGAACGCGGAGAGCTACTTCCACGGGACAGGGACGATAAACACGATGAACGTCTACGCAAACGGCGTGACATACGAGCAGAAACCCGGGTACGTGAACACCGGCTCCCAGTACACCGCGCCAAACACCTCTACAGCCACCAGCGAGGACGAGATAAAGTTCAGCCCGGCGAACGGTGCTACCAGAGTTGATGTTGACACTAAGATCACCATAACGTTCAATTCGGAAATGACGCTGTACAACGGAAACTCAATAACCAGCTCCAACATCGAGGATTTTGTCGAGCTGCGTGAGAGCACTTCAGTGGGTACGCGATTGAACTATGACGCTTCCATCAGCAGCAGGACGAAAATAACCATCACCCCTGAGAACAATTTGAAGGACAACACAAAGTATTACGTCATCATCCCGAGGAATTCCGTCAAAGACTCCGACGGGAAAGGCAACGCCGCACAGTCTATTTCGTTCTCTACAGGGAATGATTCTTCCCTCGCGACGTTCTACCCCACGAACAACACAACGAACGTTTCGACGTCCATCAAGCCCACGATCACCTTTTCTGAGGAAATCGAACCCTACAGCGGCAGCTCGTCACTAAACAACCAGTACTTCAGGGACAGGGTGGTGATACTCAGGGAAAACGACGAGGACGGTGATGACATTTCGTTCTCTGCTTCGTACAACTCCTCAAGCAGGGTGGTTACGATCACCCCGAATTCAAACCTGTCGAACGGCCAGTACTATATCGGCATCGCTGACAGGTCGATAAGGACCGTAAAGGATCGGACGCGCATTGAAGCAAGCGCTATTTGGGTGGTGGGATCCGTCACTGCGGTTGTGACCAACATTACCCCGACGAAACAAAGCAACACTTCCCTCAAGATAACAGCGGAAGCGAACTTTGCCGGAACCATGTACTTCTTGCTCCTTAAACCATCTGACACAAAGCCGACCACCAGCTCAGGCGTAACCACGTCGAGCAGTGCAAAAAGCGTTACTGTGAGCAAACCGGGCGGCACGGGAAGCTGGACCTTCTCGTCCCTTGACCCCAACTTGACATACACATACTACGTAATCCTAAAGGTGGGCAGCTCGACTTACTCTAGCTTTGCAGCCCATACCTATGCGATGACGCCTGCACCCACGCACAGCATATCCCTGAGCCAAAGCAGCCAGCACACCTTCCCCGCCGTCAAATACGGCTACAGCAGCCCACCCACCGCTTTGACTGTAACCGTAACCAACACGGGGAGCAGCGCCACAGGCAGGCTGACCATAGAGCTTGGAGGCGGACACCCCGACAACTTCACTTTGAGCCCTCCCTCGAACTCCCCCAAAATAGAACTCCCCAGCATAGATCTAGGCGGAACCTCCACCTTTACGGTAACGCCTAAGCCTGGTTTGAATGCCGGAGACTACACAGCGACTGTTATGGTCTCTGGCGCCAATATCGCCACGCCACTAGCGTTTAACGTCAGCATTAAAGTTGAGCAAGCTGAGCTTGAATCAAGCAGCATCAATTGGCCGACAGATCTTGCGGCTACCGAAGGGCAGACGCTTGCGAACGTCCACCTTCCCATCATCGCTAACGGCACGTTCGCATGGGTCAATGCAGGCACATCAGTAGGCGGAGTGGGTACGCAAAATCACGAATTGATGTTTGCGCCAAGCGACTCGAACTATAAAACAGTGACGCAAAGCGTAAGCGTTGAAGTGTTCCCGGTGTCGATAGTGGAATGATGGGGTGGATTGGATAGGTTGTAGACGATTGGATTGTAGTTGATTTGATTGTAGATGATCGAATTGGATTGTAGTTGATTTGATTGTAGATGGTTTGATTGTAAATGATCGAATTGGATTGTAGTTGATTGGATTGGATTGGATTGGATCATATCGCAGAGTTAATAAAGCCGGCGAGTTCTCGCCGGCTTGTTAGTTGCTCTTCGTTCTTCACACCCGCTCGCCAATGGCACATTCGCTTGAGCCAACATAGCCGCCAAATGCTGACGGCACGTTCCAGTGGGTTACGGAAACCGATCTCGTAGGTGGAGAAGGACCGCATTTGCACAAAGCAACATTCACACCTGACGACCCGAACTACGCCTCAATCACGCGAGACGTAAACGTTGAGGTGACTGCCACGTCGTCGATAGAATGATGAGGATTTAAAAGGTTGTAGATTGTTGGATTGTGGAGGATTGGATTGTGGAGGATTGTAGCGTTTATAAAGCCGGCGAGGGTTCGCCGGCTTTATGGATTTCATAATATTAAGGTATATACTCTGTAACGACGTATGTCTTGCCGTTGGTCAAGCCCGTTATCTCCGTGCCCGTCAATGCAACAGCCAGAGCTTCCGCCCCCGCTTTTGTTGACTCTACCGCGCTCAGCGTACCTTCGGCCAGAACGCCGTAGTAGCTGGTGCTTTCCTGCACAACGTAAAGCATGCCTGCTGTAAGGCCTGTTATCTTTTTGTCGCCCGCTGTGGCCCCTTCTATTGATCCACCGCCTATTATTACTTCCGTCGGAGGTATGTACTCAGTAACAAGATAGGTAGTGCCGTTGGTCAAGCCCGTTATCTCCGTGCCCGTCAATGCAGCAGCCAGAGCTTCCGCCCCCGCTTTTGTTGACTCTGCCTCGCTCAGCGTGCCGTCAGCCATAACGCCGTAGTAGCTGGTGCTTTCCTGCACAACGTAGAGTTTGCCTGCTGTAAGGCCTGTTATCTTTTGGTCGCCCGCTGTTACCCCTGCTACTGACCCTTCACCCACGATTACCACCGCTGGGGAAGGCGTATACTCTGTAACGACGTATGTCTTGCCGTTGGTCAAGCCCGTTATCTCCGTGCCCGTCAATGCAGCAGCCAGAGCTTCCGCCCCCGCTTTTGTTGACTCTGCCTCGCTCAGCGTGCCGTCGGCCAGAACGCCGTAGTAGCTGGT
>WRJK01000103.1 GCA_009782285.1 Clostridiales bacterium
GATTCATCAAGATCGACTCTTCGCCAATATTCAAATTGTCTTTTGATGTGTCTGGGACACTGGAGTTTGAAGGCGTTGATGAGAGTACTATTGCGATAAGCAATACTGGAAACGCTGCAGCTGAAAACCTGTCGATTGTTTTGTCAGGGACGAACCCTGATGCGTTCAAATTATCCAAAACATGGATCAGCGGCATAAATGCCGGTGAAACAGGTACGTTCACCGTAATGCCCAATGCCGGACTCGCAGCAGGTACGTACACAGCAACAGTGACAGTGACAAGCCTCAACGTGTCTGCGTCGTTCGACGTGAGCTTCACGGTGAAACCACAAGATGCGAACAGGCCAACTGTCGGCGATTTCAAGAACCACAAGGACAACATCCCCAAGGACTTCTATAAAATCAGCAAGAACGCAGAAGGCCACCAAGTCATATCCTATGGCACGAACGGGGACTGGTACGGCATCATTGCTGACGTCAGCGGCTACACGCCCGAATACACCAGGCTGTGCATGACGCTGGCTTTCGACGGAACGAAGGAGCTTGGCATTGATGCGGTCATACCCGGCAAGAAAAGCTGGGTTACGATACGCGACGCCGGGCTGGCGTTCAGCAAGCAGTCGGCCCGCAACGCCGACGGGAGCTACACCTTTGACATACCGCTTTCAAAGTACACGGACATAATGTCAAAGGGCCTGTCGTCAATGGTGTTTTACATTGACCCTATGAACAGCTTCTCCGGCACACGCTCCGTGACGGTGCTTGACATCGGCTTCAGGAAAGACGGGGAGCCGGCGGGGCCGCTTGGCTCAACGGGCGAGCCAAAGCAGGGCATTAAGATCGTGTCAGCCACCTCAGACCCGGAATCCGGCACGACCAGCGACAGGTACTCTTACATAGTGTCAACAAGCGCACCGGCAACGAAAATAGAGTACAGGATAGGCACAGACAGCACAACCTATTACCTGAAAGCCAACGGCTCCAACAATTTCGATGTCGGCACGGCCAGCGTGAACGAGGACAGAACGACGTGGAAGTGGCTTGGCGACAACCTGCCTGCAGGTACCCATGCCGTTGGCGTCAAAGCCTACGACGCCGACGGCAACACGGACGCTGCGTCGTTCAGCATAACGGTTGTGAAAGCAAACCGGTACGGCGTGTCGGTTGACCCGTCAGGCACATACGCCTTCCCAGACGCAAACGCTGGCTACAGCCCGCAGGCGGCTAAGGCTGTCACGGTTACCAATACGGGCAGCTCAGCCACAGGCAAGCTGGACGTTGCCTTGTCCGGTACCGGCAAGAGTTCGTTCACGCTATCCAAGACGTCCGTCAGCAGCATCGGTGCCGGCAAAACAGGCACGTTCACCGTAACGCCCAAGGCGGGGCTTGCGGCTGGGGCGCATACAGCCACGGTCACGGTGTCAAACTCCGATGTGTCGGCGCAGTTCGACGTGAGCTTCACGGTCAATCCGCTTAACCCTCCGGAAATTCCAGTCGGCAGCATGGGCTACTTCCTCAAATTCGACGGGAATTTGAACAATGAAAACGGCGCTGGCCCAAGCGTCGGCAGCGTTGTCGGCTCGCCGCCCTACGTCAACGGAAGGGACGGCAGCCAAGCCGTCAGCCTCAGCCGGCGCAACTATTTGGAGCTTGACAGCGCCGGCGGCTTGATCGACTACAACCAGAGCTTCACCGTAGCTTACTGGATCAAAATCAATTCTGCGGTTGGCAGCGACCCGGCCATTATGAGCAACAAGAACTGGGACAGCGGCGGCAACAACGGCTGGATGTTCACCGCCAAGGGCGGAACGATCAAGCTCAACTCGAAGTCGCGCAGCGACTCCGGCCGCGTCAACGGTTCATCTGATATAGAAATAACGAAATATGCCGTCGGTCAGTGGGTGCACGTCGCAGCTGTCTGGGACAAGGCGGCAAACAGGGTCAGGACCTACGCCAACGGGGTGCTGGTGAACGACTATGCTACCAACCTTGCAAAAGGCATGGGCGGCAACAGCGCACCCACGCTGATTGGCCAAAGCAACGATTCGTCAGCCTCAAACTTGTACAACACCTCCTCAATGAACGTGGACTTTGCGCTTCAAGACTTTTTCATGACGGACCGCGCACTGACCTCTGAGGAGGTATGGGCAGTTTTCTCAGGTGCGCGCCAATGACCATAACTGACATCAGCTTAACGAAGTCTACGAGCCAATGTAATAAAAGGTAAGTCGTGATCAACTCTAATTGACGGCAGGGCGGTGCATTCCGCTATTGACGAGATACCGCCCTGCATTATCATTTTCAACTCAGTAAAAGCGGAAGTTCTTATTTTACACGTTCAATGGCAGCTTTTAGCTTTTTGTCAAATGTAAAAACATCATATCCACAGACGACACTGAATCCATAAAGCATGCAATCCACAAAATCCATTTTAGCGCTTGTATACGTTTCTAAAGCCAACTGCAATACTTTTTCAGTTTTATTGCAATTATAACGTATAGATTATATAATGTTGATAAAATGGTTATGTACCTGGCTATCCATATGCTGACGAGGAAAGCGCAATACTATTAACCGCTTTCAAAGAAAAGGACGCTGCCGATTATCAATCAGCAATAACACGGGCAGAACATATAATTGCAGAATTGGAGAGTGGATGAGTATGAGTATTAAAGAAAAAATGAGCAACTCAAAAGACAGTTCGTGGCTTTCGGACAACTTGACTTTAGAGGAAAGCATTATTGCAAAGTACATTGCACAGATTGCCGCGACTATTCAAAGGCAACGTAAAGCTAAAGGCTACACGCAGCAGGAGTTGGCAAATATGCTCGGAGTATCACAAGTTATGATTTCTCGTTGGGAGAACGGCGAGGAGAATTTTACCATTGCGACTTTAGCAAGAATTTCAAAGGTGTTGGAAATGGCATTGTACAATCCTTTAGAAAAGCGCGTTGTCTGATTGAACACGCATCCTACAGAACATGTTTTTTCCAACACATAAACAACTTCTGCCATATCTTCATTATCGCACAGAACATATCTCAAGATAGCGTTAGCGTCAAAGAGTAGCATGCTTTTTCCTCGCTGCATCACCCCATGCGTCCTTTTCTCTTGGAATCAAGGATGGATTGGCGTATTTTTTGAAAACACCCATAACAGTAGATGTGTGCTCTGCGGAAGAAGCTTCGCTGTATCTAGGCAATTTGAGCTCGAACGGAAGCCCGCCGTGAAGGTCGGTTCGGAACTGAATTGTAGGCATAATACCACCTCTCTTCACATATAGGATATAAAAAAAACAGCATTTTGTCAATATACAGTAGCTATTGTTTGACATTTCATTCCAAGAATGATATCTTCAAAAAGAGGCTGGAATTTTTGAAAAGACTTGCCACCAAATACGGAGAATTAAAATGAAGAAATATATTATGGCAATGGATCAGGGGACCACGAGCTCAAGGTGCCTGATCTTCGACAGGGGCGGGAACGTCATAAGCAGTGCGCAGAAGGAATTCCCGCAGATATACCCGAGGCCGGGTTGGGTGGAGCACGACCCCATGGAAATATGGTCAACCCAGATAGGGGTGGCACAGGAAGCGCTGTACAAGGTGAATGCCACCTATGGCGACATCGAAGCTATCGGCATCACAAACCAAAGAGAGACAACCGTGGTCTGGGACAAAGGCACGGGGATGCCTGTCTGCAACGCGATCGTCTGGCAGTGCAGGAGGACCGCAGAGGCAAGCGACGAGCTTAAGGGTAAAGGCCTTTCGGACAAGTTCAGGGAAAAGACAGGGCTTTTGATAGACGCGTATTTTTCAGCGACGAAGATAAAGTGGATATTGGACAACGTGGAGGGCGCCCGCCAAAGGGCTGAAAAAGGCGAGCTCCTTTTCGGCACCATTGACACTTGGCTCATCTGGAAACTCACTGGCGGAGATGTCCATGTCACTGATTATTCAAACGCTTCAAGGACTATGCTGTTCAACATCAGGGAATTGAGATGGGACCAGGAAATACTGGATGAGCTGGGCATCCCGGCATCCATGCTCCCAACGGTGCTCCCGTCGTCCTGCCTGTATGGGTACACCCAGCCGCACATCTTCGGTGGCATGATAAAAATATCGGGGGCTGCAGGCGATCAGCAGGCAGCCTTGTTCGGGCAGGCGTGCTTCAAAAAAGGCGAGGCGAAGAACACCTATGGCACCGGCTGCTTCTTGCTGATGAACACGGGGGAGGTGCCGGTCGACTCCAAAAACGGCCTGCTCACCACGGTCGCCTGGGGCATAGGGGACGAGGTCGATTACGCCTTGGAAGGCTCTGTTTTCATTGCGGGGGCGGCCGTGCAGTGGCTCAGGGACGAAATGAAGCTCATAAAAACGGCTGCGGAGTCTTCAGAAATGGCGCAAATGGTCGATAATAACAACGGGGTCTATATTGTCCCTGCGTTTGTCGGGCTGGGGGCACCGTACTGGCAGCCATATGCGCGGGGCGCAATAACCGGGCTCACTAGAGGGGCGAACAATTATCACGTGATAAGGGCGGCTCTGGAATCCATTGCCTACCAGACATGGGATTTGATAACCGCGATGGAAAAGGATTCCGGGATCAGCCTTTCATCGCTGAAGGTTGACGGAGGCGCATCAGAAAACGAGTTTCTGATGCAGTTCCAAGCAGACATCCTGATGAGGCCCGTCAGGAAGCCTGTTTCCGTCGAAACAACTTCGATAGGCGCAGCGTACCTTGCCGGGCTTGAGGCGGGGTATTGGAGCAGCAAAGAAGACATAACCGCAAACTGGGCGCAGGGCAGGGCATACGAGCCTGCTATGAGCCGCGAGAAGCGCAGCGAATTGGTTACGGGGTGGGAAAAAGCTGTGAAGAGTTGCATACATTGGGGGAAATAACCTGCAAAGGAGTGCAAACAGTAGTGCATTTGATCGACATGCATTGTGACTCGCTTTTGAAATGCCGCTTGAAGCCTTACGGCTTGCGCAGAAACAGCGGGCACTTGGATTTGGAATCCATGGCCGCCGCCGGCGCAACAGCCCAGTTTTTTGCTGTATTCCTGCCATCGGGCCAAGAGGCTGAAAAAGAAGGCATCGAAACAGAGCCTTATCAATTGTTTCAGGAGATTTACGATCTGTATCAGGGCGAGCTTGCAGAGAATCGCGACCTGATCCTTCCGGCGCATTCCTATGAAGATATCATGGATAATATGAATAACGAGAAAATGTCTGCTGTTTTGTGCGTTGAGGACGGCCAGCTTCTGGACGGGAAAATCGAGCGCCTTGACGAGCTGCACGGCAAAGGGGTCAAGCTTGTCACGCTTCTTTGGAACTACGAGAACTGCCTCGGGTACCCGCATAGCAGCGATCCGGCAGACCACAAAAGAGGCCTTAAGCCCTTTGGGATGGAAGCGGTGGAGCGGATGAACCAGCTGGGTATCATCATTGACGTTTCCCATATGTCGGGCGGCGGTTTTGACGACGTGGCAAAACACAGCAAAAAGCCCTTTATTGCGTCCCATTCCTGCGCACGGGCTCTGTGCAGCCATTCGAGGAACCTGACGGACGGGCAGCTTGGGCGCATCGCAAATTCGGGCGGGGTATGCGGCGTCAACTTCAACGCCGGGTTCCTCAAGGAGGGTGCGGATTATTCGGCTGTGTCCGACATTTCAAGGCACGTGGATCACATGATACAGGTGATGGGCGCTGAGGGGGTGGCGCTGGGGTCGGATTTCGACGGCATAGATTGCAGGCTGGAAATCGAGAATTACAATAGCATGGGGGTTTTGGTTTCGGAATTGCTGAAGAAGCATTCAACTGACACTGTGGAAAAGGTATGCTATAAGAACGTTCTGCGGGTCATAAAAGAATGCCTGTGAAAGAGGAGGGAAAACAATGGACAACAGCACCCATGAAGGCAGCTTCAAAAAAACGATAGGCGTTTTTGGCGGCATAAGCATTGTCGCCGGCATCATGATAGGCTCCGGCATCTATTTCGTCGGCAGCTTCGTGCTTGAGCGGACGAACTACAGCGCAGGCTGGTCGATTGTCGCATGGGTAGTCGGAGGGCTTGTCACAATCGCCGCTGGCCTTTGTTTTGCGGAACTCGGCGCAAGCATGCCGGTGGCCGGCGGGCAGACGATTTACCTCACCGAAGCGTACAACCCGGCATTCGGCTTTTTGAACGGGTTTTCAACATTTATACTGACTGGCTGCGGAGGCGTAGCGGCGCTGTCGATGGTGGCTGTGAAGGCTTATGAGAGGGTGTTTCGGGCCAATACGGATTTTGAGATGGGCGACTTGACCGTTAAACTGCTTGCAATCCTCATCATATTGGTGCTGATGGGCATAAACCTTCTGGGCGCAAGGGAAATGATGATCTACCAGAACTTTTCCATGGTCATCAGGATCATCCCTGTCTTAATGGTAATTTTCGTGGGGCTCTCCACAGGGAACCAGCCACTGGACCTTAACCTTTCTACGGCGGGGACCTCTGCGGAGGACGGCGGCATCGCGGGGTTCATTTCCTTGGTCGGGTTTGCGACTTTCGCTTCCCTCTGGGCTTATGACGGCTGGTACAACCTGAACACGGTAGCTGAAGAAATGAAAAACCCAAGGCGGGACCTGCCGCTTTCGATCATCATCTCAATTGGCGGCGTCACCATCCTGTACGTGCTGTTCAACCTTGCTGTTTTCAAGGTGCTGCCACAGGCTGACATCCTTTCGATGCTGGACGTTGAGGAGGATTTTCAGGACCTGTACCTTGGAAGCGAAGTGGTGTTCCGTACGCTGGGCCACCCGGGGCTTATTGTCCTGCTGGTGTGCATGACGATTGGGATCATTGGCACGGCTAACGGCAGCGTCCTTTGCGACCCTCGCATGTATTACGCAATGGCAAAGGAAAACTACTTCCCGAAGATATTCATGCATCTTGACGAAAAGCGCGGCGTCCCAACGTACGGCATCCTGTTCGAATGCGGACTGGCTATAGTGTTCGTGCTGTTCAACAGCCTTGAGGACTTGGTGGACCTGCTCCTCTTTGCAATCAGCATCTTGAACCTGCTGACTATTTACGCCGTGCTGCGCCTCCGAAAGAAGTACCCGGACCTTGAGAGGCCGTACAAGGTGTGGGGCGGAAGAGTCACTATCTACATTACCTGCGCAGCTTACGTGGTCCTGATGGTGAACGAATTCATGGATGCGCCAAGGGCGGGCATCATTGGCGTCGCGATTATGGCGGCAGGGCTATTGGTATACCTGTACTTCTGGAAAAAGAACAAAGGCCAGGGCTACAAGGGCGAGGGGATTGAATAAGATGAAATACGAAGACTTGGAGCATCTTGCGGTCCCGCTCCCCGAGGATGTCATGAAGGAAAAATGGAGCGGCAATTTTGAGCGGGCGAGGGCGGTCATAACAGACCGCCTTCAGGGCCGGCTGCCACACTCCTTGAGATGCCGGCTTGAATTTGAGCTTATGAATTTGGACAACTTGGAAAGATGCTATACGCTTACGAAAGAAGACGCTTTGAAACAGGTGAGGGAGCACATCCCGGGTTTTACGGAGGAGGAATTTGACGAGCTTCGTAAAATGGGGAGGATCGACTGGATATACCTTGAAGGCGAGGCGTTGTATCTTGACAGCTTTTGCGCGACCTTGTTCAAGGTCTACCCCGATTTGTGGAAGCGCACGGGCGAAGGGGACGCAAGCGATTACAGCATGCTTGAAGGTTTAATATCGGGTCTTTCCGACGGGCAGGAGGTTTCATGTCACATCCATTTGCGGCAGGAGCTGACGCTGGCGCCGGAAGCGGTGGAGGAAGGGCGTAAACTCTATGTCCACATGCCAATCCCGCTAGAACGCCACGGAGTCAGCAACCTTGAGATAGTTGACATAACACCGGCACCCAAATGCATTGCCACTGAGGATGCTGCGCAGCCGACCGTGTATTTCGAGGAAACCGCAAGGAAAGGGCAAGTCTTTTCAATCGAATACTCCCTTGACCACACCGTAAAGTACAGGGACATGTCAAAGGTCGATTTGAAGAAGGTCCTTACGGCAGAGCTGCCAGAAGACACAATGCGATTTTTGGGCGAATGCCTGCCGCACATCCAGTTTTCGCCTTACATCAGAGCCTTGGCGGGCGAGCTTGCGGGAGGCGAGGCAAACCCATTGCTAAAAGCCAGGGCTTTTTACGATTTCATCACAGCAAAGACCGACTACAGGTTCGTGAGGGATTACGCTTGCATAGAAAACCTCGCAGAATACTGCGCTTTGAACATGAAGGGCGACTGCGGCGTCCAAGCTCTGCTGTTCATTGCTTTGTGCAGGGTTTCAGGAATACCGGCGAAATGGGAGTCGGGGCTGGACGCGAAGCCCGGCGACGCCGGGGAGCACGACTGGGCCATGTTTTACGTCCCCTCGGTGGGATGGGCCTATGCGGACCTGTCATACGGCGCCTCTTCATACACTAGGGGCGCCTACGGGCGGTGGAATTTCTACTTTGGCAACATTGACCCGTACAGAATCCCAATAAACAGCGATTTTCAAAAGGATTTCAGCCCGCCGAAAAAATTCCGGAGGCTGGACCCCTTCGACAACCAGTGCGGCGAAGCTGAATATTGCGACCATGGCCTTTACGGCACTGACATTGTTTACAAGTACCATGAGATAGATTTTCACATGGTATGATTGCAGCAAATATTTTCAAAAACACTATTGACAAAAAGGTTCAATAGTGTTAAATTTATGGTATCGTTAGCACTCACCCACAGAGAGTGCTAACAGGGAGGCGGACAGATGGATTTAAATGAAAGGAAACTGCGGATACTGCAGGCTATCATAAGCGATTTTATTTATTCCGCAGAGCCTGTGGGCTCTAGGACGCTTTCAAAAAAATACGACATGGGGATCAGCCCTGCAACGATCAGGAACGAGATGTCGGACTTGGAAGAGATGGGCTTTTTGACCCATCCGCACACGTCTGCCGGCAGGGTGCCTTCGGACAAGGCGTACAGGCTTTACGTGGACAATTTAATGAGAAAATACGAGATTCCCGAAGATGAAAAAAAGCTGATTGCGGACAAGCTGACAAGCAACGTGATCGAGATGGAAAAAACTATTCAGCACGCGGCAAGCCTTTTGTCGGAGCTTACGAACCTCACTGCCTTTGCCATGACGCCAAAACCTGAAACCGACAGGATAAGGTACATAAAGCTCATGCCGGTTGACGACGCCACGGTTATACTCATGATCGCAGCTGAAAGCGGGAAAGTGTCAAACACCGCGCTCAAGATAGCAGTGCCGTACAACGAGGAAGGCCTTGAAATCATAGCAAAGGCGATGACGTACAGCTACAAGGGGAAGAGCATAACCGAAGCCCTGAAGCTCGACATCATTAAAACTTTCGAAAGCGACCTCGAAGCGATGAGCAGGCTTGCGCAGAACATTATGCCGAACTTTCTCAGGACATTGGAAAGGATGCTTGACGTAAACCTCTACATGGACGGGCTGACGAACATTTTTTCGTTCCCGGAGTACAACGACATCGACAAGGCGAAAGTCTTTCTCCAAATGCTTGACAAAAAGGATTATTTCAGGGACATACTAATCAACAGGGACAACGGCGTTATTATAACCATCGGGGGCGAGAATTCCGACGAGGTTATCAAGGATTGCAGCCTTATTACGGCGACGTACCATGTTGACGGGAAAATGGTGGGCAAAATAGGCGTCATCGGGCCCAAAAGGATGAAATACGACGAGGTGACGTCAATTATTGAATATATCACGGAGAATTTGAGCAACACATTTAAATTGCCAGGGGGGAACGAGCAATGAGCAGCGAAAAAGAATCTCAGAAAATCAAAGACGGCATTGCAGAAGAAGCCGAAGCGCCTTCCGGCGCTGAGACGCCGGAAGAAACAGAAGCGCCTGATGAAGCCGGAGCTCCAGAAGAAGCGCAGGATCAGGACGACAGCCAGAACATCAAGTACTTGCGGCTTATGGCGGACTTTCAGAATTACAAGAGAAGGAGTGAAAAAGAGAAAGCAGATGTTTACACCTATGCCAATGAAAAGCTTGTAACTGAACTGCTGGACGTGATTGACGACTTCGAGCGGGCGCTTTCCCACGAGGCAGACGTGCCGGGGAGCTACGCGGAAGGGATGTCCATGATATTCAAGCGCTTAAAAGCTGTGCTGGAGAGGGCGGGGCTTGTGGAAATAGAGGCGCTGGGGGCAGACTTCGACCCTAACGTCCACCACGCAGTCATGGTTTCGGCTGACAGCGGCGCCGAAAGCGGAAAGGTGTGCGAAGTGATCCAAAAGGGCTATAAGCTGAACAACAAAATCATTAGGCCAAGCATGGTCAAGGTTGCGGAATAAATTGAAAGGAAGAATGAGGTGAGAAAAAATGGGTAAGGTAATAGGAATAGACTTGGGGACTACCAATTCATGCGTATCGGTGCTTGAGGGCGGCGAGCCTATCGTCATAGCCAACGCAGAAGGGAACAGGACTACGCCGTCTGTAGTGGGCTTCGCCAAAAATGGCGAGCGACTTGTGGGGGAGACAGCCAAAAGGCAGGCGATAACGAACCCTGCAAGGACAATTTCATCGATCAAGAGGCATATGGGGACTGACTATTCGATTGAAATAGATGGCAAGAAGTACACGCCGCAAGACATTTCGGCGATGATACTGGGGAAATTGAAGACGGATGCCGAAAGCTACCTGGGCGAAAAAGTGACGGAGGCTGTCATAACAGTTCCGGCGTACTTTACTGACAGCCAGAAGCAGGCCACAAAGGACGCGGGGAAAATTGCCGGGCTTGACGTTAAGAGGATCATCAACGAGCCAACTGCGGCTTCGCTGGCGTACGGTCTCGACAAAGACGAATCGACGCACAAGATACTGGTTTACGATTTGGGGGGCGGGACCTTCGACGTTTCAGTCCTGGAACTAGGCGACGGCGTATTCGAGGTTCTTGCTACAAATGGCAACAACAAGCTTGGCGGCGACGATTTCGACGAC
>WRJK01000104.1 GCA_009782285.1 Clostridiales bacterium
GACAGGCCAAACGCGCCATCCAGCATAGCCTGCTCCATATATGCGCTCATTGCCGCTATCTGGCTTTCAGACGGGTTTGTGACGCTGTCGGGAATTCTGGCGGCAGACCTCATGTCGTAGTACCCGACAAGGGTTGCATAGTTGATGGCTGGGCCGCCTGACGCCATTACGTTGCTTAAGTGGCCGGCGACGTTGACCCTGGCACTGCCGGAACCGCAGTTCCCTCCAAGAACGGTGGTTACGCCCTGTCTTAAATAATTCTCTGCCAAGCGGTTGTTGCCGCTCGCGATGTTGTCGGCGTGCGTGTGGAGATCGACGAACCCCGGCGCCACAACTGCCCCGTTTGCGTCGATTACAGTAGTGATCGCGCCAATATGCTCTTCTGCTTTTTTGTTGGAACCGACAAACAAGACCTTTCCGTCTTTGATTCCGATGGCTTCTGCGGTTTTACCCCCGTCCATCGTCCTTACGTCCCCGTTTTTGATGACCGTGTCGCAGGTTGCTGAAAATGAAGCGACGTAGCACGCCCTGATTTGAGTATTCCCCTTCGTGTCTACATAGACTGTGTAACAGCCAGCTTCGGTGCGGACGGAGTACACCCCCTCCGCATTGTTGCTGATGGCGAAGTTTTGGACTGTTGTGCCGCTTCCGTCTGCCACAGTAATCCAAAGGTTGTTTTGGTTGCCGTTAAGCTTGTCAACTGTTGCGCTGACCGATGCGCCTTCGACTATGGTTTCTGCCGGCGCTGCTGCTGCAGTTGCAGGAAGCGCAACCGCAAATGCAAATACCATAGTTAGTGCTAATGCAATGGATAAGATCTTTTTCATGGTATAAACCTCCTAAATTTATTTCGTGTAGTGGATGAATAGGTCGAGCAGGTCGAGCATGTCGACCATGCCGTCGCTGTTCACGTCGCAAGTCTTGGCTGTCACGCCTTTGCCGTGGGAGTCGTAGACTTTGATTTCAGTATCCCAATCGGGCGAGTCGCTGTCCCAACCGCAGTACAGCAGCACCATCGCAAGGTCTAGGGCGTCAACGGTGCCGTCCCTGTTCAGGTCGTACTTCGAATAGAGCAGCTCGATGGTGGTCGTGGCCACGCCGCTTTCGATGAACGCTTCGACGTCAACGACGTTCAGGTCAACCTTGCCGGTGACCCTTTCGATCCTGTACAGCGTCACCGACACGTCGGCGGCTGCCCTCGGGGCGAAGGTGAGCTTGGCGATGTCTGCGTAGGGCGTACTGTTGAATCCGGTGCCGGTTTCAGTGCCGCTGTCCGGGTAGCCCATCGTGACGGTGCCCCTCCAGACTTCTCCGCCCATGCTCCTCCAGCTGATGCCGCCTACCGTGTCGAACCCGTTAAGCCCTTCGATGCCCTTGAACGCCAGCAAGCCGCCATCGATCTCAAATGTCGCGTTGACAGTCAGCACGTCGCTTGCGTTGCGGGCCGCAATGGTGAACTCAACGTCCTGGTTAATGAAGCCGGTTTTTTCGCCGAGCACGCTGAAGCGGAGAACACCGGCCAGCGGGTCTTCATCGTATATGACAAACTCGTCCGTTGCGTACTTGTACTCAATCCATTTTGTTGTCTCGTTGCCGGCCCAGTCGGTTATCACTGCCTTGAAGAAGGCGTTCGCTGCAAGGCCAGAGAAATCATACGTCGAGCTAGCCTGCTCAGCCACGAACGCGTAGTCGCTGCCGGCCCACTTGTAGAATGTGTATTTTTCAATGCCGCTACCATTCGGGTCGTCTTCTGCCACCAGCGTCATTTCAACACCGCCGGGATGTTTTCCGCCAGCTACTCCATTTAATTCTGGCGCAACAAAGTCGTCTAGGATGCCGGCTGCGCCGGCAAATATGGCGGTAGCCATCATCGGGTACAGTTTCTGGTAGTGGGGCCTGTAGCTCATGTTCTGCCCTATGGCCAAAACCTGAACGGGCTTGCCTTCGATGCCCCCACCCTTGAGCAGAGTGCTGAATGCCAGTATTCTGTTGCCGAAAGCGGTTTTGCTGCCGCCAGTGTTCTGGAACCCGCCGATAAATGCGTCCTCGCCGTTTTCCAGTGTCCTGAACAGGATCTTCGAGCCTGCGGGCATGTTTGCTCCTGTCCATGCGGTTCCCCTTGCATATATCGTATCGGTCAATTCGTAGTTTGCAGTGAACAGGCTGTCGTCCTCGTTGTAGTTGCCGTTAAGGCCCACGTCACCAAGGGTAGCTGTCGACGGGGCTGCCGTGTTGCCTGTCCCAAAGTTGGCGTTTGTCAGGACTGCGGCGTTCTGAATAAGGACAGTGCCCAATTTTTGCTCCTTGATAGCTGTCAGAAGAGTTCCGCTGGGGGCGGCGTTGTACATGACGACGACGTTCGCCCCTGCCCTCGCAGTGCTGGCTGAACTGCCGTTGTAGTCTGTTCCGTCTGGGTTCCTCATGTTAAAGCCCAAGTACTCGTCAAAGGCCCACCAAAGCGCACCGCCACCGTTTCTGGTTCTTGCAGTGTTGAAGCTGATGATGGGCTCTACGAGCGGCTCGGCGCAATCCGGCATTTCGGCAAAGTACTCGCCTATTATCTCACCGCCATGCGGCAATCCAAGATCCGTGTTCATCGCTAATTTGTCCAGCTTTTCCAGTTCCTTGTACTTGATGACGTAGTCGCTTTTCGTTCCGACTTCCCCGTTTTCCACTCCGGGCAGGTTGTTCCTCAACATCCATACGTCGCCCATGCCTGCGAAGGACGGGCCGCTCGACCTGCCTGAGAGCAGGAGGTTCACGAACCTTACGGCGTCAACGCTCTGGCTCTTGAAGACCACATAGGCTTCGTCGTCGGGAACAGCTGGGACGTTTGCTATCTTTGCAGATTTGTTGATCAGCGAGGTCAACGGTTCAAGCTTTCCGGAACCGCCAATATCCGCTACGCCAGCCACTGCGTTCCACGCCTGTACGCTGTCAAACCCCCTTACGTCAGGGAAGTTGGCATAAATGTCTGCGTATAGCTCCGAAAAGTGGGTTGCGTCGTAGCCTTTCCCCATAAGGTCGAAGACCATGTTCCTGTTGGCCTGCCTCATGTCAATGACATATGTGCCCTCTTTGTAGGTTTCTCCATTGTAGTCGATAGCTTGGCCGGGTTTTACGGCATGGACTTTCGCACCGCGCTCCATCATGTGGTTGAGGTTCTTGATGGCTTCTGCAACATTGTACTGCTGGCCTATCGCTGTTGGGATTATGAGGTAGTCCGGGAAGAAATTGAGGTGCTTGTCGCTTGGCCCCGTGGAATTGGGGTTTTCAACCCTCGGCCTGCCAACGACGACGATCTGCGAGCTCGGGGCTGCTTGGCCCGGTAGCTGTACGTTCCTTCTGTCGATGAAATACTTGTCGGCTGACATCTCGTCGCGGTTCTCGACGCCGCGGAGCTTGTGTTCAATCAGGTTCCATACAGCAGTCTTGTGCATGCTGCCCGGACCGGTGTATTTGTTGTCGCCGCTCTTGTCGGGGCACATGGTACCGTCAAGATAGGGCAACGGCCCGTTCAGCCTGTTATGCGGGTTGTAAGCGGTTTCACCGTTCATCAAGGCGTTAATCATCCCGTAATTCAAAGTGTCTCCGGCTTCCACCGCATCCTGGTTGCAGAGAGGGTGCTCGACGGTAAATCCCATTGTCCCGTAAAGCATCGCGAACTGAGGCCCGTAAACCGAGCCGCCGTCGTCAATGTCACCGAAATCGTCATGGTCCCAAGGCGCCTGAAAAGTGTCATAGGCAGAATTTGCCATCGCTGCCATAGCGCCTTCCCTTGTCAGCTGCAGCATGTTGTTCTGCATCAGGTCGTACTCGTACACCGGGGAATGCGGCGCGGTGCAAGGCTCAACCATGAACTCCGAAGAATAGCCGTGCCATTCCATGAACACTATCGGGTTCCACTTTGCTATGTCTTTCGACATTGCTATAGTCTCCGGCTGCGTCGCGAAATTGGCGTCCCGGTTCAAATCCAACCCATAGCGGTTGGCTCTTTGCATCGAAGCTTTGGCGTCAGGGTTGTTGCAAAGCATGTTTACAAAGATGAATTTGTCAAGCGCCTCGCCCGTGTCAAAGAACGCCTGCTGCCTGTCAAGGTTCAAACCGTCAGCCAAGTAGAAAACACTACCGGACGGCACACCGCCTGCATTCCACCTTGAACCAATTTGCCAAACCACGTCGCTGCTTTTCGCCGTGTAGTAAGGTATCTTCTTCCCAGCCTTGCCGCCGCCTATCAGGCGGTCGATCAAATGGATCATGTTCTCCGTCCCCGTCATTTCCCCGGCGTGGACGTTGTTCTGGTAATATACTGTCACAAAGTCGTCGTAGCTCCTGGCACCCGACTCCAAATCGCCCATCAGCGACTTCGGGTCTTCTTTCATTGTCTCCAGCGTGTCAAGGTATGCGTCAACGGTGCTGCTGTCTTTTGCGACCACGATGTTCCACTGGGCGTTGAAGTCCGAGTAGCTGTTTGCGTCGTTGTACTCAGCTTTGGAGTTGTCCATTTGGCCGTAGGCGAGGACGTTTACCTCGACCCAAACGTCTTCTGCGGCGGTGCCGGCCGAATATCCGCCCCTTCCTTCGCCTGCCTTCTTCACATATCCGGCTGCCAGCGTTCCCTTCGGCTTCCCGTTGAGCTCTGTCACAAAGTCTGCCCTTGACACCGGCACGCCCCTAATCGCTTCGACCAGCTCCCGGGCGAACTCGTTCATCTCAATCCAGGAGTAATGGCCGTCGTACGGGCCGATGTGAAGGCTGGTTGAGGCGAGTGTCTCGCTTCCAACCACTGCCTCAAGCTCGTATGTGCCTGGCCCTAGATAATTGGGCCCTGACGTCCAGACGCCGAAACCGCCGCCCATTGAATTGGTGCCTGCGGCGTTGCTGGAATAATAGGGCAGGTACGGGTACTTGAAAGTCGCCCCGTACTGTGTCAGGATGTTGTAGACGTTGTACGGCGAATCGACCCTGAAGGATGCATGGAATTTATAGTCGCCTTGAATTAGCTGGAAGTCTTTTGCCACCAGCCTCATTATCGGCGTCGTCCCGCGCAGGTTGTTGCCGTTGCCCCACGCGCTCAACGGGTAGCCGCCGTAGTAGAGCGCAAGGTCGTCAAGCAATGCCGAAGGGTCATCGACTTGTTCAGCAGGCAACGTAAACGACACATCGAATACCCTCGGGTCGTTCGTATTGATTTCCCTCTTTGTGGTGTAGAAAAGGCTGTCGCTTTCGCCGGTGCCGCTGCCGGGTACGCCTTGGTAGACGCTGCCCCTGTACAGCGCCTGCACCTCGCCGCCGTTCAGAACTTGCACCCGGTCGATGTTTAGCTGGCCGACTGCGGCAGCGCCGAGTTCGGCTGTTTGGGGTTCGTCAGCAAACGCAAAAATGCCTGATGTAAAGACCAAGCCAAATGCGAGTGCCAAGCATAGAAGTTTTTTGTTTTTTTTCATGATGATTCATACCTCCCTTTAAAAATTTGTTCCATGTCCGTTAAGTGTAGTATATAAATCTTGACATCTCATGTCAAATAGAATCTTCATTTGCAACTTTAATATTGCAACTTAATTATAACTGTGTTATTATCAAGGCACCGAATAAAAAACAAAGGAGATTGTTCAAATGAAAAAAATATTCGCGATAACATTGACACTACTGCTTGTTCTCTCCCTTTTCGCGGGTTGCGGCGGCCAAGACAACCAAACCACCAGGCTCATCATGGTGACCGGCGGGACCAGCGGCACATACTACGCCTACGGCGGGGTGATCGCCACAATGCTAACGGACAAGGTACCAAACCTTGAAATTACAGCCAACACTTCAGGGGCTTCAGCGGCAAACGCTCGCTCACTCAAGAACGGCGAGGCCGAACTGGCCATCTTGCAGAACGATGTGCTCGACTATTCCTACAACGGAACCGAAATGATGGCAGACGACGGCGGCATGCCTACGCTGCGCACCATTGCGACCCTTTACCCCGAAGTCGTTCAAATAGTCGCAACAAAGAGTTCCGGGATTGAAAACGTAGCAGGCCTCAAGGGCAAACGAGTATGCGTCGGCGATGCCGGTTCAGGCACTGAAGCGAACGCGCGCCAAGTCCTTGCCGCTTACGGGCTCGATTTTTCCGATATCGGGAAGCTGGAAAACCTTAGCTTCGGCGATGCCGCTACAGCAATGCAAAACGGTACGATAGATGCGTCGTTTACGACAGCCGGCGTCCCGAACCCGGCGATTACCGAGCTAAACAGCACGACGAACATCGTAATAATACCCATCGACGGCGCGGAGGCTGCCGGCTTGTTTGCCCAGTACCCCTTCTACTCCAAATTTGCGATATCCGATGACGATTATGGAGTTGCCGGTGCCGAAACCGTAGCCATTTTGGCAACCCTTGCCTGCACCGAAGACCTTGACGAAGACCTTGTATACAACATAACGAAAGCCCTGTTTGAAAATCAAAACGTGCTTGCCACCGGCCATGCAAAAGGCAACGAGCTGTCTGCGGCAAGTGCTGTGCAGGGAGTCAGCATCCCCTTCCATCCAGGCGCTGAAAAGTACTACAAGGAAATCGGCGTACTCTAGCTTTCATGTGGAAACGGATCGTGTTGCTTGCGGCTGTCGCGTTTTCCCTTGTCCTTTTCTGGCCGGCAGAGTGCCTTACCGCCAAGTGCGGCGGCAAGCTGCTCTTTGCTTGGCCGATCCGCACGGGGGAAACCTTTGAGATAAGCTTCTTGCACTCCCTAAACCTGTCTCCCGTAACGGACGTAATCGAGTGGACCGGCGATAGCTTGGTAGTTCGCAAAAGCGTTTTTAGGACTTTCGGTGCAGGCATCCCAATACCGCCTGACGGCATAGGCACGGAACTGATAAGCACTGACGGGCGATACGAGCTTGTCGGGATAGACAGGGAAATGAAAAGCATACCGATCATGACACAAGACGTGCCAAATCACCGGATCGCCCTCGGAGGGCGCGAAGCCTGCCTGCCCGAGCTGGCAGGCCTCGGCAAGTCGGTTGACATTTCTGTCGGGCGGGTGACGCTTGTTGCCCGCTTGGCATTGACAGGCTATCGAAAGATGCTGTAATACAGGAGGTTTATGCTGTTTTTTAAGAAGAAAGCCACATCGTTTGACAACCTGACGCTGGATGTGGACACTACTGGGATGACTGAGGAGCAGGTCGCCGCTCTGAATGCGGAGGCTGTCCTCAGAAAATACGACAAGGAATCCTCTTACCGCAACAAGCTGCCAAAGAAACTGGATATCTTTATTGGCGGTATTCTTGTTGCGTTTTCGTTGTTCCAGCTGTATACGAGCATATTCACCATTCAAGAGCGCCAGCTCAGGCCCATTCACCTCGGTTTCGTGCTGCTGCTGGTGTTTCTCCTTTATCCTGCAAGCCCCAAACTGAGCCGGGGCAGGATAGAGTGGTACGACTGGATGCTTGCCGCTGCGGCGCTTGTCGCAACCCTCTACATCCCCGCCAACTTGGATTACATCATAAGGAGCATAGGCAACTACGGCACGACCCAAGTCGTCATAGGCATTCTCGGCGTTTTGCTGCTCATGGAAGCTTGTCGCCGCGTCGTCGGCAAACCCATCATGGTCGTAGTCAGCGTTTTTTTGGCGTATTCCCTGCTTGGCCAGTACATCTCAGGAACGTTCGGCCACCGGGCGTACACCATGCGCCAAATCGTAACCCATATGTATTACACCCTTGAGGGCGTCTTCGGAACCCCATTGGGCGTTTCAGCGACGTTCATCTTCCTGTTCATCCTGTTCGGCGCGTTTTTGCAGCTGACCGGCGTCGGGAAATTTTTCATCGACCTGGCCAACGCCATCGCAGGACGGCAAGCCGGAGGACCCGCAAAAGTTGCGGTGATTTCTTCGGCTTTCTTCGGGACGGTGTCGGGGTCTTCGGTTGCAAACACGGTAGGGACCGGTTCCTTTACAATCCCGGCTATGAAACGGCTGGGCTACAAGCCCGAATTCGCCGGTGCCGTGGAGGCTGCGTCGTCGACCGGAGGGCAGCTTATGCCGCCCGTGATGGGCGCAGCCGCATTTTTGATGGCTGAGAGCACCGGCTTCCCCTACAGCAAGATCATCCTATCCGCGACGATCCCGGCTATACTCTATTTCAGCGGGATTCTCATCAGCGTACACCACGAAGCACGCAAGGAAGGCTTGAAGGGCATGGTGAACGCCGACATACCAAGGGTTAGGGACATCATGAAAGAGCGCGGCTACCTCCTTGTTCCGCTGGCTTACATGATTTTCATGCTTTCGGCGCGTTCCACCCCGGCTTACGCGGCGCTGGGCGCGTCCCTTTCCGCCCTGATGGCATACAGCTTGGGTTGGCTTGCGCTATTGCCAATAGGCATCATGGTCGCTTGCAAGCTGCTCTTCGAAACAATGCATTTCACCCAGTACGCGCTTATTGCGATCTGCCTTTGGATGCTCATCTGTTTGGTGCGCCGAAGGCTTGGCTTCCATCCCATCGAAATCGTCGAGGGGCTCAGGAACGGCGCCCGCAGCGTCCTTCCCGTAGCGATAGCCTGCGGCATGGCGGGCATTATCGTGGGCACTGTCACCCTTACGGGCCTAGGGCTAAAATTTGCGACCGGGCTGGCGGTCCTTGCCGGCGGCAACCTGTACCTGCTTATGTTTTTTACAATGCTTAGTTCCATTGTCCTTGGCATGGGCGTTCCAACGACGGCAAACTACCTGATCACGTCAACGATCTGTGCGCCAGCCTTGATCGGCATGCTTGTGTCCCTTAACGGGTTGGAAGTGCCGACTGCCGCAATTGTCATGGGTGCCCACATGTTCGTGTTCTACTTTGGGATCATCGCTGACATTACGCCGCCCGTAGCTTTGGCTGCAATGGCCGGCGCAGCGGTTGCAAGAGGCGAGCCTTTGAAGACGGGGGTCAACGCCACGCGAATCGCGATCGGCGCGTTCATAGTTCCGTACATCTTCGTGCTGAACCCCGCCATGCTTATGATAGACACCCACTTCACGCTCGTGATACTCAGCCTAGCCACAGCTATGCTCGGGATGTACTCGCTTTCAGGGGGCCTCGCGGGATACGTGCAGGACCACTGCAGGTGGTACGAGAAGATAATCCTCGCAATCGCCGGCTTGACAATGATATATCCCGAAACTATGACGGACTTCATTGGCTTCGCGCTGCTCGCGCTTGTGTTCGTCGCCCATAAGCTGCGGACGCGCAAACAAACCGCGTAAGCGGCGGGGACGGTATAGTAAGGCGAAAAATAAACGACGGGGCGGGCCCGCGAATGGGAACCGCCCCGTATTTGCCAATTTTTATTTTAAAATGTTTATGCAAGATTTACCGGCAGCCCGGTTTTTATCGACTCGGTGCAAGCGAGCGTTATTTCCAGCGTTTTAATAGCGTCGGAATACGGCGAACGTATTTTTGAGCCGTCGCCCGATATAGCCGCGTCGACGAAAGTCCGGTCGCACAGCGTGCCGAAATCGACGCCGGAGCGGTATGTGACGACGCTCTGCCCGGCGCCGCCTTCGTTCGCGGGTTCGTAAACAGTCGTGGATTCGCAGAGCCTGTACTCCATCCGTGCGCCGCGCGAGCCGACCGTTATTTTGGAATCCCACGAGAGGGGGCCGGTCGAATAGCAACCGGTCATCATCGTGCATATAAGCCCGCTTTTGAATTTTATTACGGACGTGGTCGTATCGTCCGTGTCGTAGCCGGGGAACTCCCCTTCGGTTACGAAGCCGCGCCTTGCCACTGAATATGCCGATTCGGCTTCGCCGAACAGGAGGCGCAGCATATCTACCTGGTGAATCGCCTGCTCGGTAAGCTGCCCTCCCGAAAGCGCCTTGACGCGCCACCATTCCACGCGGGGCACTCCGCCCACGCGCGAGGCTTCTACCGTGACGGCCGGCCGTTCGCCCACAAAGCGTATCGCCGGTTCGTTTATGTCGTCGTACCGGCATTGGAACCCGACTGCCGTAATCAGCTTCTTTTCTTCTATTTTTGCAAGGATTTGCCGCGCGAGCCCCATATCGAGCGCGATCGGTTTTTCCACAAACATCGGGATGTTCCGATCGATGGTTTCGAATTCGATTTCGCCGTGCTTGGACGGGGGCACGCAGACGAAGACCATGTCGGGGTCCACCGCGTCATACATTTTTCGAAAATCCGTAAAAGCCGCCGCCCGGCCGCCAGGCGCTTCGGCCGCGAACGCTTCGGCGCGTTCTGAAATTAAATCGCAGAACCCGGCAAGCTCGATGTCCTTGAATGTTACTAAATGTTTTAAATGGTAACGGCCGATTCCGCCGCACCCTATCATAACAGCCTTTTTCATATGGTATCCCCCTATGCGTATTCGCAGCGCCGTAACGCAATATCGGCCGCGCCGCTCGTTTGCGTGCAGTATGACACAGCCGCATTCCATTGTCAAATTCATAACAAAAGTTATAAATCGCCGAATATGGATAAGTATAAATGATGGAAACCGTGTTTCCATTCCGGTTGGATTTATATGACGGAGACAGGAGCGGATTGCATGACTGCCAGGGAACGCATTTGCGAAATACCGGACCTGAAAATTGAGCAGGCCATTGTAAAGATGAAGGACAACGAGCTGTTTGCATTTATACAGATACTAAACCTTTTTGTCGAAAAATTTCCGCTGCTTGAGGCGGAGCTCAAAAAGACCCTCGAAGACAAGGATTATGCGGGCCATTCGAAATGCCTATCGGTCGTCCGCGACATGCTGAAATCGATGTACGCGGACGATCTTGCCGAGGACTGCCAGAGGCAAATCGACGGCCTGATTAACGTAAACCACGTAAAGGCCGAGGCGTACCTGAACTATTTTATATCGGTGCTGGCGATGCATTCGATTAATATTCAGATGGCTATATATGATGAAAACGAAGATGAGGCGGCGGGGCGGGAAGCGCAACCAGCGCCTGCGGCCGCCGCGCAACAAGCC
>WRJK01000105.1 GCA_009782285.1 Clostridiales bacterium
TATGAGGACACGTCTGTAACCTTATATGACAATGATTTTGGCCATGATGTGCAGCTCAAGCCCGGGGACAAGGCCGTAATAGTAGAGAACGGTGCAATTAAAGACGTCGCAGCCTATGGACCTGTTAAAGTTCCGTCCGGCGGATTTGTTGTCGTAGCTTCTTCATCCGCGAATGTGTTTTACGGAAACAAAAACATAGACAACAGCTTTTCAATAGGGCAGAAGGCAACTTGGTCATGGGAAATAGATTCGCCCGGCGGCTACAATTTCAAGGACGTCTATCTGGCTGTAGGTTCGGACACAGCAAAAATAAACGGAGTTGGCGGCACCAGCAGGCCTTATATTGGAGGAACCGCTGACGGAATGGTTTCCGTCGGGGTGGGAAGCGCCGCAGAATGCGTGAACGCTTTGTTTCTGGACGGCGGTGGCTCTATCGCGTATTACAAAGACGGCAGCTATCTGAACGGCCCCGGGAGGAACGTAAGCAACGCGATAGGCTTTGTGTGGGCGCCCCCTTCCCAAGACGTAAAGGTCGTTGTAAACGGGAAAGCCCTAACTTTCGATCAGCCGCCGATCATCGAAAACAGCAGGACGCTTGTGCCTCTCAGGGCAATATTTGAAGCCTTGGGAGCAACAGTTGATTGGAACCAGTCCAAGCAGACTGTCACTGCCGTGAAAGGCGGCGTCACCGTATCCCTGACTATCGGAAGCAACGTTATGGTCCGCAACGGCAAAAACATCGCGCTCGACGTTCCGGCGCAGCTTGTAGGCAACAGGACACTGGTACCTGCTCGTGCCGTTGCCGAAAGCTTTGGCGCGAAAGTCGGTTGGGACCCCGCCACAAAAACAGTGACGATCACAGAATAGTTTTCTAATTAATTAGCCAACACAACCGATATACATTGTAAGAAACTATAATTCAAGGAGGTTGACTATGTATTTTATCGGAGCTGCCATCGTGCTGCTTGGGCTGCCGGCCGCCTGCTACATCAAAGGCATCCCCGGCACATTGTTTTTAAACCCCGCCGCAATCATCACCGTTCTGCTTACAGTCATAGGCCTCATAGTGGCGACGTCCAGCTACAAAACGTTCATCTGCGGGCTGAATGCCGTCCTCTCCCCCAAGTTACCAACCAGCGGCGAGGAGCGGGAGAATGCAGCCTGCCTGTTCAAATTGCTTAGCAGAGGCGTTGTATTAACGTCGATCGTCCCATTGTTTATTAGCCTGATCGTCGGATTTGCCAATTTTGACGACATGTATTATGTGTTTCACGCTTTTGCATCTGCACTAACGTCGCCGATACTCGGCATTATGGTGTCAATCGCTTTCTTCGAGCCCGCCGTTTGCGTGCTTCGAAAGCCAAGAAGCGAACCGGAGACTCAAACCGATGTGTCATGATCGCCTTTTCCGTGTCGAACAAACTGACAACACGCCGGCCGAAAACGGGTTTTCCCGTTTCCGGCCGGCAGCGATTTGTTTGCCTTTTTACTTTTAGGCGAGGAACTCCTCTATTGCATTCCTCACGGAGCCTCCGTCGGCGGTACCCTTCACTTTTGGCATCACCGCCCCCATCAATCTGCCCATGTTCTGCTTGCCGCCCTCAATCCCCATTTCGGCAGCCGCGCTTTTCACGATTTCCGCCAATTGGGCACCTGAAAGCTGCTGGGGCAGGTATTCCATCAGGATTTTGATTTCTGCGTTGTAGGCGTCCAGCAAGTCCGTCCTGCCCGCCCTCTCAAAATCGTCGAGCGCATCCTTCCGCATCTTGACCTGCTTTGCCAATATCGCCAAGACGCCTTGCTCGTCAAGCTCCTCCCTCTTGTCCACTTCATGCTGCTTTATCGCGGCGCGGGCAAGGTTCACAGTGTTTTTCCTGATTTCGTCTTTCGCTTTCATCGCTTCCTTGAAATCGGAAGCAAGCCTCTCCTTTAAAGCCAATTACAACACCTCTTTGCACATAGTTTGCTAAAATTTCTTAGCCTTTTTCCTGGCGGCTTCAGACTTCTTTTTCCTCTTTACGCTGGGCTTCTCATAGTGCTCTCTTTTCCTGAGTTCAGACATAACGCCGTCCCTCGCGCATGAACGCTTAAACCGCTTAAGTGCGCTTTCGAGACTCTCGTTTTCCCTTACTACGACCTGTGCCATATTCCGATTCACCTCCCGCCCTTTTGGGAATCGTTCAGATGTTGCCCTAAATGTGCCTGAACATATTGTATTATACTATCTTATCTCCATTTAATCAAGATGTTTTTGTCTTTTTCATCAGCCCGGAGGCCAAAGCATTTGTCTTTTCCCTAAGATATGGAAATGGAAATGCTTGACTTCCTGCATTCCGTCCTCTCCGCAGTTGTTTACTACCCTGTAACCGTTTTCCAACCCAAGGGTTTTGGCAATCTCCTTGATCTTAAGGACGACGTGGCCCATGAGCTCCCTGTCTTCGTCGTTGAGGTCGTCCATTGAAGCAACGTGCTTCTTCGGAATCAGCAGGGCATGAACCGGCGCTTGGGGGTTTATGTCGTGGAAACACAGGACTTTATCGTCCTCATAAACAATTTTCGCCGGGATCTCCCTCTCCGCGATTTTGCAAAAAATACAGTCAGACATTCTTTACCTCCTTCTTTCTTCCTTGTTCGAAATAATGCACCCCGCCTGACAACGCCCCTGGCTTGCATGTTTTTATGCATTTGCTGCACCTGATGCAATCCGCGCTGTTGGCGTGTTCCTTGACTTTAATCCGCAGCAGGCACGCCTCTTCGCAGGCGCCGCACCCGCTGCATTTTCCCGGGTCGAAGCTGATCTTGTACAAAGAAACCCTGTTGAACAGCCCGTAGACAGCTCCCAGTGGGCAAACGTAACGGCAAAAAGGCCGGTATACTGCTGTTGACAGCAATACAAGAACTGCCAGCACTGCAGCTTTCCACGCGAATAAAGCTCCGATTGCGCCGCGTATGCCTTCGTTTGCCAGCACCAAGGGCAGCCCCGCCATAAGCGTGCCCGCCGGGCACACGTACTTGCAGAACCAAGGGTCCCCCTGCCCGAATTCGTTTACCGCAAACTCCGGCAATATGACCACAAATACCGCCAAAACAACATATCTCAGGTTTTTTATGTACTTGTCGCCCCTCACTTCCGATATTTTGAATTTGACAGGCACCCTGTTCAGCAGGTCCTGAAACAAGCCGAAGGGGCAGAGCCACCCGCAAACAAGCCTGCCGCAGGCACCGCCGACAATCGCCAAAAAGCCGACAATATAGAGCGGTATGCTGAAACCCCTGTCGCAGGCGACGGCTTGGTAGGCTCCGACCGGGCAGGAGCCCAGTGCCCCTGGGCACGAATAGCAGGACAGGCCGGGGACGCAAAACCCCTTGCTCCTTCCCGTGAATATCTTGCCGTCCATGAACCCCTTGATATAGCTGTTTGTCAAGACGGCAACCAGCGTTTGGATCAAAGCCCTTTTTCTATCCAATTCCGATGCACTCCAAACAAATTCTCACAGCCTTGGTCAAAACCACCGCTGCCTCGCCCCGCACCAGCCCGGCAAGGGCAAGCGCCGCCCCGGCGATGCATATTGCCAGAGGCGCCATCCTAAAGGATTTCATCTATGGCACCGCTCCAATCCTTCATCGACCTGCCGCCCACGTGCATCTTGCCAACAATCCTCCCTTCGCTGTCCACAAAAAACGACGTTGGTATGGCAGTGATGTCCTGCATAACCGAATAAATGATGTTGTCCGACAGCAATATGCTGTTGAAATCCGCGCCGCAGCTGTCCATTATCTCCTTCGCAAGCAGTATTTTGTCAGGGTCCGGAGAGCCGTCGGATTTTTGGGCGTCGCAGAGCAGCCCGATGACGTTGACCCCCTTGTCCCTGTACTTCTCGTACACCTGCTGGAGCGTCGGCATAGCCTTTATGCATGGGCCGCAGTACGTCCCCCACACATCGACCACTGTTATCTTGTAGTCCGAAAAAATGTCGCTGCTTACCTCGTTGCCGTATATGTCGAGGGTCTTGAAATTCTCCATGAAATCGCACACCCCCGCCTCGGCAGGCATAGACATGTTTGAAACATCCCCTTTCTCGTCTGAGCTTGCGCTGATTGCTTCCGAATTGCCCCCGCAGCCGCAAAGGATTGCCCCCAAGGCAAAAACTGCTGTGGCAATAACGATAATGACGTATCTACCTATTGGCTTCATTTTGTCCCCTTTCCGCTACCGCTTCCATGCCGCCCGTGAAAAGCCCCGTGAGCTTCACGTGTGCAAACTTGTTCAACGCGTCACCTGAGTGAATGCTCCCTGCTATCGGCCCTTTGACCCGCACCTTTATGTAGTTCTCAGTGTATCCCGAGTAAAACCCTTTGTTTTCAATATGCTCCTCAATCAGAGCGCGCTTTTCCCTCCCAATGTTCCTTTCGAAAAAACGCCGCGCAGACTGTTCGCCGCTGCTTGCCAGCGCCCTGCTCCTATCATTTATCTCGCTTCCGCTTAGGTGCCCGTCCATCCTCGCCGCTGCTGTCCCTTTTCTGTCCGAATACCTGAAAACGTGCACCTTGCAAAAATCCACTTTTTCAAGCGCTTCAATGCTTTTCCTGAAATCGCCCTCGCTCTCGCCTGGAAACCCCGCTATCATGTCCGTGCTTATCCCGTAATCAGGGTCGAAATCCAAAAGCGCGCCTACAATCCGCATAAAGCCGTCCATGTCGTACCCTCTGTTCATCCTGCTCAGGGTTTCGTCGCTTCCGCTCTGCAGGGAAAGGTGGGCGTGGTGGCACAGCTTGTTGTATTTGAACAGTTTTTTAACGTAATCGGCGTCTATGACTGTCGGCTCAAGGGAACCCAGCCTGATCCTGAAATCCCCGTGCATGCCGTCAATCCTGCTGATGACGCCTTCGAGGCTGCCACTGCCGCCGCCTTCAGTCCCGTAAAGCGCCGTGTTGATGCCTGTCAGCACGATTTCCTTAAACCCGCTGTCGATGAGCCGCCTAGCTTCCAAAACGACGTCTTCGGCAGGCCTGCTCCGCACGCCTCCCCGGGCGTAAGGGACGATGCAGTACGAGCAAAACCTGTTGCAACCGTCCTGAATCTTCACATATGCCCTTGTCCTTCCCCCCATCGCTTGAATGCTTCCGGTTTCTTGGTACCCGCACGCCGCAAGAAGCGGTTCGCTGTCTTGCACAGGTTGGCGGGATGCGAGAAATTCCTCAAGGCGCTCTGGAATGTCCATCTTGTTCTTGTTTCCGACAGCGATGTCGACACCGTCGATTTTCCCCGCTTCCCCGCAGTTCACCTGCACGTAGCACCCCGTCACTGCAACTATGCTGCCCGGGTCTGCCTTCCTGGCCCTTCTTATGCACTGCCTGGACTTGCGGTCCGCCACGCCGGTCACTGTGCAAGTGTTTATTACGTGCACGTCGGCATGCCCGCCCTCAAAGGCGACCTCATAACCTCTCTCTTGAAATTTCTCCGCGAGCGCTTCCGTCTCGTACTGATTGACTTTGCACCCCAGCGTGTGAAACGCGACCCTCATAAAAAATCAACCTTTCAGCTGCCTATAGCTCCAGCTCGTACATCACCATGGCGATTGCTGCGGGCCCCGCTGTTTCAGTCCTCAAAATTGTTTTCCCAAGAGAAACGGGGACTGCCCCCGACTCCCTGAGCAAAGCTGCTTCTTCGTCTGAAAAACCGCCCTCCGGCCCAATGACGACCGCAACTGTCTTTGGTTTGGCCGCAAGTTGCCTGAGTGCGCCTTTTATTGTAGTGTCTTCTTCGTTTTCGTATGGGAAAAGCGCAACGTCAAACCTCCCTGAACCGATGGCCCCTGCCATTTCGGAAAACGTGGCCGCCTCTGCCACTTCAGGAACCACGCCTCGCCTGCACTGCTTGACAGCTTCGCCCGAAACCTTCTGCCAGCGCGCTGCTTTCCTCGCACAGCCGCCTTTGTCGGCAGCTGCAGTCCTGGCCGTGACTACGGGCACTATGGCGCTTGCCCCCAGCTCAACGGATTTCTGTATGACGCTTTCCATTTTGCCCTGCTTCGGGACGCCCTGAAACAGCGTGACTTTCAGCTCCGGCTCCCTGGCAAACCTCTGCTTGTCCAGTATCCTTCCACGGACTTCGCTTTGCGAAACATGGATCAGTTCCACCCTGTATTCCCATTCCTCCGAATCGGAAACGTCGAAACAGCTGCCCTCCTTCAAGCGCAGGACCCGGGTTATGTGGTGGATGTCGCTTGGGTCGCTGATGACGATCCCATCCGCAGTTATGTTTCCTTTGCCAACGAAAAACCTGCTCATGCCCCGTTTTTTCTGGAGCGCGCCAGAATCGCGCACCATTCGTCTTCCTCAAGGATGTCCAGAATTTCAAACCCTGCCGCTCTGATGCCCGCTATAGTTTCATGAAGCTTTTCGACCAGAATCCCTGACGAAATGAATAGCCCTCCCGGTGCAAGGTTGCCGTGGATGCCCTCCGCAAGGAGCAGCACAAGGTCTGCTATCAGATTCGCCACAGCCATGTCGGCTATGAAACCGACCCCCTTCACCAAGTCCGCTTCGGCAATCCTCACTATGCCGCCAAAGCCGTTCAGTTCAACGTTTTCCTTGGCCACGCGAACCGCCTCGGCATCTATATCAAGGCCCAGCACGTCTTCAGCCCCCAGAAGAGCCGCAGCAATGGACAGTATCCCGGAGCCGCAGCCAACGTCCAAAACAGCCTTGAACTGCCCGGCGCAGCGCTCCATGAACTTCATGCACATCGATGTTGTCGGGTGCGTGCCTGTCCCGAAAGCCATGCCCGGATCCATTTCTATGACCAGTTCACCCGAGCTGCCCCCGTACTCTTCCCAAGTGGGCTTCACGACAATGCGGCTGGTCGCCTTGAACGGCTTGAAATACTCTTTCCAATTGTCTTTCCAAGCTGCATCGTCCACAATCCTGTCCTCGACCTCAAGCCTTCCAAACGTAACACCCTGGCCATATAGCCCTTCAGCTTCGCCGCTTTTCAGCTCAACTATCGCCGACCTTAGCTTTTGCAGCGCCTTCCTGCCCTCGCCGGTGTCATCAAGGTAAAGGGTAATGCTTGCCTCGTTTTCGCCGGCTGCCAAAACCTCGCTGCTGACATAATCCCAGTCGTGCTGGTTTTTCTTGTTGAGCAGCCCCGCAACCTCAGAGGGGTCGTCAATGGCAAAATTTGTTATCCCCATCGCCATGACAACCGAAGCCAGAGGCTCAAGCCCCTGCTTGCTGGAAAATATCCTTGCCTCGATGTACTTCATGCTACCTCCCGAAAGCGCAACGGCTTATCCGAACACATCGTCAAGCGGTGCCGGCAAAGCCTTGAACGTGGCGAAATAAAACGATATCGTGTCTGCGTAAATCAACGCCAACCTGTCTAAAAACGAGTCGTCCATAAGTTTTTCCCGGTCCCCGCTGTTGGTGTGGAACCCGTTTTCAACCAGGACGCAAGGCAAGTTGTGCTCGCGGATCATCATGTAATAATAGTCTTTCACCGCACGCTTTTCAATGCCAAGCCTGCCTATGCTGCCCAATATCAGCTCGCCGAAATACAGGCTGCGGTCTTCGTGTGAATAATTTGAATAATAGTTCTTGTTGTTTTTCGTGCTGTTTGAAACGTAAAAAACCTCAACGCCGTTCTTCGAAGTGTCGATGGGCTTGGTCGTGGCGTTCGAATGCAGCGAAACAACGAGAAAACGGCTTCCGATCCCAGGGTCGCCCTCATATTCGAACACCCTTTGCCAGTCAGGGTGCGCCTCCCTAGTGTACGTATAGTCAAAAGGCGTGTTGGTGTATACAGGCGCGTTGGTTTCCGGGTCGTCAATGACGCTCTGCACGATGCGCAAAAGCCTGTCAATTTCCCTAGGGTCTCCCTGCCCCAGTTCCTTCGCTGCCTGAAGCGCCCACTTGTTGATCATCGCGACCCGGACAGCCAGAGGGATTTCCTCCTCGGTTTCCCTCGTCATGAGCACCTTGGCGCCGCGGGCTTCCAGATGGGGCTTGATCTTTTTCGCCAGCGCAAGCATCGCAACCTGCTCGTCATAACCCTCGTAAACATTCGTATAGTCAAGGCCATGGCCGGCGTCGAGCACCACAACCCTGCCTTGAAGCCCCTGTTCCACTGTTGCCGCAGCAGGGTGAAGCATCCACGTTGTCATGAAAGCGAACACAATGAAAATAGCTGTAACCTTTCGAAGCATGTCCCTGCACTCCTAACTGTTTATTAATCCTAACCCTATCTTATTATCATAATACGAATGGCGGGCAACATCAATTGTTATTTTCAGCCGCGAGGAATATAATTTTAATTTAAATTCCCTCTTTATTATTCCCTGAACATGTGCGATAATAGTCACAGGAAAACAGAAGGGATTGTAAACATGCCGACAAAACAGATAATACTAGCCTCTTCGTCGCCAAGGCGCATACAGATGATGAAGGAGCGTGGGTTTGACCCTGTGATCATCACGCCCGACGTGGACGAAACCGTTCCGGAGGGGGCAAAGCCCCACGTCGCAGTGATGTTCCTTGCCCTGAAGAAAGCCCTCTATGTAGAAGGCGTCGCGCTTGAGAGGGGGTATGCAAACGGTGAAACAGTGATCGCTGCAGACACCACCGTCGTGTGGGGCGGCTGCATGATCGGCAAACCGGAAAACCCGAAAGAGGCTTTTGACATACTGAAAAAGCTCTGCGGGAACCCTCACCTCGTCCTGACGGGCGTCGCGGTCCTCAAAACAGGCAGCACAGACAGAAAAGTGTTTTACGAAACAAGCAAGGTCTTTTTCAAGGAGTACACTGACGAGGAAATAATCGCTTACGCAAACACCAAAGAGCCCTACGACAAAGCCGGAGGCTACGCAATACAGGGCACGTGGGGGAAGCACGTGGACCGCATAGAGGGGGACCGGGACAACATCATGGGCTTCCCTTGGGCGCGGATCTTCCCGCACCTGCAAATCACTTGACGTCGTAAACCCCAGGCACCCTGTTGTGAAAAGTGCCCACCGAATCGCTTGTTGCCCTCGCATATCCGGAATCTGTGTAGGCTTGAATTATGCCGGGCTTGTCCGGCGCCGTAGCGACAGGCACCCCCCAAGGGTCCGCTATCATGCTCCTGCCGCAAAAGACGTTCGCGCTGTTCAGCTTGCCGAACAGGTTGACACCGATGACGTACATCGAGTTTTGGATGGCTGTCACCCTCAGCAGGTCCTGCCAGTGGTCCTGCCTGGGCGAATAGAACGCAGACGGCACGAACAGGTACTGCACCCCTTTGAGCGCCAGCGTCCTGGCAAGCTCAGGAAAGCGTATGTCATAGCAGATCGCGATGCCTATCCTGCCGAAATCCGTGTCGCAGCAGAAAAGCCTGTCCCCAGGCGTGATCAAATCCGACTCGTTGAACCCGCCCATTGAGTTCAGAACGTCAAATAGGTGGGTTTTGCTGTATTCGCCGGCCTTCTCCCCGTCCCTGCCGAAAAGGACCGCCGTGTTGTAGACATTGCCGTCACCTTTCCTGTTCGCAACAGTGCCTGCGATAATGTAAGCCGAGTGCTTTTTTGCACGTTTTGAAAACTCCTCTTCAATTTCTTCCGGATATGGCCCGGTCCTGCCGGCGTCGCTCCTGTGTATGACATGGTAAAAATACTCCGGCAAAACGAGCATGTCGACGTATTTGTACGCCTCAAAGGCTTCGTCAGCCAGCGCAAGGGCGTTCTTCAGGTTCTCTTCGCTGTCCATAGAAGGCGTCAGTTGAATGCCCACGATGCTTGTTTTTCTTTGCATTTCTTCAGCTCCTTTTCGTCAAGTGCTCGTAGAACAAAGGACTGTCTTTTTGCCCTCAATGGCGCGGCAGGCCAATCCTTCGACGTCGAGTTTGTTTTCCGACGCAAGTATCCTCTCGATCCTTGGCTTCGTGACCGGGTGCTTCGGGAGGAATACCGTGCAGCAGTCCTCGTAGGGCAGTATCGAAGTCTCGTATGTGCCTATTTCCCTCGCTTTTTCGATTATGTCGATTTTGTCCATGGCTATCAGCGGGCGCATGACAGGCATGCTCGCAACAGCGTCTGTTACCACCAAGGCTTGAGCCGTCTGGCTGGCAACCTGCCCTAGGTTTTCCCCTGTTATCAGCATGTCGCACTGGCTTTCTTTTGCAATTGTTTCTGCTATGCGCATCATGAAACGCCGCACGAGGACGGTCATTTCCTCTTCTGGGCAATTGAGGGCTATCTGTTCCTGCACGGGCAGCAGGTTGACCATGTGCATCGTGAACCTGCCGCAATACTCCGCCAGGATCGTCGCTAGGTCAACAGCTTTCTGCTGGGCGCGTTCGCTGGTGTACGGGTAGGAATGGTAATGCACCGCTTCGATGAGCATGCCGCGCTTAGCCATCATGAACGCTGCCACCGGGCTGTCTATCCCGCCTGACAAGAGCACCATCCCCTTGCCGTTCGTTCCCAGCGGCAGCCCTCCGAAGCCCGGTATTTTCTGTTCGTACACATATGATTTGCCCCTCCTTACGTTTACGTACAGGATGCAGTCGGGGTTGTGTACGTCCACCTTGAGCTCCAAGCAGCCGGCAAGTACTTTTGCGCCGATTATCCTGCTTATGTCCGGCGACTTCACAGGAAAAGCCTTGTCCGCCCTCTTGGATTCTATCT
>WRJK01000106.1 GCA_009782285.1 Clostridiales bacterium
GTATGGGCGACGGGTCAATCGTCTATATGACGGAAGCCGAGATTAGGGAAGACATAGAAAGCGGCGTAGCGGACGCGGCAAGAAGAGGCAAGATTGACCCTCTGACAAAAGCGGAGATGGAGCATATCTTTGATGTCTGTACGATGCCAGGCGGCGTTGTCGGGGTTGCCCCTGAGGACACTATAGTGTCGACCAGCGATTCTGGCGCAGACAAAATAAGCACGAAATGCGGCATACCAGTGGATCGAAGCATTAACGCCATGATCCACGAGAGGGTGCTTGGGGCTGATTCCGTGGACATTGGTTTTCAAGACTACAACTATAAAACAGTCAAGGGCGTGGCCAAGCGCGAGGCAGCAGTACTGAAGCATGCGCTTAACAGGACAGTTATGCCGCTGTTTTATGGGGCGATGCCAAACCTTGGGTTTTACACAAAACCGGACGGGCCGATAGACAACTGGGCGGTGCTGCTGCCTGATGGGAAGGTCAAGGAGGCGATGGCGGCGCAGGAGGAAGCGGTTTCACATGCGGTAAAGGACATAGTGTATGTGGCCGAGCAGGTCTACGACGTTGGGGCTGACGGCATCAACCTTGACACTTGCGGCGCTGCTGGGGACGCGGACTTTCTGGCAGCGCTCCTTGCTACGGAGACAATAAAAGAAAAATTCCCTGACCTTGGCGTTGAAATCGGCATGGCAGGCGAGTTTGTACTAGGCATGCACGGGAGGCTCGAGTACAGGGGCCAAAGGCTGGCAGGGCTTTACCCGCACCATCAGGTTAAGCTTGCGGAACAGGCGGGCGCGTCAATATTCGGGCCTGTTGTCAACACCAACAGCAACATGACTTTCCCGTGGAACATTGCCAGAGTGTGCACATTCCTTAAGGCATGCTCCGAAGCGGCGAGCATTCCGCTCCACGCAAACGTGGGGATGGGCGTGTGCGGCATGCCTATGAGTGAAAACCTGCCTGTGGACATAGTGTCCAGGGCTGACAAATGCATGATTGAAATCTGCAAAATTGACGGGTTGTAGATAGGCGTAGGGGACCCGTTTGGCACGGAAGCTGCACATGAGATCGCTGCCGGAATGGGCGGCGCGCGCACGGCTGGAGACATGGTCATGCGCATGCAAATCTCAAAGAAGATGCGAATCAAGGAGGCAAAGCAGTACGTGGCTGACAAACTGGGCCTTTCCACCCTCGAAATATGCGATGTTATCACGATGTCCGAAATAAGGGAAGACAGAGGTTTTGGCCTTATTCACATAGAGCCCTGCGCGGAGTCCAACATAGGTATGGAGGCGAAGTTCAGGATAGCTGAAGCATTGGGCATCAAGATAAACTCGGTCGAGAGGTTTAAAGAGCGCGCAGGCTTAAAATAAACTGCGCAACGAGAAAGAAGAGAAGGAGGTAACTCTGTGGCAAGAAGATCACTTTGGGCAGGCGACGAGAAGATCAACGGCTTCGGCCTCAATATATTTGACAGCGTCTCGATGGACATGATCCACGCGGCGACTCTTGACTTGCTTGCCCAAGAAGGGATTAAGACGAAATGCAAGATGGCGCAGGAGATATACAGCGCCGGCGGCTGCGACGTGGACGCAAAAGAAGGCAGGGTGAGGATACCGGCAAGGATAGTGGAGGCTGCGATAGAATCCGCGCCTTCAAGCATACTCTTTGCCGCCCGGGACGGCGAAAACGATTTCACCATGGAAGGGACGGCTGTCCATTTCTGCAATTTCAGCAAGGGCGTCAACGTGGTAGACGTGTACACCGGGGAATACCGGGAGTCGAGGATGGTGGATCAGAAGAACGTGGCCTTGCTGGTTGATGCGCTGGGCGAGTACGATTTGCTGGACGTGGCGGTTGAAACCAGGGACATGCCTGATGCAATCGCAAACATCGCAAGCTATGAAACAATGGTGACGAACTGTTCCAAGCACAGTGGGCAGTCGGCTCACGGCAAGCGCGAGGCAGAGATAATGCTGGAGATGGCGGCTGTGGTGTCCGGAGGGAAGGAGAACCTGAGAAAACGGCCCATAACGTCCACCGTCGTATGCCCCACAAGTCCGCTGACCATATCAAACGAGACGACGGAACCCATAATAGCATATGCTGAAAACGGCGTTCCATGCACTGTGCTTTCGATGGTGATGGCAGGCAGCACGGCGCCGGTCACGTTGGCAGCGACTTTGGTGGTTCACAACGCCGAAGTGCTTGCCGGAATAGTGCTGGGGCAGTTGACGAAAAAAGGCGCACCAAACCTGTACGGCAGCTCGACGACGATCATGGACCTCCGCACGGCGGCTGTGACTGTCGGGTGCCCGGAGCTTGCGATGCTCAGCGCAGCTGTGGTGAAGCTGGCCAGGTACTACAACCTCCCATCGTACATAGCGGGGGGGTAGACGGACAGCAAGTTTGGCGACGAGCAGGCGGGGCATGAGAAAACCATGACCATGCAGCTTGCAGCCTTGGCCGGGGCGAACATGATCTACGGGCTGGGGATGATCGACCTTGGCATGACGCTGGATTTTGGCCAGCTGGTCGTAGACAATGAAATCGCCAAAATGACAAGAAGACTGCTTGAAGGGATACCTGTTACCGACGAGACGTTGGCTATGGAAGTAATCCGCGCGGTAGGCGCCGGCGGGCACTTCCTTACAGAGCCGCACACTCTGAAGTACATGCGAAAACTTCAAGCCCAGACAAAACTGTTCGACCGCCAGCCCTACGCCCAGTGGGAGCTTGCGGGGAGACGTGGCCTTGCAGAGCGGGCAGACGAGCAAGCCCGCAAGATTTTGGAAACCCACAAGCCGGCAGAGCTGCCGAAGGACGTCGCCGGCAAGCTGCGGGACATCGTGCTTGCGGCAGCTGACGAATTCGGCGTTGAAGTGCCGGGTTTGCTGGATCAGCCGAAATAGGGGCAGGAGGAGATTATGCTAAAAAAAATATGCGATTGCGTGTACAATTACGAGATGTCCGAAATCAAAGACCTAGTCAACGCGGCGCTGGCAGAGGGTTTGCCGGCGAAGGACATATTGCAAGACGGGTTCATGAAAGCGATGGAACTGGTAGGGGAGAGCTTCAACGAAGGAGACTTTTTCGTACCTGAAATGCTGATGGCGGCAAAGACGATGGCAGAAGGGCTCGATGTTATCAAGCCCTTGCTTATTGACGACACTGGCGAGGCCATAAGCCAGGGCAAGGTGGTCATCGGCACCGTCCAAGGCGATCAGCACGACATCGGGAAGAACATCGTGGCTATGTTCATTGAGGGCGCGGGCTTCGACGTCTTTGACCTTGGGATTGACGTCCCTGCGGAAGCCTTTGTCGAAAAAGCGAAGGAAATAGGCGCCGATTACGTGTGCATTTCCGCCATGCTGACGACGACGATGAAGCAGATGCAGGTCATCGTCGACTTGCTGAAAAGCGAGGGGCTGTTCGGTAAAATCAAGCCGATGGTGGGGGGCGCCCCTGTGACTGAGAAATTCGCAGACGACATGGACGCCAGCTACGCATTTGACGCTGCGTCGGCAGTTGTCAAGCTCAAGGAGCTGGCAAGCTGAGGACAGGCGTTTAACGGGCAGGCGCCCGGCAAGGTTTGGTTTACCTTGCCGGGCGCTTTTCTACAGAAATTCTAGATGCTTTTTGTGAAGTTTTCTTTCCTAAAACGGTAAAGAACATGTAAAATTATGTTGAAATCGTAACCGGTATGTGATATCATCAGTTTTGACGAGCCGATGAGAGGGGCAGTACTGGGATTATGTCAATTATGGATCTGTTTTCAAATACGCAATTAATGGTCGCGTCCTACCTAATACCAGCGATGTTTTTTTTGTTTATCCTGTTTTACCTTGTGGTTAAAATCAAACCGTCCCAGTTCAGGACGGCTTTTGCAGCCACGCAGGCAGTGACTTTGCTGTGGCTGTTTTTCGCCTTGTGCGAGCGAGTGGTGCCCACATTTGCCGAATCTCTTTTCAACATAAGGGGAAATCTGGTTTGCATTAATTTCATGGCGCCAATGTGGCTGATCACCATGCTCTACTATACGGAACGTTTGTCTCGGAAGAACCGTTGGCTGTTCGCATTGATACTGGCAGTTCCGTGCGTGTTGAGTTTGCCGCTGTTTTTTCCCGTGTCTTCGGACATGTTCAAGCTTTACATAGAGGAAGTGCTTCCGTACAAACGATTCAACGGCCTGGACTATGAGGGTCCTTTAGAGAAAGCGACGGGGGTTACGGCGCTCTGCTGCACTATTGTAATATTTTGCTTTCTTTTCGGCTGGTTTCGAAAAAACAGTTCTGTCAAACCGGTTGAAAAAGCGGCAATGCTGTTTGCGCTGTGGCTTCCCATTGTCCTCCACTACATCAAATTGTCTAGCGATGTGTCGCTTGACCTAACTCCGCTGGCGTTTTCGCTGCTGAGCATTGTAATGATTTACCTTGCTCATAAAAGACAGTTCTTCAACGCCACGTCCCCGCTTGTCTGGAATGTTTTCAATGTAACCAAGGAAAGCATGGCGGTTATCGGAGCCGACGGTTTGGTCAACGTGAACGAAAAGTTCATTGCGGCTTTTGGCAACCGCGAAGGGGATTTCCTAGCTTTCGCGGACGAGATTTCTGACGAGTTGAGCTTGTACATACAGGAGCGTCGCGAAATTGGCGGCATTGCGGCTGAAAAAAACGGTGCCTTCTATGAAATATCAGTAAGGAACGTAATGGGCAGCAGAGGCAAAATACTGGGTCAATTGATAACCATTACCGACGTGTCAGAGGCTAAGAAGCTTGCATTGGCAAAAGAAAGGGCAAGGATCGCATCCACTGTGCATGACAATATGGGCAACCGCCTCATCGCTTCGATTAACAACACTAATTTGGCGATGCAGAAGCCAACCCTTGCGGAAGCCAAGCCTTTTATGGAATTGGCGGCTGATTCCACTGCTGCGTCGCTCATGATGCTGAGAAAAATGGTGGAGGGGCTTACGCCGGTCAATTTCAATGAAACCCGACTGGTTCCGATGATCAGGTCGGTTATAAACCGTACCTCAGCTGCCGGGACTTGCGCGGATTTGGAAATTCTCGGTGATTTGGAGGCGCTGCCAACCAGCCTGAAAGAATTCGTGTACGATTCCTGCCAAGAGGCGCTAACAAACGCTGTTATTCATGGCAAGGCAGAAGAAATTGTCATCAAACTGGAAATCTCTGCAGGCATGCTCAGGATGGAAATGGTGGATAATGGGCTTGGATGCGATAAAATATACAAAAATAACGGTTTGAACGCTATGGAAGGCTGCGCAGAAAAGCTTGGCGGCGGGATCAGGTTTAGGTCTCGTGCAAACGGCGGGTTTGAAATACGCGCGGAGATTCCAATATATTAAAGGGGGGGAGATTAAGGATGATAAATGTAGTCATAGCTGAGGATGACAGGGATGTGAGGCTGTCGCTGACGAACATACTAAAAACAGACCCGGAAATCCGCATCGTCGGCGAAGCGGGGGACGGCTTTGAGGCGGTAGAGCTGGCTATGTCCTCTCTGCCGGATTTGGTGCTGATGGACATCAAGATGCCAGGCATCGACGGGCTGGAAGCGGCTAGGCGCATAAGGGATTTTTGCGCCAAAAATGGAAAAGAAATAAAAATACTGATTCTAACGACTTTTTATGACGATGATTATGTGATGAAGTCGCAGGAATACGGGGTTGACGGTTACCTGCTCAAAGGGCTGCCCTCTGTAAAGCTGGCAAATGCCATCAAACACGCAGTAGGCGGCCTTGTGATGCTAGACCGGGTTATTTACGAAAAACAAGGCAAGAATGCACGCGAAGCCTTGCAAAGCAAGCAGGCGCTGGACGTTCTTACCGGCACTGAGCGCAAGATACTGGAGCTAATCGTGAAGGGCAACAAGAACGCAGAGATTGCAGCAGAATTGTACCTGTCCGAAGGCACTGTCAGAAACTGCATCAGCAGCATGTTTGCGAAACTTGGCTGCAAAAACAGCCGGGAACTCGCTGTTTTGGGGATCAAGGCAGGGCTATAGAAATTATTTGGTGAAATTAAGTAGAAAAACAGTGACTTTTGTCATGTAAAACAGTGACGAAAGTCACTTGTTTTTTGATGTTACCGTATTCTATAATTGAAACAGAAAACAGTAGAGGAAGTAACCTGCATGAAACAGAAAATGTCACTGGCAACAATCCCAGGGGTTGGGCGCCTTTTTAGGGCCATGGTGAAGATGAGCGCTACTGCAATTTTCGGCGAATACTCGGTTGCATTCTTCAGGGCCGTGGACGCGGAAAAGAGCTGCAGCATAAGAATCGCTGACAGCCAACGGTGCATTGAGGAATTTAAGCACGGGCTGGACAAGGGGTGTAAATACATTACTATTTTGGGGGTTTCGGAGAATGAGGCGTCAAATACTGCGCAGATGCTCAGGAAGATGGTTTCCTGCGGAGAAAACCACAGCAATACGGATTATTCGATTATCATCAACGGGCTGAACCCTGAGTGCCTCTGGCAGCACCTCGACCCTTTGGTGAAGGTTTTTCAAAGCCATGTCATACGTTGCGTAGTGGTTCCTGTGCAGTCTCTGAGCCAAAGGCTGCTTGCGTTGATGCACCTCTTTTCCGACATCAATAAAATCAGGGATTCACTTTGCGCCCTGCGCAGGGTGTCGCCTGACCTTTGGATCAGCACCCATATTCTGTTTGGGTTCCCCTCCGAAACAATCGAAGATTTTTGGGAGACGCTTATTCTATGGGAAAGGCTGCCGTTTGACGAAGGTCAGTTCTTTGCGTACAGTTACAATCCTGTGACCTGCGCTGATACGATTGAGGGAAGGGTAAATGAAGAAGAGATAAAACGCAGGATGAGGCTTGCCTACGATTATTGCAAGGGGAAGGGGTACGCTTGCCATATCCGCGGCTTCGAGGTGCTGCTTGTTTCAAAGAAGCCAGTTGCGGGCGCAAACAGTGGGGAGTTTGGAAGCATTGACAATCTGCATGCGACTGGTTATTATTGATGGCAAGCCAAGGCCCGGCATGGTGGCATGCCGGGCCTTTTGTATCCTGTATCTGATGGATGCTGTGGTTCTTTTGCCTATTGTGCCGCGAGCTTTGGCACACCGGCATAACCGTTCACGGCCAGCACAACGTATTTGTACGCCCAAAGGCTTCTTGGAACGTCAGTGAATGTTATGCTGAGGCTCTGCCACATGTCGTCTGTCGGCTCTCCGCCCAGCAGATAGCGCACCAGTGCAGTCACTGCTTCGTACCTGTTGGAGCTGCCGTCCGGGCCGAACGAGCCGTCGGGGTAGCCATCGAAGATGCCGGCATGCACAGCTTTTAATATGTCGCCAGCTGCAGGGTGCCCATCCAAGTCGCTGAATGTGTTTTCTGCCATTTCTGTCAAATTTTCAGCTTTCACGAACATGACAGCCATGTCAGCGCGGGCAAGGGGATCTGCCGGGCAGAAATTCCCGTCTCCGTCCGCTTCTGCGATCCCTGCTTCGAATGCCCATTCTATGGCGTCGTAAGACCACCTGTCAGAAGCTACATCGCCGAACGTCGGGTTGTCCGGGTCTGCCGTAGGCAATGCCGCGTTCTTCAGCCTGAACAGGATGGTGACGAACTGCTCCCTTGTGATCATGGAAGTTCCTCGGAACGTGTTGTCCTCAAATCCTTCGATGAAAGCGGCGAAGCTGTTCAGCGGAGCCAACGGCGTTGTTGGCTCTACGATGGTGGTATCCCTGGGGCCTTGGCTGTTACCGCCACCGCCGCCGCCACCGCCGCCACCGCCGCTGTTGTCATAAGTAACAGTTACTGTCGCGGTAGGTGCGTTTTCGTAGCTTGTGCCGCCGTCAAAGGAAATCTTCACAGTGTAAACCACGTTGTTTTTTGTGTCTTTGTTAGCCGGGAAGTTGAGCGTTGCCGTTTGCTGGGATTTGTTGCCAACTGCCGTTCCAGAAATGGAATCAACCTTGTCCCCGTTAGAGGCAAAGGCCGACAAAGTTATGCCATCGGGCAAATTCTCTCCAGTCAAGGTGAACTTTTGGCTGCCTCCCTTGTAATTGAGGCTAACCGTTGTCGGTGTTAAGGTGCTTATTGCGTAGGGGCAGACATTGATGTCGACGCTTGTTTCAACTAGCTTGTTTCCAGAGGTGCTGTTAACTACCATAGCCACCAAAGTCACAGTCCCGGCTTTGTCGCCAAACCTGATCAGACCAGAGGAAGCGTCCAAGACTGCTTCGGTGCTTTGTTTGTCTATGCTGTAGACGACCATGGCCGGGTAAGCTGCCAATTCGTCTTTTGTGAAAGCAACCCCATCGGTATCGCAAACTGTGTATACAGCGTTGCTTACGTTGAACGTGCTGCCAAAAAGAACTGTGCCCGGCACATTCGACAAGCTAATGGAACTCACACGGCGCGGCTTTGGAACAGTTAGCTGGATTTCGTTCGAGGTTATGGTGGCGTCCTCGGTGATCTTGTAGTCGTCCGGGTCAGTCCCGTACTTCACAATGTCTATCGAAGCAGTGATGTTCGCGCTTTCGCCTTCAGTCACTGCCTTGATAACCGCGTTGTTTTCAATCTGGAACGCGCTGTCGTTGTCCGAGTCCCAAACCACGTCGGCGGTAGTCAGCGGGTAGTCTTCGCCGTACTGGTCTATTGCCGATACAGTGAAGAACTCAGAAACGAGCCTGTTTTCGCCTTCGCGCAGGACAGCGTTTTCGTCAGCCAGCCCGATTGTGAGCTCTACTGGAATTGGCGCTTGGCGCACTTCGAGGTATACTACCATCGCAGAAGATGGCGTTCCGTTGCCACTGTCAGGAAGGGTTGCGCTTAATACAACGGTGCCTGTTCCGGCATATTCCACCGCGCCTTCGGCGACGGTAAGCGTAGAGCCTGCAAGGGTTATGTCAGAATCTGCCACTGTGCCGGGAGCTATCAGGGACATCTCCCACACTAGACTTGCAATTTCAGCTTCAGTGATGGCATAGGCTTCGCCCCACTTGTCTTTGGCGGTAAGCGCAACTGCAAGCAGGTCATAAGGCATGCCTTCTATTACATAATCGGACAGTTCAGACTGGAACAGTTCAAATGCAAACGGCAGTGTTTTTACGTTGAATGGCAATTCGTTTGACTTGACGTCGCCGTATTCCAGCCGCACCTTCCCTTCGCCCTGCACGTTTCCGGATATGACGCTTCCGGCTATGGATGCGTACAGATCGCCTTCTGCGACAACCCAAACAGCGTCAGCCGGTATGGTGATGCTCCTGCCGTACTGATCCAGCGCGGTTGCCGTCAGCCCGCGTAAGTTGAACGTGTGGTTGTAGAAGTCGGGATTAACGTTGAGGGTCGGGATGTTGCCTGAAATGGTTATACCCACCACTACTGCTGCGTCTTTCACAAGAAGGTCAAGCTTGTTTGACGCTATGCCGCCGGATTCTGCCCAGATGAGGTAGGCACCGGGTTCAGTTACGACAAGCGAGCTGCCTAGGAGCTCCACGGCAGGACCGCCGTCTATATTGTAGTACCATGTCAAGTCGCCAGCAGTTATGGCAAACGGTGCACCGTACTGGTCGAGCGCACTGACGTCGAGCAAGTTCAGGTTGAACATGTCGACCCCGTCGTTCAGTATGTATTCGTCCAAAAGGCCGATCCCGTCTGTAATATACAGGTCGTGGAGCGCTCTAGCCGGATCTACTTTCAAGGTCAGCTTGTTTGACGCTATGCCGCCGGATTCTGCCCAGATGAGGTAGGTGCCTGGCTCTGCAACGGTGAGAGTGCTGCCGGAAAGCGCCACCGGGCCGTTGCCGTTGTCGTAGTACCAAATGATGTCGCTTGGGTCAAGTAGCCATGGCTCGTCGTACTGGTCCTGTGCAGCGACGGTCAGCCAACCCAGCTCAAACGTGTTAAAACCGTCGTCAAGAATGTAGTCTGCAAGGACGGGCGGGTCAGTGTCGTCTGAGATGTCGATACGGCTCAGCGCACGGGCTGCCAACACTTTGACGGGCACCCAGTCGGACCATTTGTCGCGGTAGTACGCCCTGATCGCAAAATCTTCGCCTTCCGGGCTGACTGCGTCGAAAGACAGGTTGTTGCCGGTTATCGTCAAGCCGTCCAGGTATTGCTTTTGCCATGTCACAGGTGCGCTGATTTCCAAGTCGTTGCTGTCAAAGACGTGGGTGCGTACGCCGCTTGCGCTGTCCAGCAAGTTTACGCTGTCGCCAACATAGCCTATTATGCGCCCTGTTGCCGAAACCCTGCCTGCAAAGGGCTTGACGGAGACGTTAATCTCTATGTAAGCTGTGCTTGCAAGGTCGGCGTTTGCTGCATATTTTGGAGCTCCAATGGGGATTTCGTGTGCGGTGTACCTGTTTTCGTCAATTACGTATTTCAAATACACCTTGCCTTCCCCGTCGCCCGCAGTTAGCATTACCCTGCCGGTCAGGGTGTTTGTTTCCAGAGACGCGACATCAGAGTTGCCGCCCACCAGTTCCCAATGGCCGAATTGCTTGCTGAACCCGAAATAAGGGACCATTGAGCCGTTGAAGCCTTCGACGTCGAGCCCGTTGATTTCAAACACATCGCCTTCGATCATGCTGTACTCGGTTGCAACCCC
>WRJK01000107.1 GCA_009782285.1 Clostridiales bacterium
TCGAGTTCGTGTCAGAGGAAAGCTTCTCGCTCAACTCAGCGCTGCAGGAGCACGACTACGGCACCGGGGAGTTCAACCCGGCGGTAATGTACATACTCAAGCTGCACCACCACCAGGACAGGCTCGGCGTCACGGACTACCTAACCGCTGGCAAAGACGGCAAAGCCATGGGCTACGTCACCTACGACGACTGGGGCGCGCTGACCGCAAAGGCCGTGCTCAACTGCCGGCTGAGGCAGCTCGACTTGGTGCAGGACTACACCGGGCACCCCTACGACCAGGTGCTGGCGGCCTACTACGCGCCTAGCAAAGGATGGCTTCATTATTCGGCAGAAGCTGATTCTTCCTTAGATGACTACTTCGCAGGTATGGCGGAAATGCCACCTGATCCTTCTTTTGTTCCAAGGCTGACTGCGCTTGTTAACTTGCAAGAATTTATTGACCATATGAGAAAATTCGGGTTTGACTACCCTATTATTCAGTACGATGGTGGAACGTGGTATGCAGATGATTCTTTTTCCAAAACGATAGGTTCAGTACCTACTATGGTTGTAATAGTACCGGGATACCTAGTGCGAGAGTATTTTGAGAAATATATCTGCAATAATCCATTGGGCAGTGGGCAACTGACTGCTATTGCCGCAAACGTTATTGCCAATGGAATAGAAACATGGTTATTTGGGAAAAAAGAAAAACTAGCGTTCGCCAGTTTTTATACTCGTATTTTACGGGGAAGTACAGGAAGCGAGAAAGAAGTTTTGCGAGATAAAACGCCGTACAATGAAACACCGTACAAAAGGCTGGTTTAATAATCTAATGTTACCCTTGTAATTATCGGGGTAATATGCTAATATTAAACCACAATCAAAGGCGGTGGGAACATGAAGCATTACGAACAGCTACTCAAAATGGGCTGTTTTACATCGGATGAACTGTACACGGTGGCCGGAAACAAGAAAACAGCGGAATCGCTTGTACAAAATTATCAAAAAAAAGGATATATCCGAAGCGTTAAGCGCGGACTATATGTGGCGGTGGACTTGGCGACTGAAGAACCGGCTGTCAGCAAATTCCGCATAGCCGGTAAAATCACGCCATCGTCCTATGTGTCCCATCACGCGGCGTTTGAATACTATGGCTGCGCAAATCAGGTGTCCTATCAGGTCGAAGTATCATCCGACACGGTTTTCCATCCCTTTGACTACGCGGGTATCACCTACGCATATATAGGCTCACGCATCAGCGAAGGAATAGTCACCCGGCCTGACGGCGTTCGCGTGACCGACGCGGAGCGCACCGTTCTTGACGGCATCCACGATTTTGAGAAAGTGATGGGGTTGGAGGAACTGCTGCGCTGCCTTGAACTTATGCCGCTGGTCAAAGAAGATAAGCTGCTCTCGTACCTCTCCGCATACGGAAAACAAGTGCTGTACCAAAAAGCGGGGTATATATTAGAGCATTACCGTGACACATGGAACCTGAGCGACAGTTTTTTTGCCGCCTGTGAAGCGCGGATCGGCAAGAGCAAGCGGTATCTGTATAAACCCACAGCATATGACAAGATGGAGTACAACCGGCGCTGGCGGCTTGTCGTGCCGCCCGACTTAATGAAAATAACGAACAAAGGGGTGAATTTCGATGCCGACGTATGATAAGGCTGTACTGACCGAGCAGGCGCGGCAGCTTGGGTTCCTGACGGCTCCGTTTGAGAAAATGACCCGGCTGACCGATATATTGCGTTTCCTGAACGAATCGGACGAACTAAGGGAATCGCTGGCGCTCAAAGGCGGTACGGCCATCAACCTGACCGTGTTCAACCTCCCACGTCTGTCCGTGGACATCGACCTCGACTTCACCGAGAATCTGACAAGGGACGAAACAAGGGCAAAGCGCGATAAAATAAGCGGGCTGCTGGAACGGTATATGGCAGCGGAGGGTTTCACGAAACACCGGCAATCTAAGAATACGCATATACTGGATTCCTTTGTGTACTCGTTTATCAACGCGGCGGGAAACTCGGACAACATCAAAGTGGAGATCAACTACTCCCTGCGCTCCCATGTTCTGCCGACAGCCACCATGACGGCGCGTACAGCGGAAGTTTTTGTCCCGTTCCCGGTACGCATACTTGCCCCGGTTGAGATATTCGCCAGCAAGATTGTGGCGCTGTCCGACCGGGCGGCTCCACGCGACCTCTACGACCTGAACAATATGATATATTTAGGCCTGTTTGATGAACCTGACAATATACTGCTTCGCAAGTGCGCCGTGTTTTATATGGCCGTCGCCGGTGATGTGTCCGAACAAGGATTTAGTTTTGAGAGGATAAAGGACATAACGCCGTACAAAGTGAGGACAGACCTGTTTCCGAAGGGCATTACGAGCCTGATCTGTTGTTTGAGGACAGAGAGATTATCAAACGCATAGAAAATCACCCGATGGCGCTCTGGCGGCTCCAGCATATCCGGGGAGCGCGGCAGGAACGGTGAAAATCGCACACTTGCCCTCTATAAAACGGCATGGCAATATGAAAACAGGAGGGCGCTGCAATGATTTATCTCACAGGTGACACGCACCGGGATTTTAAGCTGGTAGCCGCTTTTTGCGATACGGTAGACAGCACGAGAGACGATGTGCTAATAATCTTAGGCGACGCCGGTATCAATTACTTTGGCGGGGAGAAAGACCGGAAACGCTCGGTTACGCGGAAACGGAATGGCGCGGCGGCGCGGTCTATTGGGAGCCGGAGTTCCCCGGATTGCTGTTTGCCAAAGATGGAGAAGTTTATGATTTTGACGGCAAACGGTGTGTTGCCATCGGCGGCGCGTACAGCGTGGACAAACAGGTCAGGCTTGCGCAGGGTTGGGGCTGGTGGCCGGATGAACAGCACGACGAGGCGGGGAACAGGGCGAGCACGGCGTACCCGGACGGCACAGCGGCAAGCTGCGAATACGACCTCCTTGACAGGCTTGTCGCCCTGACCGACGCAGAAGGCGAGGTGACCATTCACTTGACGCAATGGCGCCTGTTTACTAAATGAGCTCCCAGTATACGCGAGGAGGAGGGAATATGATAAAGAAGGAATTGCACATAACACTATTAGTCACCGCAGCTTTGCTGACATGCGTGTTATCGGCGTCATGCGCTGAAACCGGCATAAGGGTACCAAGCGGTGAACGTGTTGCGAAAGCAAAAGATTACGGCAGCTACAACAGGATAATGCGAGTAGGCGCTGAGAACATGAACGCCCTGCCAGAAACTGACATCCCGTTCGATTTTAGTGGCTATGCCAGAATCAATGAAGGCGAGTATGTTTTCTACGAAAACTACGGATATTATTGTGACGGAGAAATCAAAGTGTATTCATTCAACGCAGAACTTGGTGTCACAAGGGAAGCGACGGTTGACGATTTTAACGCAACGGAAATGGCATATGACGCAAAACACCAATTGCTGTTGTTCAAAAATAATTCCTACCATTACATCAAGGAAAGTCCACCCATATTTGTTTCTGATTGGACTTTTTTAGACGATAACCCGGCAATACTGGTAGCATTGGACATGAACCTCGATGAACAGTGGAGGGTTGAGACAAACGACCATGTGTCAAGCGTCGCAATAAGGGGCGATTGCTGCTACGTGAGCAAAAACCAAAAAGCGGCGGATTCAGCAGGCGAAGCAAGTCCGAGATACGACGCCATAGTAGACAAAATTGGGCCGAAGGGGGAGCTCGTTGCCACATTTAAGAAAAGCAACTTTAGAATTCACCAGATAATCAACCTAGGCGAGCATTCAATAATATACGGTGAGCAGACGACCGACGGGAAGCGGGAAGCGGTAGTAATGAAAGAGGACAGCGAACGTTTCTTTTCCGACAATTATTCAGTCGTCGCTTCTATTAAATCGCCCGTTGATTTTTTGGGCTGTGCAATAGGAAATGAGTGGCTTTAAACTCGTATTTTACGGGGAAGGCAAACGCCAAATGCTTTTGGCTGGGTTCCCCAAGTTGTTGTTTTGCCGCTTAAGGGAAAAAGGCGTTCAACTGCTGCTGATTCCAATAAGCGACGAATGGGAAATAAATTCTGTGTATTCAGTACATACAGATCCCTATGAACTCACCGACATTCATGGCATCTTCAGGAAGGAGATGTTTAGCATGACAGTTGCCGAATTGAGGGAAAAAAGCATCGCCTCATCCACATAATTGATGTAACCGCAACTGCCGGTATTTTTCAAGCCATCTTGGGCGGTTCTTGGGTCTTGCTGGTCATGACAGGAGAACCGTCCCCTTTTGTCATTTGGATTCTGCCCAGTTGTAGTACACAAGCCCTGCGATTGCTATGGCGCCTCCTATGTACTGCCAAATAGCCGGAAGCTCGTGGAAGAACACGACCCCAAAGGCAGCTGAAAAAACCGGGTCTATTGCCACCCATACGGAAACGTAGAGGGACGAGGCGTAGCCCATGCACCAGTTGTACATAGCGTGGGCAATCAGCTGGCAGACCACCGCCATTGCGAATATCCAAAAGTAGTCGATGGGCCGGTACCCTGTAAACGGCGTGCCTGTCACGAACATGGCTATGGTGAAAAACACCCAGCAGGACCCGAACACTAGGAAAACGTAGTTAATGTTGGGGATTTTTGAACGCATCTTGCTCCCGACGAGAAAATAAAAGCCAAAGAAAACGGCAGTAAGCAGCCCGCAGGCGTCGCCAAAGATGTCGTTTCTTGTAAAACTGTAGTCAAAGCCTGCTATCACTGCGCCTCCTGACAGGGCTATCAAAATCCCGACGATCGCTCTCACGTTCACCTTTTGCTTCATAAACACGTAGGTCACGAGCAGTATCACCAAGGGGTGAAGGGAGGCCAGCACTGCGGCGCTGGCTATGGTGGTGTTTTTCACGGCAGTGAACCAGCAAGTAAAATGGCAGAACAGGAAAAAGCCGGCCAAAACGCAGTACAAGACGTCCTTTTTGGTCAGCCCTTTGAAATCCTTGTACCCGCCAAGGATGATCGGGACTGAAAACATTATGACCGCAAAGCCCAGCCGGTAAAAGCCCATTACCATCTGGTTTGTTTCGATGAGCCTTATAAACACTACGGAAGCCGCCCCGGCTATGGTGGCTAGGATCACGAGTTTTTTCGCGTTTCTCTGGAATATGTTCATTTCCTTGATTTTTCCATCCTTTCTCCTGCTGTCTGGCAGATCACGACGCCCGCCACAATGAAAAGCATTGTTATAACTTTGATGAGTTCAAATGCTTCACCAAGTATCAGCACCGCCAGCAGCATTGAAAACGCAGGCACAAAATTGTAGAAAACCGCCGTGCGCTGCGAGCCAAGCTCTTTGATCCCCACCTGCATGACGCAGTAGCTGAACACCGACGGGCAAACTGCCATGTATGCGACTGCAAGCCACGCTGCGGCGCCGGCGCCTAGCATCCATGATAGCGGGTTTTCCGACAGCGCCAGCGGGAATGTGAGGATGGCGGTTATGACAAAGTTGTAAAACGTAAAATGTATCGGCGGCATGGTGCGCTTCCTGCTGACCGTGATGTAGAGGCACCAGAGGGCCACAGCGGCTATCATGAATATGTCGCCCCGGTTGAAGCTGAGGCTTGCGACCACATCCAGGTTCATTCCGGTAATCGTCATCAGCACGCCTGCCAGTGACAGGAGTATCCCGCCCAGCATTTGCTTGTTGACGAACTGCTTTAGCAGCACCGCGCAGAAAACTGCCGTCAGCACAGGGTTTACCGCCGCTATTATCGAAGCGTTTATGGCAGTGGTATAGTGCAGCGACGCAAAGAAAAGGACGTGGTAGCCGAACATGCCGATAACCGACGTGTTTACGAGGAACCTCATGTCGCTTTTCTTGAGCCGGTATTTCTCTTCTATAGGAAAAAGCTTCAGGGCTGGCCAAAGGACTGCCGAGGCTATCAGGAACCTGAGAAAAACCAAGGTGAACGGGGGAATGTACGGTGCACAGTACTTTCCCGCTATGAAGGCTCCTGACCAGAACCATGTGGCTATTAACATCAACGTGTATACTTTTTTTCTGCTCATTTGTTTTCCAAGGCCTTTTTTAGGTTTTCTTCGTAGGGCGGCCTTATGATCCCTTTTTCCGTTACCACTGCTGTTATGTATTTCGCTTCCGTCACGTCAAATGCCGGGTTGTACGTCTTCACCCCCGCCGGAGCCATATCTTTTTTGTACCACATGCTGCGTATCTCGTCCCCGTCCCTCTGCTCAATCTCTATGCCGCTTCCCGACGGCGTCGCCAGGTCTATGGTCGAAGCCGGCGCAAACATGTAAAACGGGATGCCGTACTCTTTTGCCAGCACCGCGACCCCGGACGTGCCTATTTTGTTCGCGCCGTCGCCGTTTGCCGCCACGCGGTCACACCCGACTGCCACTGCGTCAACCCACCCGTTTTTCATGACGATCGACGCCATGTTGTCGCAGATCAAGGTCACGTCAATGCCTGCCTTGAAGAGTTCCCAAGCAGTCAGGCGAGCTCCTTGCAGGAGCGGCCGGGTTTCGTCTGCAAAAACCCTGAAGTTGTACCCCCTTTCGTGCCCTAGGTAAACAGGTGCAAGGCAAGTGCCGTATTTGGCCGTAGCAATAGTCCCAGCGTTGCAGTGTGTCAAAATGCCCATGCCGGGCGCAAGGAGCGAAAGCCCGTGCTCCCCCATTGCAAGGCATGCTGCTTCGTCTTCGAGCCTGATCTTCTCCGCTTCTGCGAGGAGCTGCTCCTTGATGTCGTATATATGCCTTTCTTGAAGCTCCATGAGCCTGTTTTCCATCCTTTCAAGGGCCCAGGACAAGTTCACTGCCGTGGGCCTGGCGCTGCCTATGTATTCCTTTGCCGCGCAAAACTCGTCTTTGAACACGTCGAACATTTTCGTTTCGACGTCCCTGACGGAAACGTACAAGCCGTAAGCGGCAGCGACGCCTATCGCCGGCGCCCCTCGTACCCGCAGGCTCTTTATCGCTTCCCGCATGTCCTCTTTTGTTGAAATTTCCAAGTACCGCTCCTCATTTGGCAGGAGCGTCTGGTCAAGCAGCAGCAGCTTGCCGTCCTTGAACACTACCGGGGCTATGTCAATCATGTTGTTTGTTACCTCCGAAATAGTATTTTTCATCACGGAGTATTATACCACATGGGCAAAAAAAATGCACTGCTCTCGGTTTTTTTGATTTTTCTATTTGAAACCCTGCGCAAAATGAATTAATATAAATATATTAGGAATGTTTGACTTCGTTGTAATCGAAAGCGTAGGCGAGGAGGGAATTTCATGAAAAAAATCGTTATCGTCGGCGGAGTGGCTGGCGGGGCTTCGGCGGCAGCAAGGCTGCGCCGCTTGGACGAAACTGCGGAAATCGTTATGTTTGAACGCGGGGAGTTCGTATCTTACGCCAACTGCGGCTTGCCATATTACGTTGGTGGGGAAATAAGGGACAAATCAGCACTGACCCTTCAGACGCCTGAAGATTTCAAAGCCAAGTTCCGCATACAAGCACTGACGCTTTCGGACGTCTCTGCGATCGACCGGGGCAAAAAAAACGTCACTGTCAAAGACCTCAAGACCGGGCGCACCTATCAGGAAAGATACGACAAGTTGATCCTGTCGCCGGGGGCAGTCCCGCTGGTCCCGAACATAGAAGGAGCGGCCAGCAGCAAGGTGTTTACGCTCAGGAACATCCCAGACACTTACAAAATCAAGGAACACATAGAAAATGAGCAGCCAAAGGACGCAGTAGTCCTCGGCGGAGGTTACATAGGCGTTGAAATGGCTGAGAATTTGAAAAGCACCGGCCTTGACGTCACAATTGTGGAAATGGCAGACCAGGTGATAGCGCCGCTGGATTACGACATGGCCTGCGAAGTCCACAGGCATCTAGCTTTGAACGGCGTGAGGCTGGTTTTGGGGAGCGCTACCAAATCAATACGCAGCAGCGCCGGCCGCCTTTATGTGGAAGTCGGCCAAGAGGAAATTTCCGCAGACATGGTGATCATGTCCGTTGGCGTGCGCCCTGACAGCCGGCTGGCGAAATCTGCGGGGCTCGACGTGAACGAACGCGGCTATATTGTCGTAAACGACCACATGCAGACATCCGACCCCGACATATTCGCAGCCGGCGACGCAGTGGAAGTCACGGATTTTGTCACTGGGCAGAAGGGGGCGGTGCCGCTGGCTGGGCCGGCAAACAAGCAAGGGCGAATCGCTGCAGACAACATTTGCGGAATTGAATCGAAATACGAAGGGACTCAGGGTTCGGCAATCCTGAAAGTGTTCGACATGACTGTCGCAACCACTGGCATCAATGAAAAAACAGCAAAGCGGCTCAGGCTGGACTACGACAAGTCTTTCACTTTTTCGCCAAACCACGCGAACTACTACCCGGGTGCTATCAACATGTGCATCAAAGTTGTATTTGAAAAGAAATCGGGCAGGCTGCTTGGTGCGCAGGTTACCGGCTTTGAGGGGGTCGACAAGCGCTGCGACGTGCTGGCGGCTGCGATACGGGGCGGCATGACCGCATATGACTTGACGAAGCTGGAACTGTGCTACGCCCCTCCCTATTCGTCGGCGAAGGACCCTGTCAACATTGCCGGCTATGTTATGGAAAACCTGCTGGCAGGCTGGGTGAAGAATTTCCATTGGCACGACGTTGACGACCTGCCGAGGGACGGCAGTGCCCAGCTTATAGACGTGCGCACGGCCCTTGAATACGAAAACGGGCATTTGGCTGGCTTTTGCAATATCCCGCTGGAAGAGCTGCGGAACCGGGTTTCGGAGCTGGACAAGTCAAAAAAAGTGTACATTTCCTGCCAAATCGGCCAGAAAGGGTACATTGCGGCGCGGCTGCTGTCACAGAAAGGTTTTGACGCCCTCAATTTAAGCGGGGGCTACCGGCTCTACCACTCGGTTTTCGGCGGGACAGGCGTTGCGCCGCTGCCTAGTTCTTCATGCGGGGCGGGCACTGCGCCGCTGCCTAATTCTTCAGATGGGGCAGGTACTGCGAAAACCGTAATTGTAGATGCCTGCGGCCTGCAGTGCCCCGGCCCGATAGTCAAGCTTGCAGATGCTGTGAGAGCCGCTGAAAATGGCGAGGTTATAGAAATACACGCTACAGACCCCGCATTTGCCAGCGACATTGAGGGTTACTGCCGCAGGACAGGGCATGTGTTTTTGGGATCGGCAAGCAGCAAGGGCGTGAGCACGTCGCAAATACGAAAGGCTGGCTCTGCTGCAAAGCCGGAGGCAGGCAGCGCCGGCGGGGACAGCAAAAACTTCATCGTGTTTTCCGGTGACCTTGACAAGGCCATTGCCGCATTCATAATGGCGAATGCCTCTGCTGCACTGGGCAGGAAAGTCAGCATGTTTTTCACGTTCTGGGGCCTTAGCGTCATCAGGCGGCCAGAAAAGGTGCACGTTAAAAAAGATTTTGTTTCGAAGATGTTTGGCGTCATGATGCCAAGGGGTTCGCAGAAACTGGGCTTGTCGAAAATGAACATGGGGGGCATTGGGGCAAAGATGATCCGCTCAGTTATGAAGAGCAAAAATGTGGACAGCCTTGAAGAGCTTATCCGCCAGGCGCAGGCAAGCGGCGTCGAGCTTGTAGCCTGCTCCATGAGCATGGACGTGATGGGCATCAAGATGGAGGAACTGATCGACGGCGTCAAACTGGGCGGCGCAGCCGCCATGCTGGCACATGCGGAAGAATCCGACATGTCGCTGTTTATTTAGCATATGCTGAGGCGTATCGTTACTGAAGAAATTGCCGCGTTCATGATTTGGTTCGTCGAACTTGCATCCGTTGAGTTCTACGGAAAAGACAGGGCGCTGGCATTCAAAGACCTGAACGAGCGGAAAATATGGCATCATTTCGTCGATAATTTCGAAAAAAAGCGCAGCTTGCCGGCAGAAGCGATCATCGATGAGCTGAGTGATATGCTGGGAATGGAAAGAACGGCATTGGGCAATTCCAAGCTTTTAAACGCCGGCGACACGGAATTCATAAGAAAAATCGTCAGAGGGCTTGCTGATCGGTACAACTGGAACTATTCAGTTTCCCTAGACAGGTTTTACGCTTCAAGTGTGTGCAGGATATCATCCGGCGCACACGTAGGCCTTTCTGCCTTCGCGCTTGACGAAATTCTCGATCTGTTCTAGTTTCTACTCTCTCAGGTTCGTTCGGCTCGTCTGTTCACCGCAAGTTTGGTCTTACGGCTGCTTCCATACTATGAGATTGTCTGACTCTTCTGCACACTGCCTGTTGCACATAGAGGACAAGCTTTTTAATTATAAGCTTGCCCCCTCCTTTTTCGCTGATCAACTCGTCTAGAGGCGATGGATTCAATATTTGCGAATGGTTATTAAAAACCACCCCCCAGTTTGTAGGATCAAGAATTTGTGTAGATGGACACCCAGTATCATCAAGCAGCGTTCTTAGTGAATTTGTTGCTGATGGAGAAAAAACCAAATTAAACTTAAACATTGATATATTAATGTACCCACCAGTCATATCTTGTATTAAAATCATTCTGCCTTTTTGAAC
>WRJK01000108.1 GCA_009782285.1 Clostridiales bacterium
GCCTTGCACATACCGCCGGAGCACATCCACGGTTCGCTGAGGCTAACCGTGGGCGATTTCACCACAATGAGCGATGTGGACTACGTAGTTGAAGAGCTGGCGGCGGCTGTTGAAAAGCTCAGGGAAATATCGTCTGTTTCAAACGGGAAAGGTTGGTAGGCGCAAATGGGAATGTACAACGAAAAAGTAATGGAGTACTTTCTGCACCCCCGCAACGTGGGGGAAATCGAAAACGCTGACGGAACAGGGACTTACGGCAGCCCTGTCTGCGGTGACATGATGAGCATTTCGATAAAAGTTGAGGACGACAGGATTGTGGACGCGAAATTCAAGACCTTTGGGTGCGGTTCGGCGATAGCGTCCTCAAGCGTAGCCACGGAGATGATGATAGGCAAGACTGTCGACGAGGCGCTCGCGATCACGAACAAAACGATTGTGGACGAACTTGGCGGGCTTCCCGCCGTCAAAATACACTGTTCGGTTTTAGCGGACCACGCCATCAAGTCAGCCATTTACGACTACGCGCAAAAGACGGGGAAGCATTACGCCGGGCTTGAGGGCTTCGACCCTAACAGCGACGAGCATGGGGAATAAGCAGAAAGCGGCAGTGGGTTTCAGCGGCGGCGTAGACAGCACAGCCGCTGCTATGATTTTAAAAAGCAAAGGCTACGAGGTCACGGGCGTTTTCTTGGATGTTCTTGGCGATGGAAGCGGCGCTGAAGAAGCGAGGGAGGCGGCGCGCCAGATCGGCATCGAATTGGCATGCGTCGACGTTTCGGGAGAATTCAGCAAAACCGTAATTTCCAATTTCTGCAGCGAATACATGAAGGGAAGGACGCCAAACCCCTGCACAATATGCAACCCGCGCATCAAGTTCAAGCATCTTTTGGCGGTTGCGGACGAAATAGGAGCCGGCTGCGTCGCCACAGGGCACTACGCAAAGGCAGCTTACGACAGTGAAGAGGGCTGTTTTTTTGTTTACAGGGCGAAAAGCGCAGCAAAGGACCAAAGCTACATGCTGTACCGGCTGGGCAGCCAATTTTTGCACAGGCTCACCTTTCCCCTTGGGGATTTTGCTTCAAAGGAAGAAGTCAGGGGTTTTTTGGGTTCGGAAGGGATCGGAACCGCAAAGAAAAAGGACAGCCAGGAAATATGCTTTCTGCCGCCAGGCACCCACTACGCAGACTATTTGGCGTCCTGCGGGTTTTCTTCGGAGGAAGGGGATTTCGTGGATATTGGCGGCAACGTCATCGGCAGGCACCGGGGCGCATTGCGCTACACGGTGGGGCAGAGGAAAAACCTTGGCATGACATTCGGGAAACCCATGTTCGTAGTCAGCATTGACAGTGGGCGAAACAGGGTAACCCTTGGAGGAAACGAGGAGCTTTTCAGCAAGGAAGTTTTTTCACAGCTCAATTTCTTCACCAGGTCCGGCAGCGGCAAAATGCCGGAGGGGTTAAACGGCTATGCCGTCGAGGCAAAAATAAGGTACTCGGCAAAACCCGCTGAAGCAGTGGTAACCGAGTTTGACGAAGACACGGTCAAAACGGTTTTCAAAGAGCCTCAGAGAGCCGCAGCCCCAGGGCAATCCATAGTCTTCTACAGCGGCGGCAAAGTGGTAGGCGGGGGCGTGATCAGAACATGATGATGGCTCTGACAGGGCATGCCGGGGCGCAGTACCCGCACGTGATGCAAATGCTGTGATCCACTTCGCATATGCCGCGGCTGCCAAGCGACAAGGCATTGTTCGGGCACCGTTCAACGCAGTTGCCGCATCCTTCGCAGTCCCCCGGGTCCACCCGGATTTTTTTGCCTCGTATGTCAGGCGCGTAATTCCTGTCGATGGTGCCTTCGAAGTACTCAACGATCCTGTCGACCTCGTGGCGGTAGCCAAACCCAACCATGACAGACGACAGTCCGGGCAGGCCGGCTGCGTAGTCCAAGGCGGCAAGGTATTCGCCGGTCAAATTCCCGCCACCGAACACTTTCATGGCAAAGACGCCTTTTCCGGCGTCTGCGTTCATTTTAATGGCTGCTGCCATGCCTTCTTTGGTTCCGGCTTCGTTTCCGTTCCTGATGCCTAGGCTCCTGAAGTTTATCAGGGGGAAGACCACGTCAACCTCCTTTATGCCCGCGCACATATCAGCCACGTCCACATGGTGGGTCGAAAGCCCTATGGCTTTCACGGATCCTTTGGCCTTCGCTTCGCGCAGGCATTCCCATGCGCCGGCGCGGCGCTCAAAGTCGGCGGCGGATCTGACTTCGTGCAGAAGGAAAATGTCGATGACGTCCCTCTCCATGCCGGCCTGCGCCTCCTCCACCGCGCTTTTCATCTCGCCATATGAGCTGCGCAGGCACTTTGACGAGATGACAGGCTGAAAAGAGGTTCCTTTCAGCGCTTCTTTTATATATGGGTAAGTCTCGTAGTACTGGGCTGTGTCCAGAAAATTGATGCCCCTTTCAAGGGCGTAGCGGATCAGATCAGCTCCTTTTTCCACAGTGTAGTTCAGCTGCGTTTTGCCCACGGTCAGCACCCCAAAACCGGCTGGAGTGACTTCGAGCCCCGTGCTCCCAAGCGTTTTCTTCGTCATAGAGCACCATCCTCGGCAATTTCGTCGATGGACTCGAGCAATTGGTTGTACCACACAAGGGCGTCTATGAACGCATGGCCTACCCGTTCGCCATCAATGCTGCCTTGTATCATGATTATAGACACCTTGTTCCAGTCCGCCCGTTCGTATGCGTATATGAAATCAAGGACTTTGAACAGGGTGCCTGAGCGGTCGACCAGCGCTTCCCTTACAAGGTTGTCCACTGCGATTTCGCTCACGGCCTCGTCCATGGGTTTCTTCAGGATCAAATCCAGCAGCGAAAACAGGCCAGTCATGAACAGGCTGTTCATGAAGATGCCCAGTTCAAACAGGGGCGCCAGGTTTTCGGCGAACTTCGCGCGCACAAGGGAAAGCTTCGTTATCTCACTGGGCCTGTCCTGGGACAGGCTGATGGATATGGCTATCGTGGCCCAGCGCCTGATTTCTTTCTGTCCAAGGATGGCCACGGCGCTGTTGATCGAGTCAACCTTTTGCCGCAGCCCAACTGCGGCTGAGTTTATGAACCGCAGCAGCGAAATTGACAGCGACGGGTCCCTCTCAATGGTTTTTGCGATTGTGGAAAGGTCGAAATCTTCATCGTTGATCTGCCTCATCAGCTGCAGCGCGTTGACCTTCAAGGGAGATATCTCGCTGCTGCCTCCCGTGACGGGGTTGTTGAAGAAGCTGCCGCCGAAAAGGGTGTTCCTGCTCCCCGAAAAGGTACCGTAGGACTCCATGTCCGGGAGGCCCGTTACGATGACCTGCTTGCCCCGGAGCTTCGTTTTTGCCTCTCTGTACTGCCTGTCGAACTGCTTGGCTTGGTAATCAAGAATAATATGGTCTGCGTAGCCAAACAACGGGCTGTCTGCGCCGTCACTTGGCCAGCCGCCCACGGCGAGGCTGTAGCCCTTCTCCCTGAGCCCCTCGAGCCCGATGAGGAGCTTGCCGTCTGCCTCCTCATTCTCAGATACTATAAGGATCAGCCTTTCAGGGGGGAGCTTCTTGTTTGAAGCCATGCATGTGAGGAGGTGGAAGCGGCTCGCTTCCACGAACAGCGGCAAATCTCCTGAAAAAGGGGCAAGGCCCGTTTCCTGTATGAGATCCAAACCCGGCAGGTAGTACGTCTGGTTTTTTTCGCGAAAATCGCCTTTGACGTCAAGGGCGATTTCTGGGTTGTGGTCGCACAGTTTGTATGCTTTTACAGTCATGTCGTCGTCGAACAAAGGGGTCGCAATAATTAAAACGGACATTTTATCACCACATTTCAATATAGAATCTCTATTTTTATTATAAACATTATTTGAAAATATTCAAGATACAGTTGAAATTATCACGGAATAGTGGTAAAGTAGTAAAAGCAAATCGCAGGCGAAGGTATAAAAGCCTTCGCTGAATAATTTGGGAGGGCAGACGCGATGGAAAAATACGGATTGAATCATCTCAGGGAAATGTTCATGGACTTTTACGCCGGAAAGGAACACTACAAAAGAAAGAGCTTTTCCCTCATTCCGGAGAACGACAAGAGCCTGCTGATCATAAATTCAGGCATGGCGCCGCTGAAGCCCTATTTCGCAGGCGTCGAAGCGCCGCCGGCAAAGAGGATGGTAACATGCCAGAAATGCGTCAGGACAGGGGACATAGAGAACGTCGGGCACACTGCGCGACACGCCACATTTTTTGAAATGATGGGAAGCTTCTCCTTTGGCGACTACTTCAAAGAGGAATCCTTGGTCTGGGGCTGGGAGTTCGTGACTCAGGTCCTGAAAATGCCGGAGGACAAGCTGTGGGCCAGCATTTACGAAGAAGACGACGAGGCTTTCGAGATATGGAAAAACATGGTCGGAATACCCGAGGAACGGATCGTGCGCCTCGGCAAGGAAGACAATTTCTGGGAAATCGGCACAGGTCCCTGCGGCCCCTGCTCAGAAGTCTACTTCGACAGGGGGGAGAAGTATAGCTGCGGAAGCCCTGACTGCAGGCCCGGATGCGAATGCGACCGGTACGTTGAATTCTGGAACCATGTGTTCACCCAGTTCAACAGGGACGAAGCAGGGAACTACACAAAGCTTGCGAACCCCAACATAGACACGGGCATGGGGCTCGAGCGCATCGCGTGCATCATGCAGGGCGTGGATTCGATATTCGAGGTGGACACCATCAAATACATACTCGACGAAGCAGTGAGGATCGCCGGGGTAAAATATAAAAACAGCATGGCGAAGACGGACGTCTCGCTGCGGATAATCACGGACCACATTCGCTCAGTGGTGTTCATGATAGGGGACGGGATAATCCCGAGCAACGAAGGCAGGGGCTACGTGCTCCGGCGCCTGCTCAGGCGCGCAGCGAGGCACGGCAGGCTGCTTGGCATTGAGGAGAATTTCCTTAATGAGCTGGCAGAGAAGGTCATCAACGCATCAGCCGGGGCATACCCGGAGCTTGAGGACAGGCAGGTTTACATAAATAAAATTATTGCCGTCGAGGAAGAAAAGTTTTCTGCAACCCTCGACCAAGGGGACGCCATCATTGCCGAATACGTTGAAGAGCTGAAAAAAACAGGCGAAACTGTCCTTGAGGGCGGGAAGGTGTTCAAGCTTTACGACACTTTTGGGTTCCCCTTGGAGCTTACCCAAGAAATCCTGGAAGAAAACGGCTGCTGCGCCGACATCGAAGGATTCAACGAGAACATGCAAAGGCAGAAAGAAACAGCCAGGGCAGCAAGGAAAACCCATCTCGACGAAGGATGGGCGGAAAACGCCATGGATCACATGTTTGCGGGCAGCACAGAATTCATCGGGTACGACAAAACCGCCGGCACGGCTACGGTCATAGGCATAGTCGGCGAAGGCAACAAGCCCCTTGATGAAATAAGCGAAGGGGACACCGCCTTGATAGTCTTGGACAAAACGCCATTTTACGCGGAAAGCGGTGGGCAGGCCTCAGACAGGGGCATGATGCAAAGCGGCAACTGCAGCATCGAAGTGGCGGAAGCAAACAAACTCCGAGGCATAGTCATGCACAAGTCCCGTGTCGGCAAGGGGATCCTTCGGGTTGGCGACGAAGTTGTCTGCATTGTTTCCGCGCCGAACAGGAACCACACGGCAAAGAACCACACAGCGACGCACCTGCTCCACAAAGCGCTCCGCATGATCGTGGGCGACCATGTCCAGCAGGCGGGCTCAAGCGTCACGGCAGGAGGGCTGCGCTTCGACTTCAACCATTACGCAGCCGTGCCGAAGGAAGGCCTGGTTGAAATAGAAAGGATTGTCAACGACGAAATCAACAGTTTCAGCCCAGTCGACACTGCGGAAATGCCGCTGAAAGATGCTGTAGAAAGCGGCGCCATGAGTTTGTTCGGCGAAAAGTACGCCGGCACTGTAAGGGTCGTGTCGATCGGCGATTTCAGCAAGGAACTCTGCGGCGGCACCCATGTGTCGAATACCGGCCAGATCGGCGCTTTCAAGATAACAAGCGAATCCGGGGTAGCTGCCGGAGTCAGAAGGATTGAAGCCATAACCGGCATGGAAATACTGAAGCAGCTCAACGAAAAAGAAGAGCTTGTAAAAGCCGCCTCCGAAAAAATGAAGGTGCTGCCGGCGCTGTTCCTGCAAAGGGTATCGGCAGTCTGCGACGAATCCCGCGCACTGAGAAAAGAGCTCGAAGAGGCAAAGCGCCAGACGGCGGGGGACTTGGCAAGCGAGCTGATCTCCGGCGCAACGGCTGTCAACGGCGTCAAGCTCATAAGAAAGTCTTTCAAAGGCTACGGCATAGGCGACCTGCGCAGCTTGTCGGACGACATAAAAGCAAAATGCTGCGGGGCAGTGCTGGTACTTGCTTCGGAAAACGACGGGAAAGCAACGTTCCTTGCCGCAGTGACGGACGACCTGCTCGAAAAGGGCTACCACGCCGGCAACATCGTCAAGCAGGTAGCGGCCGCTGCCGGCGGCAGCGGCGGCGGGAAAGCTGACATGGCGCAGGCCGGCGCAAAAGACCCGTCGAAGATAGGCGAGGCCTTGGCGGTGGCGGAAGGCTTGATTTGAGGCATATGTTACAACAATATTAAATATATCGAATAGTCGTATACTTTATCCAATTACTTGTGTATAATGTTGGCAAACGGGAGGTGAACAGGATGGATCGAAGCACGATAATGTTCAACAGCCAAGAAAAGAACGAGGCAAAAACGACAGAAGATGTGTTGAGGACCGTGTACAACGCACTTGATGAAAAAGGGTACAACCCGATCGACCAAATGGTTGGCTATATCCTTTCAGGCGATCCCTCTTACATAACCAGCCACAACAATGCCAGAAACGTAATAAGGCACATCGAAAGGGACGACTTGGTGGAGGATTTGCTTCGCAGCTTTCTTAAAAAGTAAACAATTAAATATTTTGGAACCGTGAAAATCTCTGTTAACTCAGGGATTTTTTATAGTATACTGTTGCATACAGTTACCTTGGAGGCGACATGCGAAAAATAGCACTGGACGTAGGAGACAAGAGAATAGGCGTAGCCGTAAGCGACGAGCTTCTGATAACCGCTCGGGGAATAGCCACGATCGAAAGGGTAGGGATAAGAAAAGACGCCGGCAAGGTGATCGACCTGATAAAGGAATACAACTGCGGCACGGTGGTCATCGGCCTGCCGAAAAAACTGGACGGCACGGACAGCCTGCAGACCGAAAAGGTGTACGAATTCAAAACCATGCTTCAAAACAAGATGAAAAGCTCCAGCATGGGAGATGTTGAAATCGTGTACCAAGACGAAAGGTTCACCACGGTGATGGCGGAGAAAGTGCTGATTGAAGCGGACGTCAGGCGCAGCAAAAGAAGGGAAGTCATCGACAAGCAAGCCGCCGTGCTGATACTGCAGGGGCACTTGGACGGGCAGAAGCGGTAACGCGTAGTTATACTTGCAATTATTATAATATGTAGTATAATAATTTTGAGTGAGGAGGCGATGACACGTGAAAGCTTTTGTCAACAGGAACGACGAACTTGGTTTTTTGGAAAGCGAATACAGACGCGAGGGTTCATCCCTTGTTATCCTTTACGGCAGGAGGAGGGTTGGCAAAACGGCGCTTGCTGCTGAATTCATTAAAAACAAGCGTGCTGTGTATTTTTTAGCCACAGAAGAAAACGAAATTCAAAACAGGGCTGCGTTCAAGAATATTGTCGCTGAGCAAATCGGAAGCGAACTTCTGGTGAACGCAGATATTGGCAGCTGGGACGTGATTTTCAAAACGTGGCTTGATTTCGCTGCCGATGGTAAAAAACTGATGATCATTGACGAGTTTCAGTATCTTGGAAAGGCGAACGGTGCTTTTCCTTCAATATTCCAAAGGATATGGGACACAATACTGAAAGACAAGGACGTCATGGTAGTCCTCTGCGGTTCACTTGTATCCATGATGGAGAGCCAAACCCTAAGCTATGCCAGCCCGCTTTATGGCAGGAGGACCGGGCAGATCAAGCTGAGGCAAATACCGTTTCTGCATTACAACGAGTTTTTCCCGGGCAAAACCGAAAAGGAATTGATCGAATACTATGCCATAACGGGCGGTGTGCCCAAGTACATTGAATTGTTTTATGATTCAACAGATATCTACACAGCAATAGAGAACAATGTATTGTCAAAATCAAGCTTCCTGTACGATGAGCCGAATTTCCTGCTTCAGCGGGAGGTCGGCGAAGTCGGCAGCTATTTTTCGATCATAAAAAACATAGCTTCGGGCAACCGCAAGCTATCAAAAATCGCGGCTGCTCTTGAAATAAAGCAGACAGGGCTGACGAAGTACCTAAAAACCCTGACAAGCCTTGATATTTTGGAGAGGGAGATCCCTGTTACAGAGGAATACCCAGAAAAAAGCAAGCGGGGGCTGTATAAAATCAAGGATAATTTCATGGTGTTTTGGTTCAGGTTCATCTACCCGAACCTCAGTTACATTGAATCAGGGCATAAAGAGCTGGTTATGAACAAGATAAGGGCGAACCTTGTTGATTTGCACATTGCCTACGTCTACGAGGATGTCTGCGTTGAAAAAATGTGGCAGCTAAACGCTGAAGGAGCCTTTGGCTTTCACTTTGATCAAGTTGGCAGATGGTGGAACAGCAGCACCGAGATCGACATAGTGGCGATTGACAAAAGCGGGAGCGACATCATTTTCGGCGAATGCAAGTATTGGAACAGAAAGGTCGGCACCGATGTATTCAATGAATTGGAACACAAAGCAGGGCAAGTCGTCTGGAAGAACAGCAACCGCCGCAGCCATTTTGCACTGTTCAGCATCAGCGGGTTTACAGATGATCTGATTGCGCTAGCAAGGGAGAGGAAGGATTTGGTATTGGTGTCGTGAACATAAGCTATAGCAGACGGAATATGGTATATAATGGGAAATATAACATTCTCCTTGACAGATTTTCCTGCATTTTCTATAATATTGATGCAGGCGATTTTCCTGTACGACAAGTGCCCTGCCACTTTGAACGCAGATCATCTATGACAGGTGCGCCACTACCTGAAACGTGGCCTTAATGGCAAGGGATGGTTTACCGTTCCTTGCCATTAGGCTGAGTTGTGGTTTGTTCAAAAAGAAGGTCTTATGGACAAACTGAATTTTTTTCAGCTTATCCGTGCTATCAGAAAACCACGTGTGGCTTCAGTCGTGTTCCAAACGCAGCATATGACAGCAATCACAAAGCCAAATTCGTTTGTGGCGTTGTTCTGCAAATAAACAGTATTGATTATTATGTGCCCGTGTCTTCCTTCAAGCAACAGAAACCCGACAATTTCGTTATCAAGGCAAAAAACGGGAAAGCCGTTAGCTCTCTCCGGTTCAACTATATGTTCCCAATCCCACAAGGGCTTGTTACTGTACGTAGAATAGATGATGAACCAAACAGGGCATACCGGTCATTATTATCACAAGAATTATGGTATTGCATTAAAAACCAAAAAGTAATTCATCGCTTAGCAGAGCGTACATATAGGCGTGTCTTATTAGGAAAAGACAAAGGGCTTATGGAAAATAGCTGCGACTTCCCTTTGTTGGAGAAAAAGTGCCTTGAATATGAATACAATGCCACTTGAGTATAAACCTCATACCACATATGGAAGTGAAGACGGCTACTGGATTTGGGAAATCAAGCCCAAATAGGATGGGTAGACGAGTTTGATGAAAGAAAAATATGCGTTGATAACCTTGGGTTTTAATGCGTGGTCTTTGACAATTGAAAAAACATCTTAGCGGTACAAAATATTGTCTAGCAATTTTCAATTTGGCTTGGTATAATGTAGTATATTAATCAACATTTGGTGACGGTTTTGTATGATCAAAATTGAATTACAATTACATTGGATACTGAAAGGAAACGTATAAATACTACAATAACGAAAACTGACATAAAAGAATTACAGCAAGAATTACAACATTTTTATCAATTGGTAGATGGCAGGACTAAAGCGGCAAAGCAGAAGTCTATGTCGTAGAGGGACAATATGGAACAATTAGGGGATATTAAGCACGCTTACACAATGCGTGACAACGATAAGCCGCCCTTGATGAAGTCAAAGCTGCGTGTTCAAAAACACGGAGAAGTCTTCACGCCTCAGTGGGTGGTAGATACGATGCTCACTATCCCGGGAATCAAGGAAAAGGCCGAGGACATTTTTGCGACATTTCTTGAGCCGAGCGCCGGAGAGGGAGCGTTTTTGCTTACCATCGAAAACACGAAATTGCAATTTGTCTCAGATCACTACAGCAAGGATCAATGGAGTGCGTACGCTCTGTGGGCAGTTCCTCTACCGCTTCATAATCCCGCCGTGGTTCCTCCTGCTTTGCGATACCGTACCGCTCGCGTATTATCGCGACA
>WRJK01000109.1 GCA_009782285.1 Clostridiales bacterium
GTTATTCAATACTCATTTCACTACTACCAACTAGCCACTACAAACCACCAACTACAAACCACCAACTACCAACTACCAACTACAAACTACACACTACCAACTCCCAACTACCAACTACAAACTACAAACTACAAACTACAAACTACCATCTACAAACTACACACTCCCAACCACCAACTACAAACTACAAACTACAAACTACACACTCCCAACCACCAACTACAAACTACAAACTACCAACTACCATCTACCAACTACAAACTACAAACTCTAATACCACTATAACACCTTGGAGATTTTTTATCAATTAAAATATTCTATGATATTATTGGCTACCGCTTTTGTCATCCCTTTCACTTGGCACAATTCGTCAGCACTTGCGTTTTTGATGCTTTCAATACTTCCAAAATGTGCAAGGAGCGCGTTTCTCCGCTTTGCACCGACGCCTTCAATGTTGTCCAGTGCCGATGAGCGCATTTTCTTGTCCCTCAGCCCTCTGTGGTATTCGATGGCGAACCTGTGGGTTTCTTCCTGAATGGTTCCGATGTATTTGTACAGCACGGGGTTGCATTTGAGATCTGTCTCCTCGCCGCTGTAGACAAGCCCCCTGGTTCTGTGGTGCTCATCTTTCACCATGCCGAGAACGGGGATGTTGATTTTCATTGCGCCAAGGACTGCTTCGACTGCAGAAACTTGGTTTTTCCCGCCGTCGATCAGCAGTAGGTCCGGCAGCCTTGAAAACCCCGGATCACCCGCCTGGGCTCGTGCAAACCTCCTGTATACCACCTCCCGCAGGCTGCCGTAGTCGTCGGCGCCTGAAACCGTCCTGACCTTGAACCTCCTGTAATCCTTCCTCTTTGGCGCTGCCCCTTCAAACACCACCATGCCCCCCACCGTGTCCACGCCGTTCGTGTTTGATATGTCGTAGGATTCTATCCGGTACTCTCCCTCTGAGTAACCGCCTTCGCCACCGCTCAGTATTTTATGCAGCTCTGCGCCAAGCGCATGCTTTATTTCCCTCTGCATCCTTGCTTTTTCGTCTATGCTCTTTGCCATCTCGTCTACGTCTTTTTTCGCCAAGTCCAAAAGAGCTTTTTTGTCTCCGCGCCTTGGAACCGTGATCTTAACCCCGTGCCCTGACAGCTTCTCCAGGTAGGCTTCGAGGAGTGCGCTTTCCTGCATTTCCTCCATGACTATCAATTCTTTGGGTATTACTGCGGAATCCGTGTAGTACTGCTTGATGAAGGCGGCTGCAATGTCCCTCGCCTTTTCTCCCTCCCCTGCAAAAAGCGGGTACGACTCCCTGCCTGACAGCTTCCCCTCCCTGACGAAAAACAGCACGACATACTGGGATTTCTCGCTGCTTAAAGTCAGCACCATGTCGGTGTCGGGAAGCCCCAAAAGCGACACTCGTTGTTTTTCGCCGAGCGACTTCACTGCTTCGATGTGGTCGCGGAGCTGAGCCGCTTTCTCGAAGTTCAATTCATCTGCTGCCTTTTCCATCTCGGATTTCAGTTGTTCCATCGCGGTTTTGTTCCTGCCGCTCAAAATTTCTGCCACCTGCCCGACGGCTTTGCCGTATTCAGCTTTGTCGACATTGCCCGTGCAGACCCCCCTGCACCTGCCAATATGGTAGTTGAGGCACGGTTTTGAGTTCGCTGGGAACTTTTTTGCAGCGCAGCACTTCAGCTTGAATATTTCGTTGAGCATATCTATCGCAGCGTTGACAGCAGCCACGTCGGCATAGGGGCCAAAATACCTGGAGTTGTCTTTTTCCAATCGCCGCGTCTTGAAAATCCTTGGGTATGCTTCATTGACCGTCATTTTTATGTAGGGGTACGTCTTGTCGTCCCGCAGAACCACGTTATACTTGGGTTTGTATTTTTTGATGAGGTTGCATTCTAGGATGAGGGCCTCCATTTCGGTTCCACATGTTATGTATTCAAATTCTGCAATGTGCGAAACCATTGACCTGACTTTCATATCTGCTTTCCCGGATGCGCGGAAATACTGGCGCACCCTGTTTTTCAGAGAAACAGCTTTCCCGACGTATATCACCTGCCCCAATTTGTCCTTATGCATATAAACTCCCGGGCTGTCCGGGAGTTTTTTCAAGTTTTCCTCAATGTCCCAAGTCAATACGGCCACCGCCTCTGCTCCAGTTCCTTCAGCTTCCGTGCCCGGTCCTCCGCGATTTCCCTCGCTCGTTTTTCCCGGAGCGCCTTCCTCCGCAGCTTTTGCCTTATCCTGAGGGACACAAACAGCAGCAAAAAGAAAACAATTGTGCCGGCTGTGATAACCACGTATTTCTCAACTTCCGCCGATACGCTGTCCTCCACTCCGAACCTGGACAGAAACATGCCCTCGGGCACGTCTTCTGCCGCCAAAATCGGAATTTCGCCCACAAGGCTGCCCCCTTCGTAAACTTCTATTTTCCCAACTTGCTGCCCTTTTGCAACAGGTGCGACAATTATTTCATCCATCACGGCTTCAGTGGTCACCAGCTCAGGCGAGGCTTCCCGCGGAAGGGTCAAGTACATGTCTTCCTTGATTTCAACGCTGACATGGTTCACCGTCCCCCTTGTCACTTCCAAGTCTTCCAACTCCAAGCCTGATTCTACCGCCTTGTACGTGTAGTAATTTTCAAAACCGTAGTCCAGCAGCGCAATGGAGTCGCCGTACCTGTTCAAGTCAGTGGATTTGAGCACTACCGCAATAAGCTCTGTCCCGTCTCGCTTTGCGCCGGAAACCAAGCAGCCGCCCGCATGGCTCGTGTACCCTGTCTTTATCCCAGTCGCCCCCTCGTACCTTGCCGGCCTCATGACACCCTTAACGGAAACTTTCGTAACCTCGTCGTAAATGAGCCTGTTCGTGTTGTAAATGTACCTTTCGACTTTCTTGTTAGTTTCGGGGATCGTATGCTTGTACGTGGATACGAACATCCTGAACACAGGGTTTTCCATGCCGGCTTTCGCTATCATGGCAAGGTCGTAGGCTGAGGCAAAATGGCCTTCAAGGTGAAGCCCGTTGGGGTTCTTGAACGAAGGGTTCTTCGCACCGAGTTCCCGTGCCCTTTCGTTCATCAAGTCAGCAAAGCCCTCCACGCTCCCTGATATTTCCTTTGCCAATGCCACCGCCGTGTCGTTGGCTGATTCTATCATAAGCGCATAAAGCAGCTCCTCAACGGTTATCTCCTCTCCCTCTTCAAGGTATATCCTGCTCCCCTCCGTGAACGGCGTTTCGGCGTCCACTGTAACGATTTTATCGAGTGGCAGGTTTTCAATGGCCAGCAGGCAGGTTATCATTTTGGTTGTGCTTGCGGGTTCCATCAAAGCGTCTTTGTTTTTTTCATACAGTATTGCGCCCGTCGTTGCGTCAATCAAAATTGCCGTTTCCGCGATTAGCTCGGGCGGGTTCTCTGCCGCAAATGCGGCTGTTTGGAAAAATGCCAGCATCATCCAAGTAAACATTAATACATAAACAATTCTCTTCATTTGGGTAAATCTTCTCTATCCCTTTCCTAAGAAAAAGTAATCCGCGAGGGCGGTGCCGCTCTCGAAAAATTTCCCTTTCTCCCCTGATTTTTCTGTAAAAGCCCTTGTTTCATCGCGCATCGGCTTTTTCGTGCTGTCGTAAATGACGAAGGGAACCGGCTCTGAGGAATGCGTTCTTATGCATATCGGGGTTCTGTGATCTGGGACTATCAGTACTTTGAAGTCCCCATCCTCCCCTTTCAGGTAATCCACGACAGGCTTGACCACCTTTTGGTCTATCCTCTTGAGGCTTTCCATCTTTCCCGCCAAGTCGCCTTGGTGCGAGCACTCGTCAGGTCCTTCCATGTGCATGAATACGAAATGCTTCCCTCTCCTGAATTCGCCTATCGCGGCATTGGCCTTGCCTTCGTAGTTGGTGGATACTGTGCCGGTGGCACCCGGCACGGCGATGGGTGCAAGGCCCGCACATATCCCTATGCCTTTAATCAGATCCACCGCCGATATGACAGACCCCGTCACTTTGTATTTCTCGTAATAAGGCGGCAACGCGGGCTTCCTACCCTGCCCCCATATCCAAAGGCTGTTTGCCGGGTTTAGGCCTTTTTCTTCCCTTGCAGCATTGACTGGGTGTGATTTGAGCAGTTCGTAGCTCCTCTTCATCATATCAGCAATGAACCCGCTCCCCCCGCCACGGGGGAGATGGGCCCCTGCCCTCTCACCGAGGGCGTCGTGGGGAGGCGTCAAGTCGAATTCAACTCCGCCGTCTTTGACTATCAGGCAATGCCTGTAGCTGAAGCCGGTATAGAACTTCACCTTTTCGCTTTCGAATTCACTGTTGACGGCTCTGATCAGCTCATCGGCTTCCTCGGTCGTGATGTCGCCGGCGCTGTGGTCTTTGATTGTCAGGTTCTCGTACTCACCCATGCCTTCAAGGGTCACCAAGTTGGTCCGAAACGCAACATCCGTATCCGACATGTCTATACCTATGCTCACCGCTTCAAGAGGCGAACGGCCTGTCAGGTAGACCGCCGGGTCATACCCCATGACTGACAGGTTTGCTGCATCGCTGCCTGGGGCGATTCCATCGGGTATGGTCTTGACAAGCCCAGACTCCCCTTCTGCTGCAAGGCTGTCCGTATATGCCATGTCGGCTGCCTCCAAGGGCGTCATGCCGCCTAGGCTCTCTGTTTCCCTGTCCGCCGCCCCGTCCGGGACCACGATAAGGTACCTCATGCCTACCTCCCGTTTTCCTCTTCGAATTTTTTCATGAACCCAATGAGCTTTTCGACTCCCGCCATCGGCATGGCGTTGTATATGCTGGCTCGCATGCCTCCGATGGAACGGTGGCCGGCAAGGTTGTAGAGCCCTTCCTCTTTGGCTCCTTGAATGAATTTTTTGTCGAGGCTTTCGTCTCCGGTCAAAAAAACCACATTCATAAGGGAGCGGTCTTTTTCGGCTATGGGGCATCTAAACAATTCGCTGCCGTCAATGAAGCCGTATAATTTGCCGGCTTTTTCTTTGTTCGCTTTTTCCAGCGCGGCAACCCCTCCCTCCTTTATTATCTTTTTGAACACTTCCCCCGCGACGAATATGGCGAAACACGGCGGGGTGTTGTACATGGAATCGTTGTCCGCGTGTATTTTGTAGTCCAAGTACGTTGGCGCGGATTTCGGGGCAAACCCCAAAAGATCCTCACGCATGATGGCGAGGGTGACTCCGGCGGGGCCTACGTTTTTCTGTGCTCCTGCGTAGATCAGCCCGTATTTGCCCACGTCTATCTCCTCGGACAGTATGCACGACGACATATCGCAGACGAGTGGTATGCCCCCAGTGTCAGGGACATACGGGAAGTGGGTTCCGTATATGGTGTTGTTGAGCGTTATATGCACATAATCAGCGTCTTCTCTGAAATCCTCCCTCTTGACCTCGGGAATATACGTAAACATGCCTTGTTCCGACGTGGCAGCGATCCTCACGTCCCCAAACTTGGCAGCCTCTTGGGCGGCTTTTTCTGCCCATGTCCCGGTAACAACGTAATCGGCTTTTTTTGATTTTCTTAGCAAGTTGAGTGCAACCATGGAAAACTGCAGGGTTGCTCCCCCTTGAAGGAACATGACTTTGTAGTTTTCGGGTATTCCAAGAAGTTCGCGAAGGTTGCTCTCGGCGTCGCCTATTATGGCTTCGTACTCTTTTGAACGGTGGCTCATCTCCATGACTGACTGGCCGCTGCCTGCGTAGTTCGTTAAATTCCCGGCTATGCCCTCCATCACGTCGAGGGGGAGCATCGACGGCCCTGCGGAAAAATTAAATACTCTCTCTTTGTTATCCAATTTTCACACCTCCAATAATTCTTTGAACTCCAATTGTGCCGTTTGAATTGCACCATTTTAAATTATACCATTTTACCTTAAGTGCGTAAAGTGATATAATTAGTATTGTTGGCTGATTGATTCGTAAAAAGAAAAAGGAGCGTCATTATGTTAAAAATTGCAGCGCTGAACAAGATTTCCCCTGCCGGACTCTCAAAATTCACCGAAGGCTACACGTTTACGGACGACGCACGTTTAGCAGACGGGATTCTAGTGAGAAGCCACGATATGCATGGCATGGATTTCCCAGGCCGGCTCTTGGCAATCGCCAGGGCGGGCGCAGGCGTCAACAACATCCCGGTGGACAGGTGCACCGAACAGGGAATCGTCGTCTTCAACACTCCGGGGGCAAATGCGAACGCCGTCAAGGAACTCGTGATTGCTTCCCTTTTCCTCGCGGCAAGGAATCTGCCTGCTGCGCTGGAATGGGTTAAAACTTTGAAATCCGACGTGGCGAAGGAGACTGAGAAGGGGAAAGGGAGGTTCGCCGGAAGCGAGATAGCGGGCAAGACCCTTGGCGTTGCAGGGCTTGGCGCGATAGGGGTGATGGTTGCCAACGCAGCTGAGAGGCTTGGCATGGACGTCATTGGCTACGACCCTTTCATCACCGTGGGTTCGGCGCACCGCCTTTCGAACAGAATCCCTGTGGTGAAGGACTTGGAGAGCCTGCTCCCCCGTTGCGACTATTTGTCGATCCATATCCCCGCCATGGAGTCCACAAAAGCCATGTTCAACAAAGACAGGTTTGCGCAGATGAAAAAAGGCGCCTGCTTCCTCAATTTTTCCAGGGACAACTTGGTTAACCACGACGATCTGCTTTCTGCTATTGGATCAGGCATTGTCAGCAAATACATAACTGACTTCCCAAACGGCGAGCTGCTTGGGAAAGAAGGCGTCATCTGCATCCCCCACCTTGGGGCTTCAACAGAGGAAGCCGAGGAATGCTGCGCTGCAATGGCGGCAGAGCAGCTCATTGACTACATTGAAAACGGGAACATCACAAATTCCGTCAATTTCCCGGCTTGCGGCATGGGGCATTTCAGGGAGTCGCAGGCGGTGTGCCGTGTAAGTATCTTGAACAGGAACAAGCCTGCCATGCTGTCAAAGATAACCAGCGTCTTTGCAGATGCCGACATCAACATACGCGACATGATCAATAAAAGCGCAGGTGGCTACGCTTGCACGATGATCGACATCGATTCTGAGGTCAACGGCAGAGAACTGGCAGGACGCCTGCAGTGCGACGGGATAATTTCCGTAAGGATCATCAGATGAGGCTACTTTAGCCGGATGCTTATCTCCCCTGTGGTGAGGGTGTCTTTCCTGCCGTCGCTGTAAATGACGATAAGGCCACCCTCGTCGGAAATGTCTATAGCGGTGGCGTTCAAGTATTCGTCTGATTTTATGTTTCTGTAAACCCGGACGTTTTTCCTGAGGACCATTGAACGCCGCCTGTATTCGTCGATATGCTCTGGGTACAGCCCTTCCTCGTTGAAATCTCGCATGATGCCCATGATCTCGTTGACAATCTCAGCAGCAAGCCTGTTCCTTGGGATGTTCCCTGCAAGGGAGCCCGCCGTCTCCCGAATCTCCTCCGGCATGTCTTCTTGGCTGATGCGGCAATTGATGCCGATGCCGATAATGACTGCGTCTATCTGGCCGCTTTCGAAATTGCTGATGGCCTCTGTTAGGATGCCGCATATTTTCCTGCCTTCAAAGAATATGTCGTTTACCCATTTTATCTGAGTCTCCAGCCCACAGACTTTTTTTATCGCCCTGCAGACTGCGACGGAAGCAGCTGTGGTGACGAGCAGCGATTTGCTTGAATCGAACTCGGGCCTTATGATGAAGCTCATGTAAAGCCCCTTGCCCACAGGCGAGAAAAAATTACGGCCAAGCCGGCCGCGCCCGTGTGTCTGCCCTTCCGCGAGGATCACGGTCCCGTTGGGCACCCCTTCGAAGGACTTCTGTTTTGCTGTTTTGTTGGTCGACTCCAAGGTCTTGTACGTGTATATGTATTTTTCACCATAAGGGTATATGTTTTCATCGAGGTGTTGCAGCATTGCTTGCGCTGACAGGAAGTCGCTGCTCTCCTCAAGCACGTATCCCCTGTTTGTAGACGCCTTTATCGGGTAGCCTTCCTTTCTAAGGCTTTCCACTGCCTTCCATATGGCAGCCCTTGAAACGCTTGCGCTTTCAGCCAGCTTTTCTCCAGATACAACTCGTCCACGGCTCTCTTCAAGCACTTTGAGGGTTTTTGCTTTTGCTGTGCATGCTCTGTTTGGCAGCATGTCAACCTCTCCTTTTTAATTGGTTTACCATGAGTATATGCCAGAAAACTGCGCTTGTCAATCAACCATGAATGATTTATACTAAAATTACAGGGAACATTTCGAGTGCGGCTTCGTCTAAAATATTGTGTGTAAAATGTGAAATGAAAGAAAGAGGATTTGAAAATGAAAAGAAATACTTTTTTACCCCTGATTTTGGCGCTCTGCATGCTGGCGGTTATTGCTCCCGCTTCCTTTGCCGCCGATGAAACGACCCTTGGCGGCGCTTATGCCACGATCACGACGATTGCTGACGAAGGCGGCACCTTAACGGTGCTGATCAAAACTGACACGGACCCTGCCCAGGACATACTGCTTCGCATGACGAGCGGCACTGCGGTTCTTGACAACGAAACCAGGGAAGCGGCAGATTTCAGCTCGCTTAAAGAAGGCGACGAAGTGTTCGTGTACCATTCGCTGGCGATGACGAGGAGCCTGCCACCCCAGTCAGAGTGTGCGGCCATCATAACAAATGTGGAAAAAGGCAAAGCTTACGCAATGCTTTCAACCGTAGCTACCATTACTGAAAACGAGGATGGCGGCATCAAATTCCTGAACAAAGCTGGCGATTTGGTCGTAACCGTTCCAAACGATGCCCCCGTGTCGCGGTTTGGTGGGGAAAAAGGCCTTAGCGTATCCGACATAAGGGAAGGCGACACTGTGTTCACATGGTTTTTGGTCACTGCAATGAGCTTCCCCGCCCAAGCCCAGGCAGACGAGGTCGTCATATTCGAATCCTCCGGCGCAGAAGAACCCGGTGCCTCCACAGAGGGCACTGGCGCTGCCGCGACAGGCAGCATATTTGCGGATGTTAACGAAAGCGCGTGGTATGTGGGCGACGTGATGTTCGCCTACGAAAACGGCCTTATGAACGGCACCTCTGAAAACCCGATGCTGTTCAGCCCAAATGCCAACCTGACTAGGGGCATGGTGGTCACAGTGCTTTGGCGCATGGCCGGAAGTTCCGACGAGCGAGTGCCTGCGGCGGCAGGTGGCGGGCAGTTCAGTGACGTTGCAGAAAGCGCATATTACTGTCAGGCGGTGAACTGGGCAGCCAAAAACGATATAGTAACAGGCATTGGAGGCGGCAAGTTCGCCCCGGACGCCAATATAACAAGACAGGATTTGGCGGTTGTCCTGATGCGGTACATGAACAATGCCGAAATTAATTTCGTGCTGACGGCAGATTACCTGTTCTTCGCCGACGACAGCCAGATTGCGGACTACGCAAACAGCGCCATCCAGAGCTTGAACAAGCTGGGCATCATGCGCGGCACAGGCGAAAACGCGATCAACCCCAGAGGGCAGGCCACAAGAGCCGAGTTCGCAGCTATGCTGCACAGGTTTGTGGACGTCGCCAATGAAATGTCCGTACCGCAGATATAGTCCGATCTGGGATATGACGGCATTTCAGCATGGCAGCGTTGTTGTTTCGCAGCGCATTGCTTGATAGGCAATGGTGCACCGCTTTTTGTTGTGGGCTATGCCAATGCACAGGCACTCCCCGGTAAGTCCGGCGCAGTACTGGTTTTCGACGATCTGCGCGAGCGCCTCTTCCTTGAGCCTGTCCACGTCCTCGCCCTGTTTGAACTCAATGACAATGTGGGGCCTTTCCGGGTGCAGGGACTCCATGCGTATGTCGCTCCGCCCGTGCCCTGCTTCTATGTTGCTGGTGATTTTGTACAAGTCGTTCAGCGATATGCACATGCCGAGGAACAGCATGTGGTACGCGTTTTCTTTTGCGTCGAAGTAGCTGGTGCAGGAAAGCACAATCTCTTGGTAAACGTCCAAGAAGCCCTCCATGTCCCGCTTGAGCAGCAGCCGGAACATCTTTTCGAGCTGCCTTTGGCCAACGCCCGCCCAGCCCGCTATTATTTTTGCAAACTCGAACCTGACCTCGCCGTTCGGTATCCGCACTGTCACGGCAGTGGACCCTGCTTCCCTGGAGGTGACCGTCAGG
>WRJK01000110.1 GCA_009782285.1 Clostridiales bacterium
TGAACGGGGTGGATGACTTACAATCCAAATGGGGGGACAATGAATTAACAGAACCTATGTTTGTCATAAACGTCTCAAGGGGGGACACTGCAGTTCCGCCGCCACCAAGTATTAGCGTCAAGGAGCAGGGCACCCCGCCTGCGAACGTTGTAGGTTCTACACCAGTGGCTTCGACGCCGCAGATCACTCCATTCATCGAGGGTTTTGAAGACAGCACCTTCAGAGGGCAGTCGCAGATGACTAGGGAACAGTTTGTTGCCATCCTTGCAAGGCTGAAAAACGACGGAGAGGCGCCTGCGGCAAGCCCCGGCGCGAAGTCCTTCAATGACGTGGCTACCAACAGGTGGTCGTACAACGCCATCGAATGGGCAAAGTCAGCAGGCATCGTTGACCCTGACGCTTCTGGGAATTTCCGGCCGGCGGCACCGCTCACCCGCGCTGAGATGGCGGTCATGTTCGTGAAAGCGGAGAAGCTCACAAGCGTTGCTGAGAACAAGTTCAGCGACATCACCGGCCACTATGCGGAAAGCGACATACTGAAAGCGTTCGACGCCGGCATATTCACCGGCTACGAGGACGGGACGTTCATGCCTGAAGGCAGTACCACTAGGTACGAAGCGGTTACGGCATTGGTCCGCTACCTGCTGGGAGGCGAACCTGAAGATTCCATGTGGAAGGACATCAAGCTCACATTTACCGACCTTCCTGGCTCAAACTGGGCTTACAAGTACGTAGCCTTGGCAGCCCACAAATAAACCGATTATCTAAGCAAAGCAAACAACTTAAACATACGATGCGCAGCGGGCGAAAGGCCTGCTGCGCATTTTGCGTTGTTTCATTGCCTCCTGGCGAGTTCGCAGTAGGTAAAGATAAGCAGTTTTTTGTACCGGCTCAAAACGCTGCCGCCGGGAGCCAGAACATCCCTGTTTTGCAGGTAGTAGTGCAAAAGGCCGAGCCAAGTGTTGAAAAGTATGGCGGTGGGCAGTTTTTTCAGAACGCCGTTTTCTATTTCGCGGTTGACCACCATGCAAAAATGGGAAGCGAAACAGGCGTGCACATTGGCCAAAGCAGTTTTTGCTTCTTTAGGCAGCAAAACCGTTTCGGCAACCAAGCGGGCGTAAAAATCCTCATGTTCGGACAGTATGCCAACATGTGCGCTGAGCAGTTCCTCAATGCTGCTCTCGGCTGTTGCAAGCTTTTGGAATTTAGCGCAGAGGGTGCTTTCGAATTCTGCCAAAAGGCATGCCAGCAGATCGTCAAGAGTCGGGAAATGGAGAAAAAGCAAGCCATGGGAGATGCCTGCTTCATCGGCGACCGTGGATGTCGCGGATTTAAAACCGTTTTTCGAGTACACTTTATAAGCCGCCTCAATTATCTTTTTCCGGGTCTGCTCCTTTTGGATCTGGCGCTTGTTCTTTTGCATGTTCGATTTACTCCAAAGAACTTGGGTTTTCATCACCGGCAGAATACTTTTCGACAAGGGAAATAAGCTCTTCGAATTTTTTCCCGCTTAAATTCACCTCGTACTTTTTTTCTTTCCTTCCGTCGCGGACAAGGACGTACCTTTTTCGCTTCTCGACGCAGGGGGAAATCTTGCTTTTTACGAAGAGGAACCTGTGAAGCTCCCTCTTGTTGTTCTTGATGATCATCTCGTTTTCTGTGACGACGTAGTCTGGGCGGTTGAAAAACCGGGCTGCGAATATGACAAACAGCGCAATGCCCAACAGGGCGGCAACCGCATAGAATTTCACCATGCCGATTTCCAAATTGAGTTTTAAGACGAGCCATGCTATCAGAACCAGCAAGGCTTCCGAGAAAACGAGCGACAATATGAACCATGCGTATGCAGGGAAAGAGTATTTTTTATTTTTGAAATAATGTTGCATTGCGTTAACAACCTCCTGTATATTTTCATCTCAGCTGATTTTATCATAATTCTTGCCGTTGCACAAGCCAGCAAAATCATATATAATCTCCGTATGAGCATTTGGTTTTGAATGAAAGGGAAAGGGATAGGAATGAAACGATTGTACAGGTCAAATTCAAACAAGGTTTTTTCAGGCGTATGCGGAGGCTTTGGCGACTATTTCAATGTGGATCCCGTCATCGTGCGCCTGCTGTGGGTAGTCGGCACTTTTGTCTCTGCCGGCCTCGGGTTTTGGGGTTACGTCTTAGCTTCGGTCATAATCCCCAGAATCGACGAGCATGGGGAGGAAAAGAGGAATTCCGGCTGTTTGGCTGCGGCATGCATAGCGTTGCTTGCTATAGTGGGGCTCTCAGCCGTTATGTCAATCTTTGGGCTTGTTGCCATACCTTTCAGGGCGGGTGCGCATTTTGTGTCCGAGCTGGGCGGCGTAGCGTTCAGTGGGCTGGGGATACTCCTTGCCCTGATAGCCTTTGGAATTGTCCTGACCGTTGTAGTGTTGTTGATAGTGCTAATTGTCAGAATAGCAAAAAAATAGACATGAAGGGAGAATTGTTTTATGAAACACGTGTATGAAGGGAAGACAAAAACAGTTTTTTCACTGGACGACGGCAATTACTTGCTGAAGTTCAAGGACGACGTAACAGGGGAGGACGGCGTGTTCGACCCGGGGTCGAACAAGATTGGGCTGTCCATTGAGGGCATGGGGAACATTGGAGTACGCATGACTAAACTCTTCTTTGAGAAAATTGAAGAGGCAGGGATTGCGACCCATTACGTCAGCGCAGACGTCGACAATTCAACGTTAACCGTGAAGCCGGCAGCCGCTTTCGGAAAAGGGCTTGAGGTCATCTGCAGGTACAGGGCAGTTGGCAGCTTCATGAGAAGGTACGGAGGGTACGCAAGCGAAGGGCAAATTTTGGATGCCTTTGTCGAGGTCACTTTGAAAGACGACGAGAGGGAAGACCCGCCGATTACTAAGGACTGCCTGGCCATGTTGGGCATCCTTGGCGAAGGCGAATATGAGGAACTGAAGTCAATGACCAAGAGGATAAGCGGGATAGTCAAAGACGTGCTTGCCGGCATAGACGCAGAACTTTACGACATAAAGCTTGAATTCGGAAGGGTTGACGGCAAAATTGTCCTGATAGACGAAATATCAGGGGGCAACATGAGGGTTTACAGGGACGGCAAGTATCTGCAGCCAATAGAGCTGGCGAAACTGCTGCTTCGATGAATGCGCTTTTGATATACAACCCCGAAGCCGGGGGCAAGTCCTTTGCAAGCGAACTTGACGGCGTAATCGAAAAACTCCAAAGCAGAGGTTTGGTGCTGACCTTGTACAGGATGGGAAGCGCTGCTCGCTTGGACGAATTTTTAGCGACGCAAGAGGGGGCGCACTATGACAGAATAATAGTCGCGGGCGGCGACGGCTCAGTCAGCAGCACAGCCTCCGCGTTGCTGAAGCGCGGCATTGACTTGCCAATCGGCATAATCCCCATCGGGACGACCAACGATTTTGCAAAGCATTTTGGTTTGCCGACAGATATCGACGGAATAGCAGGCATAATAGCCCGCGATGGGTACGCATGCTCTGACATTGCAAAGATCAACGGGGAAACGTTTATCAATGCGGTTTTGGTTGGGTTTAGGGAGTTTCAGACACTTAGCCCGTTCAAGGCAAAGATCGAGAGCGGGGAACTATGTTTTGAGGGCGAGATATTTATGGCGTTGGTCATGAACGGCAGGTCTACTGGCGGTTTCGCGAGAATCGCAAAGGACGCAGCTATTGACGACGGCTTGCTTGACGTCTTGATAGTGAAAAAATGCCCGCTGGTAGAACTTGCGCCATTGCTGGTTTCGTTGGGCAGCGGCAGGCATAAAGACAGCAAGCATATACTTCATTTCCAAACAAGCGGCCTGAAAGTGTCCTCTGAGGCGCGGGTCTCCGTTAGGGCTGACGGGGAAGAAGGCGCGGTTCTCCCAATTGAAATATCGGTGCAGGGCAGTAAGCTTAAGGTGTTGTCGGATGCAACCGCTGTGATGAAGCCCACCGGGGGCGTGTTCAGTTTTGGCGAGGTGTTGCAGGCGGCTGGGGGCCTTGTTGAGATCATAAAGGACATGCCTCGCCACAACGTGCTCGAATACGTGAACAGGAGTGCCATCGAAAAGGCGTATTTTGAAGAAGCCGAGGCGTCCCTGGCAGACGGCTATATCTATGTGGTGCTGTCGAGCACAGGGACCGCAGCAGGGGAATTGATACGATCGGTCACGAAGAAGGACTACAGCCATGTTTCACTGTCTTTTGACGAAGGGTTAAGGACGCTGGTCAGCTACAACGGAGGCAACGGCTTGTTCGCCCCTGGGATGAACCATGAGCTGCTAAGGTTTTTCTACCAGAAGAAGGACGCCAACCTGCTGGTTTACAGGGTCAGGGCGACGAAGGAACAGAAACAGGCGGTTTTGGACGAGGTCAGGAAAATAAACAACGAAGGCAGCTCGTACAACTTGGTAGGGTTGCTGCTGCCTTATTCACACAAGGAAAACATCATGTTCTGCTCCCAGTTCGTGTACCATGTTTTAAAGAAAACAGGGCTTGCGTACTTTGCGAAGGAACCTCATGACGTCAAGCCCATGGATTTCGTCGAACTGGATTTGAAAAGAAAGTTGGAATTCCACTCGCAGGTGTATCTGAGCGATGTTTTGGCAAAGCCTTTTGCGGCTTTATAGCGTATCATCTGATGGGAGTTCTGCCGCCAGCTTCGCATCTTCCGGCAAGGTGAAATCCGCTATATTGTTGAAGTCGGTTGTTGTCACTGAAAAGTTGTATTCTGTCACCGCAATGTCTTCTCCAGCGTCTTTAAAAAGAGAGTTCAACATTTCAGCCATGTTCATGTCCAGTTTTATCTGGCAATAATCATCTTGGGATATCCAAACAGTGGTGATCGTGTCGCCAAAACGGTCGAACATTTCGCTTGGAACCAGCCCACCCAAGCTCTCGCCCATTAAGCCTGCCATGATGTCCATCATAGTAGACATGTTGACGGTGACGGCTATTTTCCAGCATGGAATTCCGTTGACAGCCTCTTGGGCTACGATTTCGGCGTGCTTAAGCGTATCGTCCAGCATCCCTGTGTATTGGGCCATGCTGTACTGGCCAAGCGGTTCTTCACTGAACGGTTGTGTGCGCTTGTACCAAGCCCCCAGTGCGTTAATATATGTGACGAGGTTGCTGCCTTCAGAAATCACATAAGATTCTATGTCGCCAAACCCTTCCACTTGAGGCTCCATCTTCATTTTCATCTTGACCTTATAAGGGTTTGTGAACACGTCCATTTCAATGTCGATTTTTATAACTGCAGCTTCACCGTTAGCTTCCATGTCCATATTCATCACCACATCGCCCCTGTAGCTGTCAAATTCAGCCATGGCACCAGCCGACAAGGAGACGATTTCTTTGGCTGACAAGCCGCCTTCTGCCGTGTCTTCTTCTGCGCCTGCATTGCCTGCGATGCTGGTTTCGTTTTCGACGGCGTTCCTGCCGTCATCCTCGCCGCCGCCGCAGCCGATGAACAGGGCAAAAGCCATCAGGCATATTAAGGCGACAGTGAACAATCGTTTCTTTTTCATAGTTTTCCCCTTTCATCCTTGGTTTACATCGTTGCGGCTTCAAGTGCGATTTTCATCATGCCGGTGAAGCTGTTTTGCCTTTCTTCAGTGGTGGCTCGTTCGCCTGTGACGAAATGGTCACTGACTGTAACAATGCAAAGCGCATCCGCCCCAAGATAGGCGGCGTTCATGTACAGCGCGGCAGCTTCCATTTCAACTGCAAGGACGCCCATTCTCGCCCATTTTTTCCACCATTCGTCCCCTAGCTCGTAGAAGACGTCGCAAGACACGACGTTGCCCGCATGGACAGGCATGTGCAGCTTCTCGGCTGAGGCGCGAGCCTTTTGGATGAGCTGCCAGCTGCAGACAGGGGCGAAATTCCCCGGAACGTCAAATGCGTGGACGTAGTTGGAATCCGTTGAGGCGCCCATGGCGAAAACGATGTCTTTAATTTTCACGTTTTCATGAAAAGAGCCTGCTGACCCTACTCGAATCAGGTTTCGCACACCGTACTCCTTGATGAGCTCCCACGAGTAAATGCCCATTGAAGGCATTCCCATCCCGGTGCCTTGGACTGACACGGGTACGCCTTTGTATGTGCCGGTATAGCCGTACATCCCACGCACTTCGTTGTACAGCCTAGGGCTTTCAAGGAAATTTTCAGCTATGAATTTTGCCCTGAGCGGGTCGCCCGGCAGCAGTATGGATTCGGCTATGTCGCCTTTGTTTGCAGCGTTGATATGCGTACTCATATTTTTTCCTTTCAAAACAATTAGCGTTGGTTCTAACTCACAAGATTGATTATACCACATACCGCTGCACAATAAAACCATGGAATAATGTCTGCTCGCAAAGCCAAAAGAGCCTGCGAGCCTTGCAGTGCTACGAAAACAGTGCGCCCAATTGAAAAAACTGACCGGGCTGGATTCTGTGCTTTGCCTAGATAACGCCAGAATATACACAAAAGACAAGATGCTGCAAGAGGGCATTCCTTTTGTCGCCGTAAAGCAGCAAATATATATGCCGTTTCTAGGGGTCGCCTTGACGCAAAATGGTGCAAGAGACGTTCCATATACGGATAAAATTTCATTCATTACGCAAAAGGTGCTCCTGACTGCCATTTACAAGGGTTGGGAGACGATAACGCTTACAGAGGCAGCAAAAGCTATTGGCATGTCAAAGATGTCGATGACACGATGCTTTGACGAACTGCAGGCTCTTGGTTTGCCTTTTGTTAGATCGGAAACAAAATCAAGGAAATTCATTTGGGAAGGCAGCCGCCGCACATTCTGGGATACGGTTTACCCTTTTCTCAGAAACCCTGTTGCGCGGCAGTATAGGCTAGACAAGCAGTTAGAAATAACGTCGGCGAAACTTGGGGGAATGTCAGCGTTGTGCCACTATTCCATGCTTGCTGACGAACCATATACTGTATTCGCCGTATCAAAGGGCACCGTAAAAGAGTTTGAAGCAAGCAAGCTGCCGCTGATACCGAATGGCGAAGCCCCTCGTATGGTCGTACAGGTCATGCAGTACGAGATTGATTTTGGTGACGCAGTTGCGGTTGATCCTCTTTCAGCTATCCTTTCGTTGACCGATGCTGATAGGCTGGATCCGCGCGTAGGAACTGCAATAGAAAAAATATGGGAGGATTGTCTACGTGATTAGAGGACTACTGCTGTTTCCGTTCAGCATATTCCTCTGCAAGGGAATCCCTTGGTGATATGCCGTTTTCAACAGCTTTTTCATATTCCCTGATCCACAAGTGGTTCAAATCGTCGTCGCTCAGAAAGCGGAGCAGGCAGTACAGCACGATTTCCTTTTCATAGGAGGTATAGTGCTCCAAGAAATACGCTATACCGTCGTCATGTTCATGGAGGCTGAATTTGAGTATCAGGTACAGTTCGGCAGCGTAGTTGCTGTGTTCCCTTTTCCTGTGTTCCCAAAGGGAATCCCAATGGCTGTACTTGTATTCGAATACAGTTTTCGAGGATTGATGTATCTCGTATTCTTCTGGGAACAATGTACACTGCTCCAGCGCCAGCTCTTTTGCGTCCGGCGTCTTGAGGGTTTCAGCAAGCGCGTACAGAAGCTCGACATGGTACGTGTCTCGGTCAGGGTCGCTGTCCAATGTGAGGAACACCGCCTTTTTGACTGCCTCCGGGTCATACCCGCTGTACAATATCTTTCCCAGCACGAGCGTCAGCAAATCAGGCTGTTTGTATCCAACAGCCGAAAACGGGACTTCAGTGCGGAATACGTAGTAGCTTGTGGCATAGGAAAGCATTGCGTAGATGTCGGCAAGCAGCCGTGCCGCAGCAGAGCTGTTTTCGCCGCTGATTGTCAACAGTTCCTTGATGAACCTCTTTACTTCGAAGCGCCATTTTGAGCGCTTGTCCTTGTGGACGTACCTATTTGGCGCCAGATAGTACTGTGAGTCGGCGTAATCGATGAACTGCACTATTTCCCGCTCCAGTGCCTTAAAATCCACAGCGGCTGCTTCTTTTCCTTTTGTGGCATTTGCTTTGTGTTTTGCATAATTCTGGATAAGATCATCCAGCCCACCATCCTCCTTGCCACTCTTGGGCACTGCCTTATACAGGGTGACTATTATTTCTTTCAAAACAGCCGTGTCGTATTTTTCAAGGGCTGTCCGCAGCTCGTTTACGCGCATGTTCATTGCTCCTTTCAATTCGGGCTTTTCCAGTACAGTTTACCACATGACGGGCCCGTATGCTACAAGCAATAGAAAAAAAGTAAAAAATGTATTGACGGAGCAAAAACAAAGGAGTATACTAATAGTTGAACAATCATTCAACTATTCAATAGGAGACAATGAAATGAAGCAAATCGAACAACTCTCTTGCGACTGCCATGTTATTCACGAGGAAACAGTTGCCAGCGTCCGCGCCGCTATGCCAGCCGGCAAAGATTTTTACGACCTTGCGAACCTGTACAAGATGTTTGCTGACAACACCCGCATCAAAATCCTGTGGGCGCTTTCCCATGAAGACATGTGCGTCTGCGATCTGGCGGTGTTGCTGGGCATGACCAAGTCTGCTATATCCCATCAGCTCAAATCGCTGCGGCTTGCCAACCTTGTTAAGTACGACAAGCAGGGTAAGGTAGTCTATTATTCGCTTGCGGACAGCCATGTGAAAGACATTTTTGAAAAAGGCTTTGAACACATACACGAGTAATTTTTTTCCGGATACAGTTGAACGATTGAACAATCGTTATCATGGAGGACAACGCATATGGAACACAACAATTGTGGATGCCACGAAGGATGTGGAAGCCACAGCAATGCAAACGAAAGCTGTGGGTGCCACGGTCAGATAAACGAAAGCAGGGGACACATGGCACGGCTTGCCGCTGGGGCGGTACTCCTTGCCGCAGGCATGGCGTTTCAACATTTTACGAGCGCAAGTGCTTACCTTGCGCTTGCTGTATTTGCATCAGGATACGTTCTGCTGGGGTGGGACGTAGTTTTCCGGGCAGCCAAAAACATCGCTCATGGAAGGGTGTTTGATGAAAACTTCTTGATGGCTGTGGCTACGATAGGGGCATTTGCCATCGGCGAATACGCTGAAGCCGTGGGGGTGATGCTGTTTTTTCAAGTGGGCGAGTTTTTCCAAGGGTCTGCAGTGCGCAAATCCAGGGGAACCATTGCAAGCCTGATGGACATAAGGCCCGATTACGCAAACATATCGGTTGGTGGCGAGCTCGCGCGGGTCGCACCCGAAACAGTTGCAATCGGGGACGTGATCACCGTGAAGCCGGGCGAGAAGATACCCCTTGACGGAGTTGTGGCAGGCGGCTGCGCCTTGCTGGACGTTTCCGCACTGACGGGGGAGCCCGTTCCACGCAGAGTCGCAGCAGGCGACGCGGTTTTGTCGGGATGCGTAAATATGAATGGAGTGCTGACTATAGAAGTAACGCAGGTTTTTGGCGAGTCGGCGGCGTCGAAGATCATCAGGATGGTTGAAAGCGCGGCAGAGAAAAAAGCGCCCACCGAAAATTTCATTACAAAGTTCGCCCGGTACTACACGCCTGCCGTAGTCGGCCTCGCTGCGCTGATCGCATTAGCCCCACCTGTTGCTTTTGGAGGGGCTTGGCTCGACTGGTTGAACCGAGGGCTTATATTCCTCGTCATATCTTGCCCCTGTGCACTGGTGGTTTCAATCCCCCTTGGTTTCTTTGGAGGCATAGGCCTTGCTTCGAAAAGGGGCATTCTGGTGAAGGGAGGGAACTACTTGGAAGCTTTGGGCAATCTTGACATAGTGGTGCTTGACAAGACCGGAACGCTGACAAAAGGGGTGTTTGAGGTGACAGAGGTTCATCCGGCGAACGGGTTTGGCAGGGATGAGCTGCTGGAAGCGGCAGCGAAAGCGGAGGCGTACTCAAGCCATCCGATCGCAGTGTCGATAATGCGGGAGTACGGCAAAGCAATTGACAAGGGCAGACTTGCGGGGTACAGCGAAACCGCAGGGCAGGGGGTGAGCGTTTTGGCTGACGGGGAAGAGATCCTAGCAGGGAACGGGAAGTTCATGAACGGCAAAGGC
>WRJK01000111.1 GCA_009782285.1 Clostridiales bacterium
AGTTGAAGTGCAAAAGGCTTCTGCCTTTTCAGCATTACAAGAGCGAAATGTATTATAAAAGCCTCTTATCAAAAAAACATTTGGATTTTCAATTGTTGTGCTTTCCGTATCATCACTAATACTGGTTTTAAAAATCTGAATAAGCGAAAAATTTTTAGCTGAATACAGCAAAATCCCCGTTTGCCTTTTTGTATCGAAGTCATTAACGTGAATGCTGTACATGTTGCGAATATTGCTGAGTCCCTTGTTCGCGTTACAATTTGCTCTTTTGCTTGCTTGGCAACTCACTATTTTGCCTTCTGTTGGATAATTAAAACTCAATCCTGAACTAAATATTTCCAGTCTGGGGCCAATGCCCCCCTTCTTTTCACTGTAAGCACTTTCTCCACTATACATAAAATAATCCAGATATGCATCATCCTCTGATTTAGCCATAGTGCTAACGGAATAAATTCTCTTTTCATAACGTTTTCCGGATTTTACCATAAATTGCAATTCGTTCGTTGACACGACATAGCAAACACTAAAATCATCAGAATAATACAAGTCTCTGTCACAATCGTAAATAAAAGACATATTATCACGAGTTACCCTGTTGAACTCTTTTAAAATAGGCTTGTATTTGAAATACACATCTGGAGCATTCAAACCATTTTTGAATGCATCTAAATCCAGCGAGCGCATATTTGAACAAGCAGTTATTGCGGCAATCGCTATAATAACTGTTAATGCGGTCACTCCTTTAACAAAAATGCGTTTCCCCATGTCAGTCTCCTTTGAAATTATACATCTGCTCAGTTCAATGCTTGTCGCTCATAATATTTCGAACGCGTTTTTTGAAAACAACATCAACCCTTCGTTGCGCATCTTTGAAAGCTCGCTCGACATAGCACTCCGGTCGACGCAAAGGTATTGCGCCAATTCTTCACGGTTAAAGGGGATGGTGAACTTTTTTGCCGCACCTCGCTGCATGTCGAAAAACGCGAGCAGCTTTTCTCTGGTCGTGCGCTTTGACAATATTTCGATCCTCTGGTTAAGGACAAGGCTTTTGACAGCAATCAGCTTCAGCATGTTTTCAATGAGCCTTGAGTGAAAAGGACAGGCAGCGGTACATGATGTGATGATTTTTTTGTAATTTACAAGCAAAATTTCCGCATCTTCCTTCGCCTGCACCGTGACAGGGCTGTGGTCTATTCCTGCGCAGGCGAACACCTCCCCGAAGATTTCGGAAACGCCAAGTTCGTTTAGCAGCATAACGCGCCCGTCGATGTCTTCTCTTATGACCTGAACGCTGCCCGACAAAACCAATCCCACGAAATTCACACTATCGCCGGACAACAGTATCACATCACATTTTTTGTAGCAAACCCTCGTTGCCGACAAGCAAGTCATCATGTTTTCAAAATCGCCGAAGGCGATTCCTTGAAACAAGGGGTTGTTTGTTGCCGCTTCAAAAACTTTTTTCAAAACCGCATCCTTCCGTTGTATAAACAACATACTTGTTATCTTTATTGTAGTATACTTCTTGTAGAAAATCAATGTTAAATGTGAAAGGGTAAAATGCAATGGTTAGAAAAATTATCAGCATTGATGAAAGCAAATGCACCGGCTGCGGATTGTGTGTGTCGGCTTGCCATGAGGGAGCACTCGGCATCGTTGACGGAAAAGCAAAACTGCTGCGCGACGACTACTGTGACGGGCTTGGCAACTGCCTGCCGATCTGCCCCACCGGAGCGATAGCTTTTGACGAGCGCGGCAGCCACGCTGAGCAGAGCCAAGTTGAACCTTCGCAGAACCAAACGGCGCCAGCTCGAACGCACTTAAGCCATTGGCCGGTGCAGATCAAGCTCGTTTCCGTCAACGCGCCATACTTAAACGACGCCAATTTGCTTGTCGCGGCTGACTGCACATCCTACGCTTATGGCAATTTTCACAACGAGTACATGAAAAACAGGATTACCATCATTGGCTGCCCAAAACTCGACGAAGGCGATTATTCGGAAAAACTGACCGCCATTTTGAAACAGAACAGCATAAAATCCGTAACAATTGCCCGAATGGAAGTGCCATGCTGCGGCGGCATTGAAAACGCTGTAAAAAAGGCGCTTAAAAACTGTGACAAGCTCATTCCGTGGCAAGTGGTTACTATATCGACCGACGGTAGAGTCCTATGATGAGTTGTGGGCGACAGCCTGCGTTTGTAAATAAAGGAGGATGATGATATTATGTCAATGTTTTGTTTTCAATGTGAACAAACCGCAAAAGGAACAGCCTGTACGAGTGGCGGAGCATGCAGCAAAAAAGCCGACACCGCCAATCTGCAAGACGCACTCACAGGGGAGCTAATCGGCCTTGCTAGGGCAGCGGACGTCAACACGCCTACCGAGAGCACCCACAAAGCTGTGATTGATGGCCTGTTTACCACTGTAACCAACGTGAATTTCAACGACGAAACCATCAAGCAGCAAATCGAAATCGTCAGAAACGAAAAAGAAAAACTCATACCGAAATGCGACGGCTGCACTTCGGGCTGCCGGAGAAACGACAGTTATGACATGGCGCAGCTATGGGAAGAAAGCGAGGACATACGCTCATTGAAATCGCTTATTCTGTTTGGCCTGCGCGGCATGGCGGCTTATGCTCACCATGCTTTTGTGCTCGGCAAAACCGATGAAAAAGTCAACGCCTTTTTTTACAAAGGGTTGTTTGCCATTGGCGAGGACCACACCGCTGACGAACTGCTTTCGCTGGTTATGGAGCTTGGCAACGTTAATTTGAAATGTATGGAATTGCTCGACACAGCAAACACAAGCGCATATGGAAAGCCTGCACCCACAAAAGTCAGCTGCACCATTGAGCCCGGTCCCTTTATTGTTGTTTCCGGCCACGACCTGCATGACCTTGAGTTGCTCCTTGCGCAGACGCAAGGTAAGGGCGTCAACGTTTACACACACAGCGAAATGCTCCCGGCGCACGGATATCCGGAGCTGAAAAAATATCTGCACCTCAAAGGCAACTATGGCACGGCATGGCAGAACCAGCAGAGCGAATTTGAGGGCATGCCTGCGCCAGTCCTGTTTACAACCAACTGCATAATGCCTGTGAAGCCATCCTATGCAGACAGGGTGTTTACGACTTCGGTAGTGTCTTACCCCGGCATGGTGCATATCGGCGAGGACAAGGATTTTACGCCGCTTATCGACAAGGCGCTTGAGCTCGGCGGTTATGCAGAGCCGCACAAAATGACAGGTATCAACGGTGGGGACACGCTCACCACAGGCTTTGCAAAAGATACCGTGTTGTCCGTGGCTGGCACGGTAGTTGACGCGGTGAAATCCGGCGCGATCAAGCATTTCTTCCTCGTAGGCGGCTGTGACGGTGCGAAACCGGGCAGAAACTATTATACAGAATTTGTGAAGCAAACGCCCAAAGACACCATTGTCCTTACCCTCGCCTGCGGGAAATACCGCTTCAATGACCTTGACCTGGGCGAAATCGGCGGTTTGCCTCGCATCATGGACATGGGGCAGTGCAACGACGCATACAGCGCAATCAAAGTTGCCGTTGCCCTGTCTGAAGCCTTTAATTGTTCCGTGAACGAGCTGCCGTTGACGCTTGTGCTTTCCTGGTACGAGCAAAAGGCGGTTTGCATCCTGCTGACCCTGCTTGCGCTCGGCATCAACAACATCTACATCGGCCCGAGCCTGCCCGCGTTTTTGTCCCCGGGCATTTTGAACGCACTCGTGGAAAATTTCAACCTCACACCGATTTCCACGCCTGAAGTCGACCTTAATAAGATTTTAGGTTAATTGTGGCACTGCTCATGGATTGATTAGCAGATGATTAGCAGAAAAAAAACATCAAAACTATTTCTGCTAATCATTTTTACTATTTTCTCCGCGTTCGCTTTTTAGCTGCCAAGCGCTCGCTCACCAATGATATCCGCTATCTTCGCCGAAACATAGACATTTGGCATCTTCCCCTCGACCACTCCGAGTTTTCTTAGCGTTTTATATTGTTCCTTTTCCAAAGGCAGCTTTTTTTGGATGCGGTCAAGTAGAAATACCGTCTCAAGCGCAAGGTCGTCGCGCTCAAAAAGAAGGTGCGTGTAATTCACGTCAAGCACCTTGCCATATACTGTAACCGCGACTTTTTTTGGTATGCTCAAATCGTAATCCGGCATTGGAAAATAACGGTTGCGCTGAATGTTGAAAACCTTGCGTATTCCCATTTGCACCGTGTCGATCATATTGAATTTTGCCATGGCATCCGCAAGAAGCTGATTGCGATAATACGGCGCAGTATAGCCGGGCTTCAACACTTTATGTACATCGCCTGGCAAGAAACTTCCTGGATTGGAAACTATTACCGTGTCCTCGAATTCATCGAGGTAAATCCTGCCGCCTATCAAATAATCTTGGTGGGCAATGCAATTGTTCAACAATTCTCTGAGCAGGTCCGCATCATACTGCTGCGTCTCCATAGGAAACAATGTCATTTGGTTCGGCATGTAACGATAAGTCAGGTTGCGGATTTTGGCGTAGACTTTGTCAACGGCAGTAATAAATGGTATGTTGAATTCCATATAATCCTTTACCATGTCGTTAGAACCATACAACCGCCACATGATTCGGACGGGTACCTCCAATATATTGTCGTAATCTGAATTGCCGAGGAGAACCATCGCAGCGTTCGACAGCTTGCCGTTGACGACGAGCTTCATCTTTGTCAAAAACTCTTCGTCACTCATCTTGTTCGTTTCAGCACTAATATGATTGCGGTTTTGCTTGATTTTGTAATTCTCCCGTGCGATGCGCAAGGCTTCCTTGTCCAAGCACTTGATGTTTGAACCTTCAATCAGTTGCCTCGACCAGTCGGGACGGCGCATATCATCGTTCGCTTTCAAAAATCACCCCCCCTTTCATGTCTATTTTATACTGATGCTGAACGTTTTTCAAGCCCGATCATCAAAACCATCAACAGTAAAAACACCGCAAGCAAGATCATCAGCATCCCGAGCTCTTGTCCCAGCACTGCAAAGCCGGCGCCACGCAGGGCGACAGCCTGATAGCATTTGGTGTACCAGTTCAAAGGGAACGCCATGGCTATTATTTGTATGAGCCTCGGCATCAACGCTACGGGGAGCAGGATATTAGAAAAGAAAAAGGACGGGCCTACGACCGCCGCCAGCTGCGGAAGGGTTCCCCCAGGGTCTTTCACAGGCAAGCTGAGCAGCATGGTGAAAAACCCCGACGCCAGCAAATACAAAAACAGCGGTAACAGCAGTGCTGCAACGCTGCCGCCAAACCTGAGCCCGCCAAACTGCTTGAGCAGCCCCAGCGTGAAAAGCATGCTTGCAAGGAAAAGCAGTACATGGGGGATTATCCTGCAAAACAGCGCGAGCGGCGATATTATATCTTCGTCGAAACGCCCCTCTATTCTGAGACGTGGAACTATTTGAGCAGTCTGCCTTACGAACAGGGCAAGGATGATCAGGTTCACAAAACCGATGACCGTCGTATTGACTGTAGCTGAAGTTGGGTTGTACAGGCTGCGCTGCTGAACCGAAAGACTGCCGGCCACACCCTGCGCCTGTTCAGAAGAAAGGCCCATCCCAAGCAGCTTCGACATGAGCAGGGAAGCGTTTTCGCCGGCAAGGACTTCTGCCACGCCCTGGCGCAGGTTGCCCACTGCGGCGGCCACGGAGTCGTTCACAACAAAACCGATGTTGCTCGATTTACCCCGGTACCTGTTTTCTTCCAAACCCTTAGGCAGGACAACTACAGCACAGGTTGAATCGTGCGTCAGAATCAGGGCAGGCTCGATCGGTTCGTTCATTACCCGCGCCACATCTACATACAGTGACGCATCCAGTTTGTCGATGAGTTGCCTGCTGTACATGCTGTTGTCAAGATCTATAACCGTAATCGGGCTTTTAAGGATTTGGTTGCTGCTGAAAAGCCAGCTGAAAAGCAGCGCGATCAGGATCGGTGCAACAAAAACCTGCGCAAAAGTTTTGCGACGCATGACTTTTTCAAATTCATCCTTAATCTGCCCCATCTAGCCTCACCTCCACTGTCATGCCGGGGAGCAGGTTTCCTGCTCCTTCATCCAAAGCAAAGCGCACCTGAAAAGACGCAAGGTCGCCCTGCGAGTTGTCGCGTGACATTCTGCTGCTTGTGTAACCGGGCGCACTGACGACGTACTGGACAGTGCCGGACGCTTTTTCGCCTGTTGCAACGATGAGAACAGGCACAGAACTGCCGACAGCAAAATCAAGCACCTTCGTTTCGGGAACATAAAGGTCGAATATGAGCTGCTTGCTCTGCTGAACCACGCAGGGCGCGTTCGCTGCAGCGTTTTCCCCGACCTTTGGGATAATGCGAAGCACAGTTCCGTCAACCGGGGCTTTCAGCACCATGCGGTCTTTTTGGTCGAGCAGCGTTTCCATTTGGATTTCAAGGGCTTTTTTCTGGCTTTCCAAAACCGGTACGTTCATTCCCGACACCGTCAAATTGTTTTCCAGCTTTTGCAGGGTTTCCAAGTTCTGCGCCAGCGTGTTTTCCGCCGATGTGAACCTAAGCCTAGAATCTTCGTAGGCTGTTTCCGATACCGCGCCCTCGTCGTACAATGCCGCCGTACGGTCATAGTTCTTTTGGGCAGCGTCAAGTGTGCTCCTCGCGGTCTGAACCGCCGTCCTCTGCATGTTGACATCGTAGTTCTTAACGGATGCCTGAGCCTGCGCGATCTGATAGTCCATCGTTTCTATCTGGGCTGTTAGCCTTTCCATCTGAAGGTCTATGTCGCTTGCGTCAAGCGTTATGAGCGCCGTGCCCGCTTCTACGAACTGCCCTTCTTCTACAAGCACCCCCGTCACGCGTCCGCCTACCTGCTGAAAGGACACGTTGTACTGTTCTGCGGCAAGCAGGCTGTCCCTTTTCTGCGCGTAAACGGAAACGGCATCCTTGCCGTCAAGCGAAAGCAGCACCCCGCCTGTCAAAACTGCAGCAATCAGCAGGATTGTCGGAATCATCTTGTTTTTCATCCTTCAAGCACCTCCTTGAAAAGAAACCTCGCGTCTTGCCGGCTTGAAATTTTCTCAAGCTCCGTAAACACGCCGCTTGCCATCATTGATTTTGTCATTGAAAGAAATTTTTCGTATGGCATATTCATTTCGCTCCTGTACCAATGGCTGAGGGCGCCGATTATCGCCGAAATCGCAAATTCAAATATATGGGCAGCTTCTTCGCTGTCCTCATGCAACCCCCAAACCTCGTAAAAATCGGCCTTATCACTTTTTTCATCTTGTCCGGGAAATTCGGGTCGCGGTTTCCCCCAAGAAAAACGCTGAAATACTCCCCTTTTGTATGAAACGTGTTCGTAATGTATTCGACGATCTCCTGATTTATGCCGTCGCTCCTGTATTTGTCTATAGCCACGCGGGTATAGTCGAGCAGGGAATCTTGGAACTGATCCAGCACATCGTAGATGTCGATGAAATAATCGTAAAACGTGCCGCGGTTGTAGCCGGCAAGCTGCGTAATCTCCCTGACGGTAATTTTCTCGATCCTTTTCTTTTGGTAGAGGGACCAGAACGCCGCCAGCAGATTTTCCCTCGTGGCGGCCCTGCTTTTTGATTGCTTGTCCATGTCAGACCTCCTGTCGTTTGGGCAAAACAGCCAACACGTTGTCGCCTGTTAATTACATTATATGCAATTGCAGGTTCGGTTCAACCGACAATTCGCGTGGATTTGTGGGCTTTTCGATCCTTCCGGGCTTTTCGGGCTCGATTTTCTTTCCCAATGTTGACAAGAAGCATCTCGCAAGACTATAATTACTGTGCTTATGGGAAATTGCACAGGTTTGCGCGTAGGCGAGATTACAGCGACGCCGGATTGCTGACGGGGGTCGTCAAATCCGAACGATAAAGGAGGAACCGCATGAGTAAAATGAAGGTTAAGCGAATACAATTTGGCATTGACAATTGTTTCCTCGTCGAAGGCGACAACGGTGCTATTCTAATTGACACGTCCCGCACTCGCAACAGGGATAAAATTTTTAACGAATGCAAGGATAGAAACATAAGGCTGATCGTGCTGACTCACGGCCATGTCGACCATATGCAAAACGCCGCCGCCCTGTCCAAATCGCTGGGAGCTCCGATTGCCATGCACAGGGCAGATTTTAGACTGATTAAGAACAACATGGAAGAGCCTTTGATCGCCCATACGCTTTTGGGCAAAATTATCCTTGCCTCAACGATGAAGTTTGGGCTTGAGGAAATTGAACCCTTCGAGCCTGACATCTACCTAAGCGATGGTGATTCGCTGGAACCTTACGGCGTCAAAGCAACAGTCATCGGGCTTCCGGGGCATACGCAAGGCTCCCTCGGGATACTCCTTGGCGACAGCGACCTGTTTGTCGGCGACGCTTTGATGAATATCGTTGCCCCTGTAAAATCGCCGATTTACGGTGATCGTGCGAATATGACGAAGAGCGCCGCAAAAATAAGTGCGTTCAAAGGTATAACTGTGCATTTCGGGCATGGCAAACCTGTTGCGAACAGAAAATGGACATGAGGTAGTGTGTGCATTGCATTTGCCCCTGCAATCGTATATACTGATACTGGACTAGCTCACAAGGTTTAACGAGGAGGTGAGTACGAAATGCAAAAAATATTGCCTATTGGCATAGACAGCTTCAGGGAAATAAGGGAAGCCGACATGTACTACGTCGACAAAACGCTGATAATACGGGACTTCATCCAATTTTTTGACAAGGCTGCCCTCGTAACGAGGCCACGCCGCTTCGGCAAGACGCTGAACATGACCACGATACGGGAGTTCTTCGACATCACAGCAGAAAGCAAAGCCATATTCGAGGGGCTTGCCATCATGGGCACCCAGTACGCGGAACAGATCAACTCCCGCCCGGTGCTGTTCTTCTCCTTCAAGGACTGCAAAGCCGTCACAGCAGAAGAAATGCTGTTCCAAATTGCCAAGGTCGTGTCTAAAGAATACGTGAAATACAACGCAGCGTTCAAGGGCAAGATGGACATGGAAAACGACTACTATTTCACTTTCAACATGATTTATGAAAAGCTCAGGAACCGCAACATAGAAAAAAGCTTTCTGGCTACGTCGATTGAGGAGCTCATCCAAACGGTGCACGAGCACTATAAAATCAAGCCCATCGTCCTTATCGACGAGTACGACCAGCCCATTATGAGCTCGGTGGAGCACGGCTACCACGGCGAGTTGAAAGATTTCTTCGCCGGGTTTTACGGCGGAGCGCTGAAAGGCCAGGACAGCCTCCACCGGGCGCTGCTCACGGGCATCCAGCGGATAGCCAAGGAGAGCATCTTCTCCCAGCTCAACAACCTGACAGTGTACACAGTTACAGACGAGCCGTATTCGCAGCATTTCGGGCTGACGGCAGGGGAAACCAGCGGGCTTCTTTCGCACTACGGCCTTGATTTAAACGACGACGTGAAACAGATGTACGACGGGTACCTGTTCGGCAGCACAGACGTGTACAACCCATGGTCTGTGTTGAACTACGCAAAAACCGGGGCGCTTGAGAACTACTGGATCAAAACGTCCGCGAATTTTCTGGTGCACAAATCGATTTCAGAAGCCGGCGGCCTGTTCCGCAAAAGCTTCGACAAGCTGGTCGCCGAAGGGTCGGCTGCCGTCGATGCCGACCTCACGTGCTCGTTCCTGGAGCTTAGGCACCGCCGCACTTTGTGGGGCCTTTTGATAAACGCCGGCTACCTGACGGTCGCCGAAAAGCTGCCGGGCAGGCCCAAGGTGACGGTGCGGATACCCAACGGGGAAGTCCGGTCCGAATTCGTGGGCATCGTAGCGGACTCCGCTAACGTCGACGGCAACGACCTCGCGGAGATGTTCCAATGCCTGTTCGACCGGGACATGGAGGGCTTCCTGGACGTTTACCAGGAGATCGTGCTTTCCTGCACCAGCTACTTCGATGCAAAGGAAAACGCGTACCACATGCTGTTCCTGGGCATGTGCATATCGCTG
>WRJK01000112.1 GCA_009782285.1 Clostridiales bacterium
CTTCGGCCTTGTCTGCCAAGCTTTGCGGCGAGGCATGGGGAAATTCCTTCACGACCCGGAATTGAAGCTCTATTTTACGATAATAGCTGTTTCAACCATTGCGGTCAGCGCCGGCCTTTCCTACGGCGGATTGCAGGGCTCAGCAGCCGCTATCCAAACAGTTTCGATAATGACGACCACCGGATTTGTGACGGCAGACTCGGCGGCATGGCCGCTGTTCTGCAAAATGATCCTGTTCTCGCTGATGTTCGTGGGGGCATGCTCTTCCTCAGCAGGGGGAGGCCTGAAAGTCGTTCGTGTTCTAATGGTGTTCAAGCTTATGGGGAGAGGGGTTTTCGTCCGGCTGCACCCAAACGCCGTGGTGTCTATCAAGCTTTATGATCAGACAATGCCCGGCGACATGGTTTCAAAGGCGGCAAGCTTCGTTTTTCTTTACGCCGTCGTCTTTTTCGCCGGCAGCCTGCTGGTTTCTTTCGATACCCCTGACTTGGTGAGCGGTGTCAGCGCCGCAGCCTCGTCCCTTGGGAACATAGGGCCAATGCTCTGCGAAGCCGGCATGTCGACAGACTATACTGTTTTCTCCCCCTTTTCAAAGCTTGTGCTTTCGCTGCTCATGGTCTTGGGGAGGCTGGAGCTTTTTACGCCGCTGATTCTGTTCACGCCGGGCTTTTGGCACCCTGGCAGGTAAGCCCTAATTAATTATGCGGAGGCAGTGATTTATGTATTTGAACTACAGAATAATCATCAAAATATTAGGGGCGGTCATCTTGATCCTAGGGGTTTTTATGATACCTTCGATCGTCGCCTCGCAAACATACGCGGAGCAGAACACCCTGTTTGCTTTTTCTGTGTCTTCTGTTTTCCTCGTCGTCACCGGGGCGGCAATAACGCTTCGGATGCGCCCTCATTCAATAACGCTGAGGTTCCGCGAAGGCTATCTTACAGTTACGCTGTGCTGGCTCTGCGCCTCAGCCCTTGGTGCCGCGCCTTATCTTTTGTCAGGCGTCGCAAGCTCGTTTGCTGACGCTTTTTTCGAATCCGTGTCGGGGTTCACTACCACCGGATGCTCAGTTTTCGACGTTGAAAACATGCCGAACAGCCTTGTCCTCTGGAAAGCCGTGTCGCACCTGCTGGGTGGAATGGGAATACTTGTGTTCGCCATATCGATGCTACCCGCGCTGGGGATCGGAGGTCAGAAAATCTTTAAGGCTGAAGCACCGGGGCCGACGGTGGACAAAGTAACGTCCCGCATATCGGATTCGGCTAGGGTTTTATACGTCACTTACCTGGTTTTTGGAGCTGTTGAATTCATGCTGCTCTCTTTCTCTCCTATGGGGGCGTTTGACGCGCTTATCCATACCATGGGGAGCATAAGCACAAGCGGTCTCACGAACCACTATGAAGGAGTGTCTTATTACGGCAGCAGTTACGTGGAATACGTAATAGGCATGTTTACGGTCCTAGCCTCAATAAATTTCGTCCTCTACGCCCACGCCATACAGGGCAGGTGGAAGGAGTTCTTTTCCAATGTGGAGCTGCAGGCTTTCCTCACAATCATCGTTGCTGCCTCGGCTGTAGTGTCAATAGCTTTGTTCGCGCACGGCACGTACACGTCTATTTTTGACGCTTTCCGAATCGGCACTTTCGAAGTGATAGCATTTGCCACCACATCAGGGCAAACCATCGTGGATTTCACGAATTGGCCGGTTCTATGCAAATCCCTGCTGCTTGCTTTGATGTTTGTGGGTGGTTGCGCGGCGTCAACCTGCGGTTCAATAAAAGTCGTCCGTATCCTCGTCATGATGAAGCTTATCTCCCGGGGGGTCGCCAAGCGGATGCATCCAAGGTCGATAGTGGCAGTTAAGCTGGGGGACAAGGCCGTGTCTGCCGAAACGGTTTCACACATAACCTCGTTTATTCTCACTTACATGATCATTTTCGTTTTTTCCTGCATCGTCCTTTCGCTGCAAAACCTTGATTTTGTCACGACCGTCAGCACCTCGGCTTCTATGCTTGGCAACATCGGTTGCAATTTAGGCACAGCGGGCGCAGGCCCCAGCGATTACAGCTTGTTTTCGGGGCCGCTTAAGCTGTACATGTCGCTTTTAATGATAGTCGGAAGGCTTGAACTGTTTGCGATAATAGTGCTTCTGTCTCCAAGATTCTGGAACCCCGACAGGTAGCGGTGCGTTACCATTGTTCTTTGACAGCAAAATCAACTGTGCGCTCTGCAACGTCAGCCGACTTCACGACTATATCAAGTTTGTCCCCCAGAGAGAACGCTTTCTTTGTGGAAACCCCGACAAGCCGGTACTTATCCGGCTCGTACTCAAAATGATCGTTGCCCAAACTGCCTGCCCTGACCATGCCTTCCACTGTGTTTGGTAGCTGAACATAAAGTCCGTACTGGGTTACGCCGCTGACGACGCCCTCGAACGCTTCCCCGACATGATCCAACATGTACTCGGCTTTCTTCATTTTTTCCACTTCCCGCTCCAATTCCTGCGCCTTTTTCTCCGAAATCGAGGACGCTTCTGCTGCAACGGCTGCTTTTGCATCCAGCGCATTTAGGCGCTGAGGTTCAACCGGCCCTGCCAGAGACTCTTTTATTATCCTGTGGATCATCAAATCAGGGTACCGCCTGATTGGCGACGTGAAGTGGCAATAGTACTTCAACCCAAGGCCGAAGTGCCCGCGGCAGTCGGTGCTGTAAAACGCTTTCTGCATGGATCGGAGCATGACAGTATTGACTACATTTTCATAGGGCTTCCCCTCTATGGATTTCAGGAGCATGTTCAAGCTGCGCGGGTGGATGTTCCCCGTACTGCCCTTTAGGCTCAATCCGAAATTCTTGATGAACGTCTTGAATTCCCTCATCTTTTCCGCCGCCGGCTTTTCATGGACGCGGTACACGAAAGGTACGCCGATATGAAAGAAATGCTCCGCAACGGTTTCATTTGCTGCCAGCATGAATTCCTCAATCAGCCTGTTTGCTGTCCTGCGCTCCGCCACGCCGATTGACTCGGCTTTCCCGAAAGAGTCAAGGCGAATATGTGATTCGTCCAAATCGAAATCGATGCTCCCCCTCTCGTCCCTCCTCGCTTTCAATATGCCCGCCAGCTCGCCCATCATGAGGATTTCGTTGTATATGCCGCTGTATCTCTTTATCAGGCTGGCGTCTTCGTTCTCAAGCATGTCTGAAACGTCAGAGTACACCATCCTTTCGCAGGTGCGGATTACGCTTTCGTAAATGCTGTAGCTTGCGGTTTCGCCTTCAGGGGTTATTTCCATGTCTACTGACAACGTCAACCTGTCCTCTCCCCTGTTTAAGCTGCATGCTCCGTTTGACAGGGCTTTCGGGAGCATGGGGACCACTTGGTCTATCAGGTAAACACTGGTACCGCGCTTCAGTGCTTCCCTGTCCAGTGCCCCGTTTTCGGCCACGTAGGAGCTGACGTCGGCTATGTGCACACCAAGGAGGAAGTTTCCTTTGTCGTTTTTTTCAATCGAAACCGCGTCGTCAAGGTCTTTGGCATCTTCACCGTCGATAGTGAACGTCGTTTCGCCCCGGAGGTCTACCCTTCCCGTAGCGTCAACGGCCTTTTGGGCAACTGCCCTTGCCTCTGCCTCTGCCTTCTTCGGGAATGCCTCAACAAGGCCACGCAGCCTGACGAGGGCTTTTATGTCGCCGCCAGGCGCCCCAGCCCGGCTGATGATTTCAGTAACCTTCCCTTCCGCTGCCTGCCCGCTTTCCGGGTACTTCATTATCCTGACGGACACCCAGTCGCCGTCCAGCGCCCCTTTCTGCTCCGATTTTTGGATGGATACGAGATCGCCCATCCTCCTGTCACCCGGAACAACGAATGCCTGTTTCCCGATCTGTTCAAAGGTGCCAACGATGTCTTTGTTTGCCCGCCGGAGTATCTTTGTAACTTCACCATTTGTGGAAAAACCAAAAATGCTTCCTGTACTGACTTCAACTTCAACCGTGTCGCCATGCATGGCGCCGTTCAGGCTTCCCCTGCTGACGAATATGTCCCTTTCGTTTTCGTTTCCGGTCACAACAAAACCGAAGCCTTTCTTCGTTATCGTCAAGGTTCCGGTCGCCGTTCCCGTCATGAATTTTGTTTTTCTTCTGTATTTCCTGTAGCCCATAGCTTATTGTAACGCAAATGAGACAAACGACGCCCGGTCTTTGTACACCTGCTCTTTTGAATTCACGGAAATAACACTAAGAATTTTTTTTGCCACCGCAAGCCATTCTTCGTATTTATGCACCATTCGCACAGCGTCCCGGATTAAGATGTCGTTAGTGCCTGTGGTATCAAGCGCGTGGTTCCAGTCAAACAAAGGCGCCATCCCTAGGTAGCCGCCGGTATTGGCATCCCGCAGGTACCCAAAATTTCCGGCATGCCTGTCGCCGTTTGCAAACACCGCATCAACAAGAAGCATCTTGAACCCGCTAAGACCGAACTCCCTAATTATATCGTCGTCATCCCAGTTGTCAGACCTGAATACGCTGTCCGAAACAATAGCCTGCTCAAACATAATATCGCTGTTTGTGAAGTTTTTGACAAGAATGTCCCCTTTTTTGCCAGCAGTCACTTCAGCTGCTTTGATACCGCAAAGCTTGGCCAATCTTGAACATTCAATTTCTTTTGCGACGGATTCGCCTGATTTCGAAAGCCACTGGCTGTCTACCCAATATTTGGATAAAAACCCGTCAGTATAGACAGTTGGCACTGCGGTATATTTGCTGTATCCTCCGTTGCCGCTCCAGAAAGGCTGGTAATAAGTTGATACGTCTTCAAAATTGACATCCGAATTATCGGGTTTTATCCAGTAACAGTCTGATAATCCGAGGGCGAACGACCAGTCATCAGCTCTTTTCCGTTGCCTGAACGCAGAGCCGAACAAGCTACGCGCGCTTGCGTTTGAACTGTTGAAATACCGGCTGTTGCTCCACGCTGCATACGTGTCTGTCGAAGCGTGTTTACGCATGATTCCAGGGAGAAGGTCATGATTCAAAACAATGTCCCGTGATATGTTGTAAGCCGGCATGTTTTTGAGCATGAGAATTTTGTCAACCGAATCATCTGTTGTTGAGTCGTCAATCATTTCTGACCTCCCTCGTATTTGATGTGATTATTATATCAAATGTTATAGCAAAAGGAAATAGCCGCCTCTGACAAAAGGCGGCTATTTTTAACAGTTAACAGTGCAGCGGTGTCACGCTTATCACCTTGTATAATGGATGAACAGGTCGAGCAGGTCGAGCATGTCAATCACTCCGTCCCCGTTGACGTCACACATGCTTGCGGTGACGCCTTTGCCTCTCGAATCGTTGACTTTGACTAAGGTGTCCCAAGCGGCTGAGTCCTTGTCAAAACCGCAGTACAGCAGCATAATGCCAAGGTCTAGGGCGTCGACGACGTTGTCCCTGTTCAAGTCGTACTTCGAGAAGACCCTTTGGTCGATGTTGGTCATGGCTTCGCCGCCCAGGATTACGGATTCAAGGTAGACGGTCGTGCCGCCCTCAAGCCCGACAGCTCTGAAGCTTGTAAGCACCATGGCTGCATCGCCGGCTGCCCTTGGCGCAAACATGAACTTTGCAATGTCCACAGGGGTTTCCGAGGTCAGCCCGGTGTTGCTCCCCGAAGGAAGGCCTAGGGTGACCGTTCCCTTCCATACGCTGCCGCCCAAGCTCCTCCATGCTATGCCGTCCACAACTGCGAACCCTGAAAGCGCTTCAATGCCCTTGCCCGACAACATATTGCCGTCGATCACAAATTCAAGCTCAACGCCCAGCACGTCTTCCGCTTTGTGAATGGCGAGCGTGTATTCAACATCTTTGGCGATGTCGCTCTCCTCGTCTACGCTGAGGCTTGCCCCGACATATTTGATTGCTGTTTGCGGGAGCGTGAAGAACCCTTGGTTGCTTGCATCCGCAGAATTTTCAACGTACCAATGGACATAATTCGGCAGAGCGGAATTTCCCGGTACCGCCAAAGTTCCATCATAGTCGTTCCAACTTGAAGAACCGTCGTACTCAGGCTCGAACTTGCTGCTGGTGATTTTGTATTTCTTGGCTGTGACTGTTTCAGCCGTCGCTGCAGTGTCTTCGGCTAGGTAATTCAACGCCACGTCGAGCTGGCCGTTTTCCGCCTCCGCAGAGTACGTCACCGTCGGCTTCGGCAGGTCCAGAATGCCTGACGCATAAGCGAACATTGCGTTTGCCACGATCCTGTAATACAGCTGGCTGCCTGCCTTGCTGAATACATTGTTCATTATCGTCGTCATGGGAACATTCACGCCGTCTTTCTTGTATATCCCCGACGCTATCATGGGTTTGCCCTTGTAGTCGGCCGCTGTGCCGACCGGGTTAACCTTGCCTGCAACGAAGTAGTCGTCGCCCGTGGTCACAACGGCAAGCGGCTTCATGAATCCAGGCAAGTAGCTGATGTAACGGTTGCTGCCGTTCATCGTGTAGATTGACCCCTGCATTTCCATGTTGGCCAGCAGCAAGCTTGAATTGAGGTAGGTGCCCCTGAGCAGCGCCTCGCCGCTCCTTGACCCTGTCGTTATCCGGTTTGCAGTCTCTGTGATTATGTTGTTGGCGTTGCCGCTGCCCACCAGTACAACCGGTGCGCCTTCGCCGATGGCTGTCGCCAGTGCGCCGCTGGGGCTTGTGTTGCTCAGCATGTATACATTGGCGTTGTTTCTGGTCGTGCTTGCGCTGACTGTGCCGATGTCGTCGAATTCGTACAAGTCGAGGTAATACAGCACGGAACTGCCGCCGGCATAGCCTATGACAGGCTTCACAACTTTCTTGGAATTGGCCGGGGGCGCATCCCCGCAGCCAAACCCTTCGACGTAAAGCGGCATCATGCCAAATACTTTGTTGTCTGCAGCGGCTGCTTTTTCAATAGCGTCAAGCCTCCTTGCGACAAAGTCCCCTTGGGCTGCGCCAGGAACGTATCCGTTGATCATGTAGGCTTCTTTGCCGTCTTTCAGCAGCCTGTTCACAAGCCTGACGGCGTCTGCGCTGCTGTTTTTGACGACCACGTAATCGTCAGCCGAGTTGAAATTGACCTCCGGCACGTCAAGCGGCGACACGGAATAGGTTTTGCCGTCGAAGAACCCCTTGTCGTAAACCGTGGTGCAGTCGAAGCCTCTGAGGTGCGGGTAGCTCACTACCATGCTGTCGTACAGGTTCGGGTAGATCGACGCGTCGTAGCCGTCGTACAGCAGGGTGTTTGCAAAGGTTCTTGCGCCTTGATGCATGTTTATCACATATGTGCCGGCTGGGTACAGGACTCCGCCGTATATAACCTCTTTCAGTGTCCTTTCCAGCTTGACGCCGCCGCAATTGCTGAGTATGTCAAGCATTTCGAAAGCTGCGCCGGAGCTTCTCTGGTTGTCCATGTCGACTGGAATGATGTAGTACTCCGGAAAGAAGGGCAGCTCGTTGCCGTCTGCGTCCGACTTCCTCGGGCGGCCTGTTACCGCGTTCTCAGCCCCTATCCTGTATGAATTCCTGTTCGCCTCAAAACTGGCGTTGAATTGCTCCCTGGCGCTGAAGACCAGTGGGTGGTATTCCGTGATGCACGGATCCACGAGATCCTTGCGGTCTTCGTTTGCAACGCCGCGCCTTTTGAACTCAAGCTTGTTGTACATCAGCCCGTTCCGTTCGTCAAGGCAGTATTTGAAGAGCCCGATGATGCCCTGTACGCCAGCGTCCGTCGAGTCTTGGGTAATGTTCGGGAACTCGATCGTTGAACCCATCGAGCCGAAAAGCATTGACATCGGCGGCGTATAGATCGTGGAGCCGTTGTCCCAGCCATAGACCACGTCCCTCGACGGGACGATGTACCGTTTGTGCGGCGACGTTCCGATGATGGACATGCCTATTGCGTCGCACAGCTTCACCAAGTAGTTTTCGACAAGGTCCACCTCGAAATTGGGTTCGTAGGGCGGAGTGCAGCCGTCAATGATGTAGTTCGGGTACCAGTTGTGGAATTCCACCATGTAAATGGGGTCCCACTTGGTAAATGCCTTTGCAACGGCTCTGGTTTCAGGCTGAGAGAAATATGCAGCGTCGCGGTTCATGTCATAGCCGTAGGCGCTGGTCCTGCTCGCCCTGGAATAGCCGTCCGGGTTGCTGTGCGCCGTCAGTACGACGATGTATTTGTCTAAGAATGCGTCCACGTCAAGAACCAATTCCTCGGGTGCGCCGCCCAGTGACCTGATGCCGCCAAAGCTTTCGTTGCTTGGTGCTGTCGTGAACAGCCTTTCGGTGTCGTTGTCTGCCCTTTTTGTAAACCTCAGCTTGTCAAAGTTCACCAATCTGTCAAAAAGCACCGGGCAGTTTGCCGGCCCGTTGGTTTCCGCTCCGTGTATGGCGTTGAAGAACAGGACGCCCTTTTGGCTGCCGCCTGCCAGCTGGCTCTGAAGCAGTGCCGGGTCGCTGTTCATCAGCGGCCTAGTCACGTTCAAGTACTCGTCGACGGAGCTTTTGGAATCGGAAACAACGTAAGCCCATATGTCGCGGCCTTCTGTAGTCTTGCCAAGCGATTCCATCTTGACGTACCTGCCCTTGGCGCCGTATGTGCCGCCGTCTTCGCCGTAAGCGCTGATGAAGCTCTTTGCAAAAGCGTCGATCTCCTCATATTTCATGAAATCGTCACTGGTGGACGACCTAATCACTGTCGAGCCAATCGTTTCGCTGTTGTAGACAGCCGAAAACACGAAGTCCCCGGTTCTCTGCAGCAGGGCTGACGAATTGTTGGTCAGGTTGTGGTACGGCGTATAAGGCCTGTTGTCGGTTCCGCCGTAGGTAGCCCAGCTTTCCGACGACGACCCTGACGTATTGAAACGCACGTTTGCCGTAACAATGATGTTTTCCGGGTCTGCAGCATCGTCGAATTTTGCCACCGCGTCAACCAAGGCGACATGGGACCAAGTGCCCGAACCGATCTGCGACCCGTCGTACAGCCACGATATCTGCTGTGGATTGAATTCGCCGGCGCCGCTACCAATGCCTGCGTACCCGTCAGCCGGGACAACTGCCTCCATTGTGAAGACACGTGGGTCGGTCATGCTCGCAACTCTGGACGTGGTGTAGTACTTGCCCGCTTCTTCGCCCTCGCCTGTTGTTATCCCAGCCGGTTTGTCAGCCCCCGCATAAACCGTGTACCTGCTGAAGTCATGCGTCAAAGCATTGCGGTACGTTGCCTGCACCGCGCCCCCGTTCAGCACTTCCACCCTTTTGATTTCAAGGCTGGAATCGGCCCTCGCCGAGTCCGGCAGCGCAAAGGCCGGTGCGCTGCCCGTGCTGTCCAGATCGTCTGTTTTGGCAGATATGCCTGCAGGGAAAGTGAACAGAAGCGCCAGCACAACGGTGATTGACAACAGCCTTTTGATTGTTTTTGAATTGCTCCTCATCTCTTATAACCTCCTTTGAAAAATTCTGCGGAGGCGCCGCTGACGATGCCTCCGCCTTGCTTGTGACAGTTACTTGGTGTAGTGTATGAAAAGGTCCAGCAGATCCAGCATGTCGATCACGCCGTCCGAATTGACGTCGCACATGCTTGCCGTTACGCCCTTCCCCTTGGAGTCGTTGACCTTCACAAGGGTCTCCCAGTTCGGGCTGTCGCTGTCAAAACCGCAGTACAGAAGCATGATGCCCAAGTCTAGTGCATCGACTTTGTTGTCCCTGTTCAGGTCGTATTTCGAGAACACCCTCTGGTCGATGTTGGTCACGGCTTCGCCTGCAATGATAACTGACTCGATAAAGGCTGTTTGCTCATCTTCAAGCACAACAGCTCTGAAGCCCGTCAGATTAATGGTTGTGTCGCCTGCT
>WRJK01000113.1 GCA_009782285.1 Clostridiales bacterium
CGTTGAGGTCGACCCCGGCGTCTATATTAAGGTCGATTGCAAAGTCTTGGGCTATGGCAAGCGCCCTGTCAATAAGGACAGAAAGGCTCCAAGCAAGATCGCGGTCGCGAACAGAAGCGTGGGAAAAGGGATTTTTATCGCAGTCGATAATGACAGAGTAAGGAAACGGGCCGCCAAACATGCTCTCGTGCCTCTCAAATAAAATAGCCTTGATGTGCCTCAACGACATGAACAGTTCAATAAGGCAACTGAACGTATCGTCATGGTCAAAAAAATCATCGCTGAAATATATAATGTTTCTTGCAGCTGAAACCGTAAAAAACTGTCCCAACTGAACCTTGTTCATTTTGGGAAGTATATCAAAAAGAGCTGACACAAGCTGCCTGTAAGAGAGTTCGTTGGCATTTGCCATGAAGCACCTGCTTTCCTTGTGCGTGTCCTGAAAACCGCTAATCAACTTAATTATGTGCGTCATTTTTTAAGCACAATTCTATTATACCTAACTTGACGAAATAAATCCAGTTATTTTTGCTGTAATGGCCATCATAAATAAGTTGGGGTTGGAGGTTAGGTGGGAAAAGAAACAACCGCCAAGGATATATATAGTGGCGGTTGTTTCAAATTTCAAGCGAAACAAGGCTTTTTTACTCGAGGCTCTCCACCTCAGGAACACTGTTGTCGTAAAGCGTATGAGGGCAAAAATCCTGGCCGGTTACCCATTCAATCTCGCCGTCCACAACTGAAACGCTATTGAACAACCTCACATCAAGCAAAGGGCTATAGAATCTATGTTTCAAATTCGGTTTGAAATCATATAATCGCCTTTCACTCTCGTTATAAATGAGCGCGAGCTGATAGTCGTCAAGCGGCGTTACCGCTGTTAATTTCGGATACATGTCCATCACTCCAATCCCTTTATTTTAAAATAATCTTCATCCGTTTGCATGATATCCCACAGAGCGGCGAGCTCATCCCGATGAATGTCTGCCCACGCAATAACGTACTTTGTCTCCACTAAAGTATATTCTAAACCCGGCTGTGTTTCAAGAACATATTAGCTTTCTTGTGTATTTGTATAGGATGGTTTCGGACTATATCTGATAAATAACTGTTGTAGTTGTAATATAGGCTTAGTAAAGTCACTTACAGGTCTTTATTAATTAATTGGAGTAACTTTGTCTTCATAGTTACTTTGTTTAATAACTTCAAGTTTCTCCTTGTAATGGGGAAGCAGCTCTTCTCTTGTTTTTTTATTAATATATGCTTTGTCAAGCAATGCAACATATCGTTGTAAAACCAAACATATATCCCTATTAATCTCAGTAAGTTTGTCTGAAGAGTACACTTTCGATTTCATTAGAAATAAACGGAAACGATCTAAATAACCAATATGTGAATTTAGCAATCTGTCCTCATCCGCAGCCCGCCGCGTCAAGCGGCCGCCTGAGCCGTTCCCTGCCGTTTAGAGCGATTTGGATTTCGTAGGGCGCCCACGTCTGCAGGCGCACGCTCATGAACCCGTACACCAGATCGTCAAAGTAAAAGTACAGGTGCTTGCATTTTGAGCGCCCGCCCCGCAGCGACGGGTACGTTTTCGCAGGGTCGAACGCAGACTTGAACGTGCTGCACGGTTCCACGCACGGCCACACGCCGATCAGGCCTTCCTTCACGACGTTTTCTTTTTGCCGGCTGTGCGCCAGCGCCTCCTTCCTCTCGTTAAGCTACGGGACGTACGTTACCCCCTGCCCGCGCTGCCCTTTGGCAATCTCCACGGACAGACTGCACAATCGCCTGCGGCTGCGCCATTGCATAGCTCTTGAAATCTTTGTTCAGCACCTTCCGCGCTGCCAAGAAAGACTCCATTCCCGATGCGTGCATGATAGGCCTTATCATCCCTTTGAAGACAATTCTGTCAAACCCCGTAATTACCCCATTGACAAATGTGCCGAATCTGCTTGATAATGTATCCATGGCATAGCTCTCCTTCTCATAGTTGTTGTGGGGCGCAGCCCACTTTAGCTTTTTTCAGTCGCAACAAGCAGCCAGTGCAGCGCTTCTTTGTAGTTCTCCTCGCGGAAGTACAGTTTCCCTATTTCCCCGGTAGCAGGCGCAAAACCGTTTTCCCAAGAGAGCATCAGGTGCGCCAGTGCGCTGTCCCTGTCAGGTTTTGTTCCCAAGCCACAGGAAAAACACTTCCCCAGAATAAAGGGAAGCGCTGTCTTGTTGGGATTCTCGTTACGATAAGCGAGCTGAGCCCATTTGAAAGCCAACTCGTGGTTTTCCTCAGTGCCCAGCCCGCCCATGTACGCAGCAGCCAAATAGTACTGCGCCGTTCCAAGCCCGTGCTGCGCGGTTTCCAGCAGCAACGGGATTGCCCTGCCCCAATCGATTTCGCAGCCCCATCCCCCTATGTACGCGGACGCCAAATAAAACTTGGCAAGCAGGTCTCCGCTGTTGCCAGCTTTCGTGTACCATTTCAGTGCCCGCTCAATACTCTTTCTGCATCCTTTTCCATTTGCGTAGGCAAAACCAACGCGTCTTTCGCAATACATATCACCAAGTTTTGCGCCTTTAAGATACGCGTGGAAGCTTCTTTTCAACTTGTTCCGATCAGCTGCCTCCCTTTCGAGCTCAATGCCCCTATGGAAGCATTCCTCAGATTTATCATTCAAAAATGGAGGTTCGTTTGCCCTTCGGACGAAATCTGACGTATTCACTGCGCCTCTTTTCTTTTACCTCGTGCCGCAATCAAAGCGAAGAGCGACGCTGCGGCAAACGCGAAGAAAGGCCACGCGCACCCAACGCCCGTCACCGGAATGTCCACCAGCGGCGTCAATCCCTCCGTAGCGTAGGTTTGCGAGTGTCCCCGGTAAGGAACACCAGCGGCAGGCACAGGTTCATTGGTCAAAGCTGCTGTGGGAGGAGGTTCGGACGGGTCGGGCCGGCTTTTTGTTCCGTTGCCGTTTTTGTCCTTCTCGCCGCTCCCGCCAGAGCTCCAGATAGCATAAACTGTGATGTCACTGATAACAATGGTTTGTGATGTAAAAGAGTTGCCTGAGCCGTTAGCCGCTGTGTTCCAACCGTTAAAAATATAACCACCCCTCGTTGCTTCAGCTGGCATTTCCGCACCAAGGGACGTACCGGGCGATGTTGTGCGGGAAGCGTCCTCCGGCAAAACCGTACCGCCGTTCCCGTCGAAAAATACCGTGACTGCGTTGTCGTCAGCCTCGTAAACGTAACTGATGTCATAGTTGTTGTATCCCTGCACAAGCGGTGCAGTCCACGCCGTGCATTTGATCTGTTCTTCGTAAAGCTCATCGTCAGCAGGGTTTCGGCTGTATGCCTTGCGTGCGGCGTTGTTTGAAAACTCCGCATCCTGCCAAACGCCAAGGAGACGCAGGTCGGCATAGGAGCAGAATACTCCCCCGCCGTCGTTGTCTGCAATGTTGCCTCTTATTGCGCCGTCTTCCATCGTAAACACGCCGCTGCTGTAAACGCCGCCGCCGTCGGCTGCCCTGTTTTCTGATATCTCGCCGCTCTTCATGAGAAATTCTGCAATGGTGGCTGCGCCAGACTTGTTGTTGTGGACGCCGCCGCCTTGGATTGCCGTGTTGCCAGAAACAACCCCGTTTTCCATGACGAACTTTCCGGCGCCCGTATTGTACACGCCGCCCCCCATGCCGCTGGCTGTTGTTCCAGTAACAGTGTTGCCCAAAATGGCCGGCCTTTTTTCTGCGTCCCCTGCTATCATCTCGAACACGCCGTTGTTGATCACGCCACCGCCGCCTTCGGCTGCCTCGTTGCCCGAAACTTCGCCTCCGGCCATCGCAAAGAAGCTGCTGCCACCGTTGTAAACTCCGCCGCCAAACAATGTGACTTTATTGCCGGCGATCCTGCCGCCTTCCATCCTGAACGCTTGGTTGCCAACGTTGTACACGCCCCCGCCTTGAGGCGCTGTGTTGCCTGATATCTCCCCGCCGTCCATCGTAAAAACAGTGTTCCCGCTGTTGTAAACGCCACCGCCGAAGAGCAGCCCGGTGTTGCCTGTTATTTCACCGCCTGACAGCGTGAAACCGCCGTCGTTCCTTACACCGCCTGAATTGCCTGTGTTTCCGGAAATTTCCCCGCCTTTCATGACAAACGTGCCCTTGGCGGTAATGAAAACGCCTCCGCCGTTGCTCGCGGCCGTGTTGCCTGAGACCTTGCCGCCTTCCATCGTGAAAGAACCTTTGTTTATGTAAATGCCACCGCCTGCGCCGCTGCTTCCCAAGCCGTTCGCTGCGGTATTGCCCGATATCTCCCCGCCGATCATTGCCACGTCGCCATCGCTGTACACGCCACCGCCGTAATATATGCTGCTGTTGCCGGAAACCGCACCGCCCGCCATCGTGAGCAAGCCGCCGCTCGACACGCTGACCCCTCTGCCAATTTTTGAGGATCCGCCCCCGTGGGACACTACGATGCCATCGCCTATCGTCAGTTTTGCCCCGCCCTGCACCACAATAACGTCCTGGCTCTCCGCCCCCTCTAGGACTGCTGCGCCGGCGGCGCCGCCGGCCAGCCTGATGTCCTTGCTGGAAGCGATAACCAGTGGTCCGCCCGTGAGCTCAATTGAATCTGCGAGCCTTATGGTTACTGGCTCGAAATCAGGCACGGAACCGACAGCGACACGAAGCTCCGCTTCAAATGAAACTTCAATTTCGTCTGCGGTCTTTGTCTCGTCTGCAAGCGCGCCGGCTGAAACCATCGGAATCATAAGCGCCAACGCAAGCATTGCAGCAGACAGTTTCTTGATTACTGTTTTCTGAATCACAAAACCTTCTCTAACCACAGCATATCCCTCCCTGTTAGTGTTAATAATGTTCTTGATTTATGAACAATTAGTGCAATAGTCACCACTTGGTTCCCCTGTAGACCTTTAAGATTACACATATTATTCATAATAACAGATGATTTTGTAGAAATTAAGTATAGTATATCCTTTTCTTCGAAAATGTCAACACCTATTTGTGTTTATTTTGACTTTTTTTGTCTTGTTTTTAAAAAACGGCTTGTTTTGAAGGTTTTAAAGGAATAATAGAAAAATTTGCAACAATTATGATATCGTCTGGCTTATACTTTTTTTGAGAAAAATGTAGAATAATGTAGAATACTATTGTGTTAATTCATCATACAACCCTGCGGCAAACCTGTCGGTCATCCCAGCGATGTAATCCTTCACCATTTCATTCAATCCGAACTCTTCCCTCATAGCAAGCAGCTCTTCAGGCAGACAGCTTGGATTTGAAACATAGAACCCGTACAGGTATTCAATTGTTTTTTCGACCTTGTCCAAGTCTTCGTATTTTTTCACTTTTGGGTTGTGGTACACCTCCTTGAACATGAAACTCCTGAGTTTGTCCATGCTTTCCGCACATTCCGCGCTCATCGATATGGCGCCTTTGCCTTGGCTGCTTGACATAACGTCAGTTACAAGCGTGTTTATCCTGCTCCGGTGGTCCCTCCCCAGCATTTGCATGCAGTCTTCGGGCAGATCGCTTTCCGAAATAATCCCGCTGCGCAAGGCATCGTCTATGTCGTGGTTTATGTAGGCAATCCTGTCGCTTATCCTAACTATCTGGCCTTCCAAGGTTTGCGGGATCCTGCTCCCGGTGTGGCATACTATCCCGTCCCTCACCTCAAACGTGAGGTTCAGCCCTCTCCCGTTCAAGCCCTTGTCCCCTTCAAGCACGTCAACAACCCTTAGGCTCTGCAGATTGTGCTCAAAGCCCCCTTCGTAGAGCCTGTCAAGCACCTCTTCCCCATTGTGCCCAAAGGGCGTGTGCCCTAGGTCGTGGCCAAGGGCGACGGCTTCCGCCAGATCCTCGTTGAGGAACAGCCCTCTTGCAATAGTCCTCGCAATCTGCGAAACTTCAATCGTGTGAGTGAGCCTTGTCCTGAAATGGTCCCCTTCTGGCGACAGGAAAACCTGAGTCTTGTGCATGAGCCTGCGAAAAGCTTTCGAGTGAATTATCCTGTCCCTGTCCCGTTGGTAGTCCGTCCTTATGCTGCATTTTTCTTCAGGGCAAAGCCGCCCTTTTGTCTCGCACGACTTTGCGGCATGGGGCGAGAGCGTCACTTTCTCCCTTTCTTCAAGCCCTTCACGGCAGATCACAGCATCCATTTTTTCAGGTCAGCCCTCCTGTTTGTTATCAATGTCGCAGAGTATTTGCTAAAATCGTTGACGAGCATTGCGGCGTTTTCGACATCTTCGACCGTGACCTTGTCGACCCCTGCAATCACTTCTTCAGGCAAATACACCCTTCCCAGCAGTGTCATGTTTTTCCCGTTGGCGAACATCCTGCCGTTAACGTTCTCCTGGCCGAATATGTATCCGCCCTTCAGCTGCTCCCGTGCCGCAGAAAGCTCGGCCTCCGTTACGCCGTCTTTTTTCAGTTTCTCCAGCTCGTCTTTGACTGCCGAGATTGCATCTGCCGCTTTCTCATGGCTTACGGCTGCATATATGCTGAATATTCCGTCGTCCACAAATGAACCGCTAGACGAATACACGGAGTACGCCAGCCCTTTTTCCTCCCTGATGCTCTGGAAAAGCCTCGAGCTCATGCTCCCGCCAAGGATGTTGTTGAGCGCTGCAAACGCGTAAAACCTTTCGTCTTCAAGCTTGACACCCCTAGTGCCCATGCAAATGTGCGCCTGTTCGATGTCTTTTGCCTTAACCCTGTGAGTAGGGCTGTGCGGCGCTTCGGCCGGCACCGCAGCCGCCTTGTTTTCCTTAAGCCGACTAAGCTTCCCTTCGATCATGCCCGCCATTTCGTCTTCGTCAAACTTTCCGGCTACAGAAACCACAATGCTGTCCCTCGTATACTCGTTTTCGATGTAGCTTCTGATTCTGTTCTGTGTAATGCTTGAAACAGAGCCCTTCGTGCCTATGACAGGCTGCGCCAGCGGCGTCCCTTTGAATACCTGCTCGCAGACTATGTCATGTATGTCGTCTTCAGGGGAATCCTCTATCATTTTCATCTCTTCAATAATGACAAGTTTTTCTTTTGCAAGCTCATTTTTGTCAAAAACGGAATTCATAAACATGTCCATCAGCAAGTCAGTTGACTTGCCAATGTTTGATGCAAGGGTTTTTATGTAGTAGCAGGTAGACTCTTTAGTCGTGAAAGCGTTCATCTGGCTTCCGATCTTGTCGGCGTCCTCTGCAATCTGCTTCGCGTTCCTTGTTTCCGTTCCTTTGAACATCATGTGTTCGATCAGGTGCGATATCCCCGCAGTATTCTTCGCCTCGTTGACTGCTCCGGTCCTCGTCCATATGCCGACGGAAGCCGACTGGACATGTGGCATGTGCTCCAGCACCATCACGGCGCCGCAACTGAGTTTTTTCGTTATTATCATGTTCGTGTTCCGCCTTTTATTTTATTTTCATCTGTTTCGTCGTCTATTTTGTCGTCTGTTTCACCATCGGCGCCTGCACCGTGACCGGGTTCGCCGGGTTCGCCGGGTTCGCCGGGTTCGTCAGGTTCGCCGTCCTCGGCAATCCCTTCGCCCGGGCCGTCGCCGGCTGCCTCGTCGTCGCTGCCGACAACAGCTTCGATTCCGTCCCTTATGTCACAGAATATGTACAGCACCTTTGCCGCTTGCGCCCTTGTGGCGTTGCCTTGAGGCTGGAAATCTCCTTCGGGCATACCGTTCATTATCCCTGCGCCTACAACAGTGCCCACATAGTCAACCGCCCACTCGCTTATTGAATTCCGATCTGTAAATGCAATGCTGCCCTCTGCCTGCGGAATTGCAAAGTCAAGGTACCTTGCGAAATTGCAGAGCATCACAGTCATCTGCTCCCTGGTTATGTTGTCGCCCGGCGCGAAGGACGTCTCGCTCATGCCTTTCACTATGCCGTTTTCGTAGCCCCAATTGACGTAACCGAAGTACCATTCGTCTTCATCCACGTCTTCAAAGGGCGCCGGCTGCGCTGTTTCTATGCCAGCGCCGTAGAGCGACTTGGCGAGCATCGTCAAAAACTGCGCTCTTGTCAAGTTGCCGTCCGGCACGAACATGTTGTCGCCCATGCCGTTGAGGACGCCCCGTGCCGCAAGCTTCCCGATGTATTCCCTTGCCCAGTGCTCCGCAGTGTCTTCAAAATCAATGGACATCAGCCCGACTTGCACCGGCACCTCGACTTTTCTGCCACCGTATTCTATGAATATGCTGCCAGTCTGCGCCCCCATGCTCCCTGCCTTGAAATTCCCTTCTTGATCGATCGTGCCAATGCTGCTGTCGCAGCTCCACTCAAACAGGCTGTTCTTTGAGCTCACTTCTATTATGCCGCTCCTTGCGATTACGTCTATATGAGCTTCCTGCTTGGGCTCGATGAACAGCTTGCTGACCGAAGCGCTGAAAGTGACGTTTTTGACGATTTCGACTTCCGTAGACCCTGTCAGGCGCCCTGCTGAAGCTTCCACTTCAACGATTCCGTCATAATCCCCGGCTGTGAACACGCCGTTGCCAGTTATGCTGCCTTTGCCGGGTTCCACGTAATAGCTTATGCTGCCAGGCGCTCCGGCCTTTTCATAAAGGGCGTTGGAAGCGTAAGCTTTCAGTTCGACGGCGGCTCCCGGCATCGCGTATGACTTAGCGGGGTACACATGGAGCATTTCAGCAGACCCTGCCGCCGTGTCCTTGTACACGAGGAAAAGCGCGTTTGCCACCCTCCTCTGCGGCATCTCCGACGGTGAATTCTTAAGAGCAGGTTTCTCGTCTATCCCCGGGAACCTTGCGTACAGCACGCTTGACCCGCCGCCGTCCATGTTGAAGGCGTCCACGCACCCCAATGACAGCATGTGGTTCGCCAAGTCCACCAAGGAAAGCCCCCTTGAGTGCATGGCTTGCCTGCCGTCGACTACGTACAGGACAAGCGTCCCGTCGCGCTTGATCCCCAGTGCCGTCCGCGGGTGGATTTCGTTTCCGGACGTAACTACTTTACCGTTTTCAACCAAGGAATAGTAAAAGCCCATCGCTTCGCTGACGTTTTCAAAACCCTGCGCCCAGTCAGTGTCCGTCACCGTGATCTCCACTTGGCTCCCCGGGATCAGAAAAGAGATGTCTGCAGCGGATTCCGCGCCCATTGTCGCAGACAGCACCATCTCCGTGTCGCCTATGGGCGTGTCGGCTCCGCCCGGGTTCACTGACTTTACCGTGCCCCAGACCGTGCCGCCTGGCCTAAGCTGGGTGTTCTCGCTGCTCCCGCAATCAATCACCACTTCGACGCACTCCCCGCCTGTCCTCGTAGAGGACGAGTAGTGCCTGTTGAACAGGTGGAGCCCCTTGGCAGCGCCATAAGGGACGTTGAAGAAATCTATTTTGCGGATTATTTCTTTTTCAAAGTACTCTTCTTCATATTCAAACCCAATGGTCCCTTTAACCTCATAAGACAAACTGACGTATTTCATGGAAGCCCTGCCGTTCCAGTCAAAGGCTATCACCCTGTCCGGCCCGTAGCCGGAAGTGACGATGGTGCCGCCGTGCATGACGAGGCCTTTCGGCGTGCCCCTTGACGTGTCGAATATGTCACCGTTAATTGCAGCCACCGCTTTGTACCCCTGCTCCTCAAGGTACTGGAGCATGGAGCCGACAGTATAGGTCGCCCTCACTTCCCCGTT
>WRJK01000114.1 GCA_009782285.1 Clostridiales bacterium
GCACCACCACCTGAAAGCCGGAGCGCACCCTCTCGTCGATGAGTTTTGCCGTCATGATGTCAATGTACCAGTCGTCAGTTTCGATTTCGGGGTAGCCTTTCGATATTTCTTGGCAGATGCTCAGGAATTTCCCGTCCGTGGCCTTTACGATGTTGGCTTTTGTAACTATCGTGACACGCTTTTTGCTGTTGTTCCTAGCGAAATCAAATGCAAGCTTTGCAATCCGCTCCGTCCCTTGGGTGGTGATCACCCTGAAATCGACGGCTAGGTCCTCTGTCACGTTTATGCCTTGGCTGCCCATTGCGTAAAGGCACTCTGTGTTTTCGCGGAAAAACGTCCAGTCTATGCCCAAAGCCGGAACCTTGACCGGCCTAACGTTGGCAAACAGGTCGAGCTCCTTGCGCATGGCCACGTTTGCGCTTTCAACGTTTGCCCACTTGTCGCCCTTTTGGGGGGTCGTTGTAGGGCCCTTGAGCAGGACGTGGCACCGCTTGGCAGCATCAAGCACGTCGTCCGGTATGGCCTTGCCCGCTTCAGCCCGCCGTTCAATGGTGCAGCCGTCGATTGCCCTGAACTCCACTTTGCCCGATTGCAATTCCTTGGCAAGGAGGTTCTCAAGCACTCTCTGCGCCTCAGCCGTTATTGCAGGGCCTATGCCGTCGCCGCCTATCACGCCAATAACTATCTTGTCCAAGGTTTCATAGTCGATAAAATCTGCGGCCTCTTTCATTTTTTCGACTCTTGCAAGCTGTTTTGCTACGATTTCCTCAAAATGCTTAACGTAATCCATGGTGCGCCTCCTTATTCTGATTTTATGCAGTTGATTTTACCGCCGTGCAGTATCATCTGGATTTCCAGATCTGAAAAATTGGTTGCGAACGTGTAGGTTTTGCCGTTTGACTTGTTGTCAATGGCCACGGTTTTGTTTCTGACCTGCGATATTGCGTTTTTCATAACTAGGGATTGGCCCACTTCGAAGTCGTCGAAGTCGTCCGGGTTCTCAAAGACAAGTGGCATGATGCCGCTGTTAATTAGGTTTGAGCGGTGTATCCTGGCGAAGGACTTCGCCAGCACGAACTTGACTTTTAGGTAGAGAGGCACAAGTGCGGCATGCTCCCTGCTGCTGCCCTGACCATAGTTCTCACCGCCAATAATAGCGCAGCCCTCAGATTTTCGGCATCGCTCTGCGAACCCTCCGTCGATTTTTTCAAAACAGTAGCCCGAAAGGTAGGGGATGTTTGAGCGGTAGGGGAGCAGCCTCGAGTCCGAAGGCATTATGTCGTCGGTGGTCACATTGTCACCAGTGCACAGTGCCACCGTGGCACTCACCTCGTCAGGGAGCGCTGTGTTTCTGGGGAAAGGCTTGATGTTCGGCCCCATTGCCACTTCGAGGCTTGATGTATCAGCCCTTCCCGGGTATACGATGAAATTGTCGTTTTTTGCGAATGTTTCGTCCGGGATTTCAGGCAGCGAAATACCCGAAGCGCACCCGTCAGCAAGGTACCCGCAAACAGCCGAGACCGCCGCCGTTTCAGGGCTTACGAGGTACACTTCCGCGTCTTGGGTCCCGCTTCTGCCTTTAAAGTTGCGGTTGAAAGTGCGTAGCGACACTGCGCCCGACCTCGGTGACTGGCCCATCCCGATGCAGGGGCCGCAAGCGTTTTCAATTATTCGGGCACCGGCATTTATTATGTCAGCCAAGGCACCGTTTTCAGCCATCCTCGAGAGGATTTTAGCGGAACCCGGTGAGATGACGAGGCTGACGTCCGGGTGGACTTTCCGTCCCTTCAGGATGGCGGCGACCTTCATCAAATCCGAGTACGATGAGTTTGTGCAGCTGCCGATGGCGACTTGGTCGACTTTTATTTCGCCTATGCTCCTTACGGAATCCACGTTGTCAGGGCTGTGAGGCATGGCCGCAAGGGGAGGGAGGGACGAGAGATCGACTTCCAGAACCCCGTCGTAAACGGCATCGCCGTCGGCGCAAAGGGGAGTGTAGTCTGCTTCCCTGCCTTGGGAGCGGAGGTATGCCAACGTGTTTTCGTCGCTGGGGAAGATTGACGTTGTCGCGCCAAGTTCGGCACCCATGTTTGTGATGGTTGCGCGATCGGTGACCGATAGGGTCTTTACACCGTCACCAGTGTATTCTATGATTCTACCGACGCCGCCTTTGACAGTCAGCTGTTTCAATACATACAGGATGACGTCCTTTGCGGTAACCCAAGGGCGCAGCTTTCCTTCCAAGTTTACGCCCAGCACTTCGGGCACGGTGAGGGAGTATTCCCCTTTTGCCATTGCCACGGCTACGTCGAGGCCTCCCGCGCCTATGGCGATCATGCCGAGCCCGCCCCCTGTCGGTGTGTGGCTGTCCGACCCGAGCAGGGTTTTCCCAGGGGCACCGTAGTTTTCCAAGTGCAGCTGGTGGCATATGCCGTTCCCAGGCTTCGAAAACAGCACACCATGCCGCTGAGCGACGCTCTTGATGAAAGCGTGGTCGTCGGCGTTTTCAAATCCGGTCTGGAGCATGTTGTGGTCAATGTAGGCGACGGAGAGTTCCGTCTTGACTTTGCCTATGTCCATGGCTTCAAGCTGCAGGTAGACCATTGTCCCAGTAGAATCCTGAGTGAGGGTCTGGTCTATTCTGATCTGGATTTCGTTTCCCGGTGCTACTGCTCCCGATACGAGGTGGTTTTCAAGAATTTTGTACGACAGCGTTTTTCCCATTCGCAGTACTCCTTTGTTTAGTATTTGAGTTTGTCCATGTTTGCTCACGAGTTGCATATCTGTATACAATTGTACAATATTTGGAGTGGGGCGTCAATATGGGAGTTGGGGAGGGAGTTTGTAGTTGGGAGTTTTTAGTTTGTAGTTGGTAGTTTGTAGTTGGGAGTTTGTAGTTTGTAGTTGGTAGTTGGGGGAGGGGAGTTTGTAGTGGGTAGTTTGTAGTTGGGGGGAGGTAGTTGGGAGTTGCTAGTTGGGCTTTCTGCGAAGCTCGGATAAGTAGCAGTGCTCGCCTGCCTGAACCTGCCGTTCGGTTTTTTGGTGGAGGTCGGGGGTGCGGGGGCAGTGCCCCCGATTTCAATAGCCATACCTTCCTAATGCAAGGCGGTTTTGAGGGTACAATGACAATACCGATGCCTGAATTGTTTGCTTGTTCGGTTTCCAGGCATCGGTAGTTTTGCATGCCCTCAAAATGCGGCATGTCAAGAAGCCGCTTTTGCGGCAGGGTGGAGATTTTCTGCTCGAATAGTGAACAGGAAAATACTACCCGTTTATTTACTTGCTGCGAGTCTTGCTTTTAGACGCTGGTATTTTTCATGGAAAAAGCAGCACGGATATGAATTAACGGGATATCAACATGGAAAATTAAGCTTGTCATTATATGGCAAATATGTTATATTATAGATATGGCGTTGCCGAGACGGCAGGCGGTTTGCCCCTTAAATGGGGGTTTCTTGCCCCCGGAAAGGGGGTATGCGTATGTTAACATGCATGGAGGTTCTCACCATTTGCTTAGTAGTTATTGGCTTTCTTGACTTGGTGATTAAAGTCATAAGCTTTGCAAAAAGCTTGCAAAAAAGAAACAACCGCCCTAATTAGCAGGAGGCGGTTATTTCTTAACCATCCGGAGCTGACCGTTTGCCGGCAGCGCCTCTTTATATTAAGATACTATATAATGGCACCGATGTCAAACTGTTTTTGCTTGGGCCGGACAAAACTGTTTTTGCTTGGGCCGGACAAAACATGCGGAAATCCGCTTGACATTATATTCCATATATGTTATATTATAGATATGGCGTTGCCGAGACGGCAGGCGGTTTTGCCCCTAACAGGGGGTTTCTTGCCCCCGGAAAGGGGGTATGCGTATGTTAACATGCATGGAGGTTCTCACCATTTGCTTAGTAGTTATTGGCTTTCTTGACTTGGTGATTAAAGTCATAAGCTTTATCAAAAGCTTGCAGAAAAGAAACAACCGCCCAAATTAGAACCGTGCGGTTATTTCTTAACCAATACCGGGGCTGACCGTTTGTCGGCAGCGCCTCTTAATATTAAGATACCATATAATGGCACCGATGTCAAACTGTTTTTATTGGATGCGACAGACGGGTGCCTCCTCACTTCTTAACGGTCAATATTGTCAAGTTAACAAGTTCATCAGGTTCAAGGAAACGGTGCAAGACAGCAGCGACCTCTGCGCGGGTCGTCGTGCCGCCTGGGTCGAAGAGATTGCCCGGCTTTCCGTTAACAATCCCTTGCGCGAATAGTTTACCTGCTGCGTCTTTGGCGTAACCGGCGATGCTTGACGAGTCAGAGAACTGCTGCGCTGCACGGACATTGGGTAGGTCAATTCCTACCGAGGTTTCATAGCGCAGGAGTATCACTGCAAGGTCTTGGCGTGTGATGTTTTTTTCAGGCCCGAAAGTACCATCGCCAAAACCGTTGACAATTCCGTTTTTCACTGCCCAAGCCACTGCCTCAGCATAAAAGGCGTCGTCAGGAACGTCGTTAAAAGGGCTTCCCCCGCTGGCAACGACTGGAGAGCCTGCGCCAGCGTATAGTGCAGCCACCAAAACGCCTCTGGTTGCCTGCTTGTTTGGACTGAAGCTGAAATACGACGTGTCGCTTGTTATCAGCTCGTTGTTGTATACGTAGAGCACATCACCAAAATACCAGTCGCCTTCTCTGACATCCGAAAAGGGGAGACGACTCAATTGATTGCCGGCGCAGCTTAACACCTCAAGTTTTATGTTTTTACTGACGTCCAGCTCAGCGAGTTGGTTGCGGTCGCAGCTGAGCAGCTTCAGGTTGGCGTTTTTGCTAACGTCCAACTCAGTGAGTCGGTTGCCGTCGCAGACAAGCATCTCCAAGTTGACATTTTTGCTGACGTCCAACTCAGTGAGTCGGTTGCCGTCACAGACAAGTATTTTTAGATTGGCGTTTTTACTGACGTCCAGAGCTTTCAACTCAATGTTGCCACAATACAGTTCTTTTAGTGCGGTAAAAAAACCTATGCCCTTTAGGTCGGTAATGCCCGTGTTATACACATAAAGCTCTGTTACAGCCGCTATTTCATCTACCGAAAGCACACCGTCTTGGTTCTTGTCAATCTTGGGGTCGGAAGCGTGTTCCCGGAACACCGGATCGGGGAAATTGTCTGCATTGATTGCTACATCAGCTGCTGCCAGCACCTCCAAGCTACTTGTTGGCAGGGTGCCCAAAGCCAGCGTCAGGATCAAGGCAATTGACAAGATCGATGCTTTGCAAAGCGTTAATTGGGACGTGGCGGTTTTTTTCTTGGTGCTTTTTTTCATATCAGTATACCTCTTGAATGATGAATGATGTAGTTTATTGTTGTTTGCCTAGGATTGTCTAATTTACATCAATCACAAATATCTTCGTGAAGCTTTCGCCTTCACTGCGGCCGTTTGCTATTGTGGCGCTCAAGATCACCTTGCCAGCGGCTGCGGCCGTGAGCTTATTCCCTGAAATGGTGGCGCCCGTTTCTCCTGCATCCATGATCGACCAGACTATGTCCTTGTTTGTCGAATTTGCCGGGGAAACTGCCCCTGTAAGGGTAAGCGTTGTACCAGCCTTAGCTGTGGACGGCACACCTGTGATGTATGATACCGCTACGAATTGTGGCGGTGCTGGCTCAACTGCTGGTGGCGTTGGTTCAACTGCCGGCGGTGCTGGCTCAACTGCCGGTGGCACTGGCTCAACTGCCGGTGGCACTGGCTCAGTTTTTGGCGGCGTTGGTTCAGCTTTTGGCGGCGTTGGCTCAGCTTTTGGCGGTGTTGGTTCTGATTTTGGCGGCGTTGGCTCAGCTTTTGGTGGCGCTGTTTCAGCTTTTGGCGGCGCTGGTTCGGATTTTGGCGGCGTTGGTTCAGCTGCCGGTGGCGTTGGTTCAGGCTCGGGCTCGGGTTGCGGGATTGGCGGCTGTTCTGGCCTCCCTATGACAACTTCGACGTCTTCAACATGCGACCAGTCCGTCACCCAAGTGTCTTCTGCTTCAAGCGTTTCAAGTTTGGGCAGGTCCGCCAAAGGGGACAGGTCTTCGACGTTATTCTTGCTGATGTTCAAGTAGCTGATGCGCCTAAAATTTTTAACGAACCTGATATCGGTCAAATAATTGTTGCTAATGTCTAGATGGGTGAGGCGGGTTAAATTCCCAATTGGCGAGGCGTCGGTCAAGTGGCATCCTGACACGATCAGCTTTTCTAGGTTTTTCAAATGGCTCAGCATTGAAAAATCAAACGCTGGTTGATTCTTCAGGTCAAGGGCTGTCAGATTGGGCCAATCAAACAAATCAATGATCAATTTCACAGACCCTGTTTCGATTACCAGTTCGGTTATGTTGAGCAGGTCTTCTGGATAGATGGGGCCCGACTGTATTTGCAGTTGATCCCGAGTCGCTGCTTCAATGGTTGAATCGTGGAATTTAACCGGCGATGACGTGACTGGAGCGTCCATTGGTGCTTCATCTTGTGTCAGCGCTTGCGAAGGTTCGTCCGGCGACTCGCCGCCTTGAAGGTATGGCATTAGCATTACAATTAAAACCACTGCAATGCAGCTTAGCGCGGCAATTGACAAGGCTTTTTTCGCACGCAGCGCATATGCGCGGATATCTTGCAGACGCGGCAATGGGATATTTAGTTTTGCCTTGAAGCTGCTTTCCTCGTCATACGAATATGAATCTGGCGAGGCAGTTGGTGCGCTGAAATCAGCAATAGGGCTGGGCTTTATGTTGGCAACGCTCGGCGTAGCCTGGAATTCCTTGATGTCCTGTTTTACAAGAGTGGGCTCACTGGCTTTAACTGAAATGTCCAACACAATTGCTTGCTTTTCCTCTTCGCTCAGCGATTGAGCGTATTGAGCTAGCTTTCCCTTCATCTGTTCCGCATCTTTCCAACGCTTGTCCGCGCTGAAGGCGCAGGCTTTCAAAATGATGGCAGACAGTTTTTCGTCAGCACAAAGGGGAGAGGGCAGCTTGTCCCCTCTAAGCCTCATGTTTTCGGCGACAAAACGCGAGGAATGGGACACTGACACTGGGAATGGAGGCAGGAACGGTGCTCGGTTGCCGTTTAGCAGCCCGTACAGTACCAATCCCAAAGAGTATATGTCCGCACGGTTGTCTGCTTCGCCTTTTTTAGCCAGTTCAGGTGCCGCAAACGAGATGTCAGGTAGGGAGACCTCGCCTTGTGGTTCCTTTGTGGGCTTTTTGGTTCCATAATCACCAAGCTTAAAATCGCCGACTCTGTTGACGAATATGTCCTCAGGATTTATTTCCCTGTAAACCAGCCCTCTTTTCTCTAAGCTGGACATGGCTGTGCAAATGTCCTCGCCAATGCGCAGGAGGTCAGCCAAGGCAAGGGGCTGTTGCTGCAGATAGTTGCTCAGGCTTGTAAAGTATTCCATTTTTATGTATATGTCATATCCCGGCTCGTCTGCATACGGAAAAATCCGGTGGTCGTCATAGGACACAAAGTTCTTATGCCCTTTTAGCGCTGCGTTGATGTTGATATCGCTCACGAAAGACTCCAGCAGCCGATCGCAGTATTCTTGCGCGGCAACTCTGTCTGTTGCCGCACCGTCTAAAAAAAGATTGTCTATTCGATCCTGGTATGTCGGAATCGAAATGTGCTTGATCGCACAGTAGTAAGTGCTGCCATACTCCTCCCGCTTGAACAGGTAAACTTTCCCATAGGTTCCCATCCCTAAAAACTTAACCGAACTCCAACCGCCCCACGGGCTCACAATGTTGTGTCGCTCAGGCATTATTATCCCCCCTCCTGCATGGATGCCCACTCATGCACATGTCGATCAGGCTGCTTGACGGCACTGCGCTGTCAAGGTAGAATTGTCAATTCGCGCCCAAGCCCTGTGTTCAGGAAGCAGGCGATGACACCGTCTTGACCGGCGAGCCACTGCAATTCCGTCTTGCCGTCTGAGGCCACAGAGACTTTCTGAGCCGTCAGCGAGTTGTAGATTGCGATGGCGGACATCTCTTTGGTCATTAGTTTTGCGTCTGCGTCGATTTTGTCGTAGAGCCAGAGTTTTTGTGCCAAGGCTATGTAGTTTTCAGGCCAGCTGCCCGTGAGCAGCTCACTGTTGTCAACGTAGCCGAGGGCCCTGCATATCATGGTCATGGCTTCGCTGACTTTAATCGTCCTGCCTGGCATTGCATTGCCGTTCCCGTCGCCGATCATGATGCCCTTGGACTGGCAGTATGCAAGGTATGGCACCGCCCAGCCGTAACCTGAAGTGTCCTTAAAGCTTGATGTGGAAAACTCCGTCAATGTGCTTTCAGGGACGCCCATAGTCCTCGTGATGATTGCGGCAAACTCGGCTCTGTTAACGTCCTTGCCCGGCAGGTAAGTCCCGTCAGGGTTGCCGGTGACAATCCCTAGAAATTGGCAAAACTCGATCTCAGCCTGCCCAAGCGTCCCTTCGATGTCGCTCAGCTTATTTTCAAGCAACGGAGGTTCCAAAGGCACCTCAGGCTCCTCAATTTTGGCGGAGCCGCCGCCGCCACCGCCGCCGGGAGGGGTGCTAGAGCTAGACCATTGCGCATACAGGGTTATATTGGATTGTACGTTTTCGATGGTAGCATTTTCTTGATAAGACGTACCTGAGCCATTAGCCGCTGTATTCCATCCGCTGAAGGTATAGCTTGTGCGTTTGAACATGTTTGTTGCTATTTTATAATCTGCGCCAGAATCAACGGTGCCACTTGACATTTTCCCGTCGCCACCGTTCTCGTCATATTTTATAGTGAAGGTAGTTGGGGGAGGAGTGCTGCCTGCGCGCGTCACTGTGACCGTGTACTTCTTTTTTGTGTCGTTCTCCGCTGTTACTGTTATTGTAAAATTGTTGGTACCTACACTGAGGTTCTTTGCGCCGGCACCGCCGACGATAGCCTTTTCGTGGTTTACCGTCGCGTTTATGGTTATGCTAGCGACGTTGTTTGCAACACTGACTGTGTAACTTGTCGTTCCCGCAGAAAATACAGGTACTAGTGTCCCCGGGTTCACGGTGAGGGTTCCAAGTGTCGCGTCGTTGGATGGTATGTATGCGTCGGTGCCAGCCTTCTTTGCATAGTTAAAGTCGGAAGTGGCAGCTGCAAGTTCATTCGTCGCCTGTACTATCCCAGCATTTGTTGATAGAGCGTTTCCGAGGATGAAGTCCCTAGCTTGTTTGATCGCTTTTTCATACGCGTCTTTTACAGACGAACTGACCCAGAATTTGTCTGCTGCGACACCAGCACCGTTTGTGCTGACGGCGACTGAGCCGAGGTTTGCCTCGGCTCCAAGGATCGCTGTCCAGAGCCCTGACTTGTCCGTCTCGGCTGGATCCGCCAAAGGCGACACCCCTGCCGCTATGGTCAGGAGGCTGTTTGCCATCAGCCTGAACCCGAACTCGTTTTTCGCCCTGTCGAAGATGTCAGACGCGATAAGGACTACAGGCGCACCGTTCGGGTTGCCGTGGTAGGTCCCCGCAGCGACCCATATCTTGTTCGCGTACCCGTACTTGCCG
>WRJK01000115.1 GCA_009782285.1 Clostridiales bacterium
CATTCAAAGGGCGCTGGACAACGTGGCAGAAGAATGCGCGGAATTCGCCGCAGCAGAATACGAGGCGGGGGAATTTGCAGAGGGCGATATGTCTGCCCGCAATTTTGCTGAGGGGCTGCTCAGGCACACGATCAAGGGGCTTGTCGGCATAAAAGTGAAAGACTGCACTTACGAAATTTCATGCGACGGCGATATCGCAGCAGCCCGGGTGAGCATGGACGTGGACGGGCTGTTTCGGATTTTCCCTTCAAACGGCACGAGGATAGTTGCTGTGGGCCGCTGCCAAGTGGAAGAGGCTGAAGAGGAAGAAGGCGTTGACGGGGATGAAGGCGGCGGCGGAGACGGAGGCGATGATGGAGAAGAAGGTTGATGTTTCAACGATACCTTCGGTAAAACCGTTGACAAATGACGGCAAATATGCTACTTTAATACTGAGGCAATACAAGCCAACAAAAGCTAATACAAAACATTTTATAACATTTGACTGGATAAAAGCTGCAAAAGAACCTTGGGTTGAAATTACAGCCGCTGTAGAAAACGGGAAGGTGCTAGGGCTAATAGCAATTAGATTCTCTAATGAAGACAAGGCAAATGGTGCATTGTTTATTAGGCTTCTTGAACGAGCTGGAACAGACATGTACGGCAAGGGTGGAGAGCATAAAGGAATTGGAAAGAGGTTGATTGCTTGTGCTGCAAGTGAAGCAGATTCGCTTGGCGTTGACGCAGTTTACCTTGAACCAGTTACTACAGCCATCACGTATTACAGGAGTTTGGGTTTTAAACCAGCGGGAAACAGGTACATGGTTCTTGAAGGTGTAGCTTTTGAAGATATAAAGGAGAAACAAAATGGGAGTTAAGTATGTGGAAAATCCACCTGGAAGCAGATTCGTTTATGATGTTGTTGACGATCCGACAACGGAAGACGATCGCAGAGAGTTCCGAAAAGCTAGAATTAGCCATGGATGGGTTCCAGAAAATCCATCAGCTGAAGAAAAAGCACTAATACTAGAGGTTGATGTTAAAGTGAAAAGAATTGAAGGTGGATGGGTTCCAGAAAACCCGACAGAAGAGGAAAAATCACTTATTTACAGGGTTGGAAAAAGGAAAGCTGCAGTATAAGTATAAACTTGCAGAATCCAAAATCAACGCAGTGAAAAAGCGCCGCATACCGGCGTTTTTTATTTATTACACATTTAATCGCCTGAATTCCACACAGAATTATGGGAACAAACAGACCACACAGAATTATGGAAACAAACAGTTTGACGAAAGTTGTCAACAACTATATAATGATATGTGTAAAGCAACAGACTTACTTGAGCTAACTATAATCAATATCGAACATGAAAGAAGGTGAGGGCGGGCAATCGACAACTGGGTTAACCACGTTCCCTAAAAGCGAGGCTGAAAATGCTGAACCCCAACGGCAGAACAAAAGAGGCAGGAGTTAAAACCAAGCTGCCACAGTTTTCATGCAGCATTTCATGTCCTGTGGTAGCATAAAAACGAAGGAGTGAATCAAAAATGAGAAAATTTTTAGCAATTACCCTCGCATTTGCGCTACTGTTCTCCCTTGCGATCCCATCTTTCGGGAACAGTGCTGCGGCAGACTTCACGATCACAAATGTTACGATGGTTGATGAGGCTGACGCTACAGGCGGCAAAACGATTACCATCGGCTACTCTTACCCTGATGCGCCGGCAGAGTACAGCCTAACAGTTCAGATGGTTGGGCCCTACCCGCTCACGAATGTTCACTTGATCGGCACCTATCCGGTGCTGGACAACACAGCCGATAAACTCGTGCTCAGGGCACCCGCGACCTATTTCGACGCACTGACTGACGGGGAGTATTTCCTTGAAGCAGGCCCGGATGCAGCTTACAGATGGCCTGAGAGGTACATCTTTGGCATGGATCCGGACTGCACGATTATGGAAACCATGGTGTACTTGGTTGAAGACTGCGGCGTCAGGTTCCACGGGATGCCCAACGAAGCCAAGTCCCTAGCTTACGTTGAAAAAAGGTTTAAAGATTTTGGCTACACAGACGTGGAATGGGTAAAGATACCGCTCCGGTCTGTGGGGTACACAGGTAGGGTCGCTTTCAAGAATGGAGCGGCTGACGTGGTCGGGAACGCCTATCCGGCCAGCACGGCGTTCAGCAAGCTTGAAGGTTGCAAACTGGTGGATCTTGGCACTGACACAGCCTACGCGGTGCCTGCCGGGGTCACCGGCGACATGGTCGGCGCCGTAAGGGTTAATGCCGCCACGGTTAACGCGACTGTCCTCAACGCCATCGTTACCGCACTGAACGCAGACCCTGACGTGAACGTAAAAGGTTTAGTCGTCACTAGGGCCGGCAGCGCAGTGACTGCGGCAAACTACAGGGCGGTTCCGTCGGTATCTGGAACCGTCAACGTGCCGACAGTGGCAACGCCGGGCTTCTTCTTTGAGAAAGCTGTTGCGAACGCGGCGAATTTTGACGTTATGGAGAGGTACGCAAGGACGGAGACAGGCACCGTAATGGCCACCAAGCCGGCGAGGGATCCTGACAACCCGGATCTCATTATATTCGTGACAGCCCATATTGACACCGTCCTGGCCAGCCCAGGCGCAGGGGACAACGGCTCCAGCGTCGCGTCGGTGGTTGAGCTGGCAAAAAGGTTTGCTAACGTTGACAATGGAAACATCGAAGTTGTGTTTGCGGCAGTGGGCGCCGAAGACGGAGGCGGAATGCTTGGTTCAATCTACCTTGCGGAGAAAGTCATAGCTGAAGGCAGAAGCGACATAGCCATCAACATCAACCTTGACATGGGTGCTTCGCCGAACACCACGTCGGCGGGGCAGATGCTGAGCACGGTTGCCGTACATACTTGGAATGGCAGCAGCGGCGTCAACACCAACGTTAAATTCGACCTGCCTTCCTGGCTGGTGCTGAACCACTGCCAAGAAGTGCCCATGGCGCCGGGGATCACCAATTACAAGCTGTTCAACTTTGGCTCAACCGACCATGTCCAGTTTGTCAACAGGGGCATAGAAGGGTGCAACCTTGCGATTATCTACAACGAGGGCGGCACGTCGTTCGGCACCGAACCCCAGTACCACACCGCTGAAGACACCCTCGAACTGAATTACAGCTACCAGCGAAATTTGGGCAACTGCGACATGGCAGGCTGCGGCATCCAAGCCGCTTATGACCTTGCAGTGTCCAAGCGCGCCAGCTACAATTACAGGCACGTCGGCGATGAGACTAGGGTGACGCTTGCAAACGCAGGCCAGCTCTTCAACGCTTATGACGAAGTCAGGGTCAATTTTGTCGGCTCGGTGTCAGGCACGGCGAGCAACACCTTCGTGGACGGCGGCACTGCGACATACGCATTCCCGGCAGTACAGACTGTGTCGGCTTCTTCATCGACGGCATATGGAACCGGGCTTATGAACCACAGGGATGACGAATACAGGACGTTCAGCACCGGCATGCGCAGCGAGTTCTACGACGCAAACCTTAAGGCAAGCCTCAGCGTGGATGAAGTGAGCGGGATTGAAGGCGACGTCGAGTACGTGCTTTCTGTCCGCGATGCGGAAGACCTCCTCAGCGTCGCGGTAGAGTTTGAAATGGACGGCAGCATGCTGGCAGTCAAAGGAGTTGAACCGCTTTCAGGGTTTACGGCAGTCGACGGCATACTTTGGACCTACCAGGGCGGCGACACGTGGAAAGGCTCGTTGACCCTCGGCTACCCGGCAGGGGGTTCAGTGGGGTACACCAGCGCAGCACCCACAGACATTGCAGTGTTCACCTACACGCCAAGAGCCATTGGCGAAGCGACCATGAAGCTTACAAGCATCAAAGCTGTCGGGTATGACAACGAGATAACGACTTATATTGGCGCCTACATCGAAAACGGCGTAGCCACGACATATATTGACAAACTCGTCTACTCGAAATACGACCTGAACAAAGACGGCGTCGTAGACGCCCTAGACCTTGGCATCATGCTGCTCTACTGCGGCTTCGACTCAGACAGCCCACATTGGGATGTTTTGGTCAAAGTCAACGATTCCAAAGGCAATGGCGTCACGGCAAGCATGTGCGACGTCAACGGGGACGGTGTGATAGACATGCTGGACCTGCTTGACCTTTTCATCCACTACACTAAGTAAGGCAAAAAGGGACGGTTCTTGAACCGTCCCTTTTTTATATTCGGGGCTTGAGCCCGAAAGCGAGGAGGATAAAAAATGAAAAAACGGAAAATGCTGTCACTGTTTTTGACAGCCGCGATGGTACTTACATTTAGCGCATCAGTATACGCGGCTCCTGCAGAAATGCTCGATACTGTCATTGTAAACGGCGATGTAAGGACGATGGACGGGGGCAAAATTGCTGAAGCTGTCGGGATAAAAGACGGGAGGATTTCATTTATTGGCACAAACAAACAAGCAGAAGGGCGTATTGGGGCAGGCACGACGGTAATCGACGCGGAGGGGTCAGTTGTGGCACCGGGGTTCATCGACCTTCACACCCATGCCGACAACATATCGCAAAGCAATGCCAACTATTTCGCAGAAAACTACTTGCGGCAAGGCGTTACAACCATCCTTGGAGGCAACTGCGGGGACGGATGGGCCTCATACCGCAACGACGTCAACGTCGCCGGGTTTTTAAACGCCATGAAAGCGGTGGGGATATCCATCAATTTCGGGACTCTTGTAGGACATGAAAACCTTAGGGAAACGCTAGACGTCCCTTATGAATTGGCTTCGACAGCAGCTCAGATAGAGGTGATGAAGGCATACATGGAAAAAGCGATGCAGGGCGGAGCCTTTGGGTTGTCAACCGGTCTTGAGTACAGGCCTTTCACGTCAACGGAAGAAGTCATTGAGGTAGCAAGGGTAGCCGGGCAGTATGGAGGCTTTTACGCGACGCACATGAGAGATGAACGGGACAGGCTCGTTGAAGCGGTTGAAGAAACGATACTGATTGGTAAAGAGGCAAATATTCCTGCACATATTTCCCATATTAAAGCTGACGGGACCGGCAACTGGTACAAAACGGATATCGTGATTGATTTGGTGCAAGCAGCCCGAGACCAAGGGCAGGACGTCACCATGGATGTGTACCCTTACAACGCTTGGAGTTCCGGGATCAGCTTATTCTTGGGAGCAGACTATACCCGTACTCAACTTCTCAATGCCATACGTGATGGGGACACGGCACTCGTGGCAAAAATGAGGGCTAACGTAGCGTTTGAGATGGACGAGTACTACAACGGAGATGGCGACCTTGTCAGGCTTGTCAGCTATACTGACAGGGACGGGGTAGACTACAGCGCAAAATCGCTATTTGACATATTGAGGAACAGGGGGCTTGCTCTCACAACCGACAACCTGGCAGACCTTACTATTGACATATTGGCGCATGCCAGCCCCAGCGTGATCGCGTTTGGCATGTCTGAAGAAAATGTCATCAAAAACATGAAAGCGCCTTTCTCTTCGATCGGGTCGGATGGGTCAATACGCACGTATTCCGCAGGGCCGCATCCACGAAATTACGGGACGTTCCCTAGAGTCCTCGGATATTTTGTAAGAGACATAGGCGTCCTGACTCTTGACGAAGCTTTACAAAGCATGACAGCAAACCCCGCTGAAAGGTACGGATTCAAAGACAGGGGAATTATAAGGGAAGGCTATTGGGCAGACATAACCGTATTCAATCCAGAAACAGTCAATGACAACGCCACGTTTGAGGGCGGCGGCGCCCCGCCGAGCGGGATCGACTACGTATTGGTAAACGGTGTTGTTGTGGTTGACGACGGCGACTATATCGCTCGCGTACAGGCAAAACGCCCCGGACATGTTCTCTTCGGTCCGGGCACTGACATGCTTGGCTTGCACATCAGTGCAGCCGCTGAAAGCGACATTTCCAAGGACGTCTGCTTCACGTTGTCAGCCGGCAATGCGAAAAACTTGTTGACGGTGGAAGCCGAGATTATGATTGACGGCAACATGCTGGCGAGCATAGGCGTTGAGCCGCTTTCCGGATTTACAGTCATGAACGACATCTTCTGGAGCTACGCCGGCGGCGGCATGTGGAAGGGGACTGTCACGTTGGCGTACCCGTCAGGAGACAAAGAAGGCTTTACGTCTTTCGTTTTCACAGACATTGCCGAGTTTGTATTCGCGCCTAGAGCCGTAGGCGACACCACCGTGGCGCTGACAGCGGCAGTTGCTTCAGGGCTTGTCGGATCAGCAACAGAATACATTGGAGTCGCTGTTTCTGAAGGCGAGGCTACCACGAACATCGACCAGCGTGTTTTTTCGAAATACGACCTTAACAGGGACAATGCAGTCGACGCCCTAGACCTTGGCATCATGCTGCTCTACTGCGGCTTCGACTCAGACAGCCCTCATTGGGATGTTTTGGTCAAAGTCAACGACTCAAGAGGCAAAGGCGTCACGGCAAGCATGTGCGACGTCAACGGGGACGGTGTGATAGACATGCTGGACCTGCTTGACCTTTTCATTCACTACACTAAGTAATCAACGAGGAGGTAAGAAAGTATTATGCAACGCAAAAAAAACAAGGCGGTTTTCAGCTGGTTATTGGTTTTCTGCCTGATAATCACTTCAGGCATATTTACATTTGCCAGTGATGATGATCCGGTGGAACCCATAATAACCTCATGGACGGGCGTAACATCATCCATTGCCGGTGGCACGTCATGGCCTCAAGGAAGCGCCAATCCAAACGCAAATCAGGTCGTGACGCTCAGTTGGAGCTCTGCAAACGACTCTGCCGATGAGACATATGCTGTTTTTTATGGCGAAACAACAGATATTGGACGAGAACCGGCAGAGTATTTGCTTTCACCTGTTGTACCAGCCAAGAACAGCGCAGGAACAACTTGGAGCTCTGCAGTTACTATTAAATCAGGCACAGTTTATTGGTTCTTTGTTGAGTCGTCGGTTAGAGGCAGCTCAAATACTATTGCGCAAGCAGCCAGGAACGGCGTCGGCCCCGACTATGTCGCGAGAATGATTGCCGAATTGCCAAAAGACCCTGTGGATACAACAATGGACGACAGGTATAATCTGGTTTTAATAAGAAAGCAATGGCAGAAGCTGACTGCTTTTGACAGAGCCTATATCGCAAAAGAAATCCGCCATTTCCAAATATGCGAGGCTTACTGGATGCACGATTGGGTCAAAGGCGTCTATGAACAGTTCAAACTGGCGCCAGGTGCCGCGCCCGACACAGCCAGCCCGGAGTATACAAAGTGGAGAGCTGCTGCTGAAGTGATACTAAGCAGAGAAGGCACACAGTGGTTCATGCGGTGGGGCTCTGCAGAAGTGCACGAGTATGGCCACAACATCATGCAGAGAGACCCTGAGCTGCGTCAAATCTTGGCTGATACGGGAACAACAGATATGCTTGACAGGATGGATGAGCTGAGGGATCAGTTCGTAGCTGAACGCCAAGTTATTTACGCGAAGGTCAAGGCCGGTGTGCAGTCGCAGATAGAAGGGATGGATCCGGAGCAGCCGACCGAAGTGGCTGCGGCTAGGGCTGCTTACGACGACTTGACTCCTTATGAAAGGACCTATGTCACGAATCTTTTCAAGCTTTTAGATGCTGAAGGAAAGAGTATTGTCCCACCAAACATCAAGTCCACAGGGATGCGGGCAGACATGGCAAACAGCGGTACTTATTCGATCCAGCAATGGGATGCGATGAGCAAAAGAATGACAGAGCAATTCCCTGGCACACGGTCTGAGCTTGTTTGGATTATTGTTACCCGGAACGACAGCGCCGGAATCCATGGCGGTGGATGCAGGGCGCAATTCACCTTCGCGAGCCTTTTGGACAGAGTGGAGCTTGTTGACCCGCATTTGGTCGACAGGACGTCAGCTAACGCTGCAAACCATACGTACAAGGGGAAAACTGAGGCTCAGTGGCTAAATGAAGGGATAAGCTTTCAAACCGGCACTGCTGCAGCATTCAGCGACGGTGCACTGAAGTATTTCGAAGAAAATGACATTTACGTATACTTGCAGATTTCGCCATACTACGCGCCAATGATTGAACTGATTGACATGACGCTTTACCGTTACAGCGAGTATTCATGCGTGCTGGGTACAGCCGTAGATGTTGAGTGGCACATGGGAATGTCAGAAGATTCCGGCATCATGGTTTCCGACTCGAGGGCAAGGGAGTGGAACCTGCAAATGAAGAAGCACAACCCAAACTACAGGCTCGTGCTGAAGGATTATGAGGCCACAAGGCTTCCGTGGAACTACCGCGGTGAGCCCGGAGAGGAAGACATGATTTTTTGCATAGACGCACAGAGCTTTGGCGACTTGGACGGCACAACAGTTGGCTATTACGAAGCAAACGGCGCATGGTACGACCCAGTGACCTATCCGCTGCCCACCAATCAGGGTGGTGACAATTGGAACGGAAAGCTATATGCACGCAACGGCATGCCGGTTGGCAACCAGACATTTTATCATGACTGGTCGGTGTATTTCTATCCGAATCGAGTTTTGTATCAATTCGGGTACACGGGCGACAGGCACTGGATGGGCGCTTTGCCCATGCCGTATGTCGGAATGCAGAACATGCCTTATCAGCAGCACATGGCTTCAAACATTGCGTGGCAGGCACCATTGGATCAAAACATCGGAATCGCTTGGGTGAACTTTAACTTCACTGGCTTTACTGGCTTCCCCGGAATTTTCCAAATAACAGCTGCCAACTTGGGTGGGCAGGTAAATACAGCTTTGGGCTTGCTTGCACAGTCAGGTGACAACATGATCGGGCAGCGCTTCACAAACCCGAACGCGGCCACGCTGTACGGAGGCGGTCCGGTCATCAACGACGCGATGTACGTCAAGAGGATGCGGGAAATGGTGGGCGAGGCGGACGCCAAGGGCTGGACAGGCATATCGGCTGCGAACAGGAGCCGCTTGGAACTGCTTGAGCCATTGGCAATCGATGTCCGCATCAACGCGCTGCCTACATTGAAAAAGATGAAGCACGGCAACAGGTTTACCGTTGACACCCTGCTGGCCGACTACAACGCCCTCACCGACGCCCAGAAAGCGCAGGTCAAAGGCGCTGACGCGCTGTTTGCTGCCAAAGCCAGGGTCGACGCCCTTGGGGTTTCGGTCCTTGCCTACCTCAGCACCGCTGAAGAGAGCGACATCGACAAAAATATCGAATTCGACCTGTCCATAGCCAACGCCAAGGAACTGCTGACCTTCGAAGCTGAAATCGTAATTGACGGCAGCATGATGGCAAGCGTCGGCATTGAGCCTCTGAACGGGTTCACGCTCATGAGCGACATCTTCTGGAAGAGCCAAGGCGGCGACGTGTGGATGGGCACGGTCACATTGGCCTACAAAGCAGGCGACAGGGAGGGC
>WRJK01000116.1 GCA_009782285.1 Clostridiales bacterium
ATGGTGCCGTCCTCACGCATGATCTCGCAGCACAGCCCACATTCTGCAAGGTTTGCGAGGCGCATGAGGTCCACCGTCGCCTCGGTGTGCCCACCCCGTTCCAAAACGCCGTTTTTTCTGGCGAGCAATGGGAACATATGGCCTGGCATCCGGAATTCTTCGGGCTTTGCGCCTGCGTCAGCGCAGCGCATGGCTGTTATTGAGCGCTCTGCCGCTGAAATGCCCGTGGTCGTGCTGGCGTGGTCAACCGACACTGTGAATGCTGTGCCGTGGATGTCCGTGTTCCTCTGAACCATCTGTGGGAAATGCAGCCTGCCTGCGATTTCACCGCTTAAAGGCATGCAGATCAGCCCTTTGCCGTGAACTGCCATGAAATTCACGTTTTCAGTCGTGGCAAACTGGGCCGCACAGATGAAATCCCCTTCGTTCTCCCTGTTTTCGTCGTCCGTGACGAGGATTATCCTTCCGTTCCTGAGCTCGCCCAGTGCCTCTTCAATGGTGTTGAATTGAAACATCTTATCCTCCAGTATACCCGAATTTCGCAAGAAATTCCATAGTAATGCCGCTCTCCTGATTTTCTGCCGTTTCGCAGCGCATCAGTTTTTCAACGTATTTCCCGATAATGTCGCACTCGAGGTTCACTTCGTCCCCTGATGATTTCCCTGCCAGCGCCGTGGCTTTTAATGTGTGGGGGATCACCGAGACTCCGAACCAGCCCTGCGCCGCTTCAGTCACGGTCAAGCTTATGCCGTCCACTGCAACCGAACCCTTTTCAACGATGTATTTCATTACATGGCCCGGTGCCATAATCTTGTACAAAACAGCGTTCCCGTCAGGCTTGACCCCCACAATCGTGCCGGTTCCGTCTATATGGCCCGACACAATGTGCCCGCCAAACCGACCGTCCGCCGGCAGCGCCCTTTCCAAGTTGACCCTGCTTCCGGCTTTCAAGCTGCCGGTTGCCGACCGCGTCAAGGTTTCGTGCATGACGTCGGCAGTGAAGGTTTTCCCTGCGAGGCCGCTGACTGTGAGGCAGACGCCGTTCACCGCCACGCTGTCGCCGATTTTCAAGTCGCCAAATATCGAGTAGCCGCTAATCGAAAGCGCAGAAAAATTCACGCCCTTTTTAACTCCCTGCACAGTGCCGATTTCTTCAATTATCCCTGTGAACATTTTCGCACCACTTCGCTTTCTATCAGTATGTCCCCGCCTATCTCCATTATCACGCTGTTTGCCAGGAAAAAAGCACTGTCCGGGGATTCTGCGCCGAGCCCTGCCACTGGCGGTTTTGCATTTGCGCCACCGAGAATTTTAGGCGAAACGTACGCTTGGACTTTGTTCACGATCCCGCAGCTTAATGCCGACCAGTTGAGGCTGCCCCCGCCTTCCAGCAGGATGCTATCGATTTTCATGCTGCCCAGCCTTGCCATCAGCTCTCCTAGGTCGACATGGCCGTTTTTTTCGGAAACCGTTATTATTTTACAGCCACTGGACAAATAGCTTTCCTGCCTTGCCTCGTCCCTGCAAGCGGTGGCTATAATCGTCGGGACGCCCCCCGCCGTGGTGACGATATTAGAATCAAGTGGAGTCCGCAGTTGCGTGTCGCATACTATCCTCACAGGGTTCCTGCAGTTTTCCAAGCGGCATGTGAGGAGCGGGTCGTCTTGGGTCACTGTGCCGACTCCGACCATGACGGCTGAGTACCTGTGGCGGTCCATGTGGACTTTATGCCTGGCCGACTCCCCTGTTATCCATTTGGACTTCCCCGTGTAAGCGGCGATTTTGCCGTCCATCGTCATGGCGTATTTCATCACTACAAATGGAGTGTTGCTAGTAATATAATGAAAAAACACCTCGTTCAATTTGCGGCATTCCTGCTCCAAAACCCCTTCTGCCACATCTATGCCGCGCTGCCGCAGTATTTCGGCGCCTTTGCCCGACACAAGAGGGTTTGGATCCCGGACGCCCATGACTAATTTGCTGATGCCGCTTTCTATTATAGCGTCGGTGCATGGCGGCGTCCTCCCGTGATGGCAGCAAGGCTCTAGGGTCACGTACATGGTTGAGCCCTCGGTTGAGGACCTGCACGACGCCAGAGCGTTCCGTTCTGCATGGGGTTCGCCGTATTTTTCGTGATATCCACGCCCAATGATTTCACCGTCCTTAACGATGACCGCGCCAACCATCGGGTTTGGGTTCACAAAGCCGCAGCCTTTCGCAGCGATGTCAAGCGCCAGTTTCATGTAGTTTTCGTCATTCATGTTTTCCCCTTTGGGGCTGCGCTCCCCCTGCTGCCTTGGCAGCTCGGCCAAGGCTTACGTCAAAATAAAAACGCCCTGTCGATTTCGATCAAGGCGGTTGGAAACAAACAATTGCGCCTATGCGCAGATATTGCACCCTCTTCTTTCATCCAGACTTTACTGTCGGCTTCGGAATCTCACCGAATCAGCCTTGCGGCTCGTGGGCTGTACCACCGGTCGGGAATTTAACCCTGCCCCGAAGAATCTGATTAATTATATCACCACTAACTGGCAATTGCAATCAGAAAATCCAATTTTGAAGTTCCATAAACTTTTCCAAATTGATACATATAACTTTTCGCTCCTCGCAAACATTCCTTTTGGTTAGCGGTCTGAAAGAATTTGGCGACAATAGTTGCTCTATCAATAAAACTATTCGCCAAGGTACGACATCTCATTAATTAATGTAATAAGAGCCACCACTATTGGATTTTCGATTTGCAATCATTTCCTCGTTCCATTTCGCTGTAAGGCAATCGTAGTCTGACTGTGCAACCATTTTATAATCAAAAAACTTTCTCAGCACCAATTCCCTGCTTACTGAAAATTCCGCAGCAATAGTTGCGACAGTTTTTTCATCTGCTTCGTGATTTGAAACAATTTTCTCGAATTCTGCATCAGGCAAGAGAAATTCGGCTGCAAATCTGTTGCATTGAATCTCAATATCCCTTGAAGCTTTGTCGAAAAAGTCAATTGTTTTGCTGTCATGCAAAAAATCAATACCGCTTGTGTGAGACAACAAGTGCCATAGTTCGTGGAAGATGGTAAAAATCTGCCTGTTTTTAGAATTCGAACTATTTAAGTATATTATGGGGAAGTGCTCATCATACAAACAGAATCCAGAATATTCGATTTCTTTAAATGGGTTCCGAAATATAAATATTCCAGATTCAGTAACCTTTTCGCGCCAAAACCTCAAGGCAAATTCAGAGCTGCCCCAAGATTTTTGTTCCGCAACAGAAACATCAAGGTACTTGCGCAAATTGTCGGCAACTACGTAAATATCCGTTCCAGCGAATTCCTTTAGCGAATTCCATTGGTCAATGGAATTGAGCCCCTCTTTTAGTTCATATAAGTTGTCTATCATGATTTCGGCTTCCCGAAAAATCTTCAATACAGCAGAAGGTATCCTGTTGTAAACAGCGTCTGGTGTCGTTCTGAAAGAAGCTTTCACTTTTGTCGATTCCGGTGGCTCGGAGAAAAAAAACACAGCCATCGGTATTTTATATATTTCATATGCCAATTTCTCAAGCTGCGCATAAGTTGGCGATGAAGAACCTGCTTCCCATCCTTCAATAACATTTGGCGTCTTCTTCATCTTCCTTGCGACATCATCTATTGACAGGTTTAATTCCTTTCTAGCCCAAGTAAGGATATCGGCATTTATCGAGAAAGACATGTCCGTTGTTGCCATTTCAATCAGTCGAGTTGACAGCCTCGACCCTCCTTTCGAGTATTTAATATGCATTTCATTCCATATCATTATATGCCAAAACGTCTATTCTTACAAGACAATTTTGATTGTTGACAAGGCTGCAAACGCAGCATAGAATGTAATTGCAATTAATTCAAATACATGTGAGGCTCTTATGGTTGAAATACAAAACGTTACAAAAAAATACGGCAAGCTCGTCGCAAACGAAAGCATCTCGATGACAGTAAAAGACGGCGAAATGGCGGTGCTGCTGGGACCCAACGGCGCGGGCAAGTCAACTCTGATCAAGTCGGTCTGCGGCCTGCTCAGGTTTGACGGCAGCATAATGATAGACGGGCATGAAAACCACACAGTTCGGGCAAAGCGCATGCTTGGCTATGTGCCGGAGATCCCCGCCATGTTCGGAATGCTCACCGTCTACGAACACCTCGAGTTCATCGCAAAAGCGTACAAGCTGGAAAACTGGAAAAATCTGGCTGACGAACTGCTTGCGCGGCTTGAACTTGAAGACAAGGCAAAAAAACTTGGCAAAGAGCTTTCAAAGGGCATGCAGCAAAAGGTCAGCATATGCTGCGCCCTGCTCCACAAGCCGAAAGCGGTCATATTCGACGAACCCCTCGTCGGCCTCGACCCCCACGCTATCAGGGAGCTGAAAAGCCTCATCGCTGAACTGAAATCGTCTGGGGCAAGCCTCATCGTCAGCACCCACATGATCGAAACCATGGAAGACAACTGGGACACGACGTATATAATGCAGCACGGCAAAGTCCGTGCGTCGGCAGACAGGGCAAGCTTGGACAGCACAAGCCTCGAATCCCTGTATTTCTCCATTACCGAAGGTGGCGAAAAATGAAAAGCATCGTGTACCTATGGGCATCGTCCATAAAAAACCGTGTGCTTGAGCTGAGGAAAAAGCCCCGGCTCCTGATACCCTACTCAATCGCCGTACTGCTTGTCGCCGCGATGGTTTTCCTTGGCAGGTCTACTGCTGTGGACCCAGATGCCGCAAACAATTTTCCCATGCTGAAATTGATGTTCTTTGCGCTGTCCACTTACGCCCTTGCCTGGGGCGTCTACAGGGGCGTCTCTGCCGGCGGCAGCTTCTTCGACATGAGCGACGTGAACTTTCTGTTCGTGTCCCCGCTGAACCCGAGGGCAATCCTGCTCCACGGGGTGATCCGGCAGACGAAAATCGCCTTTTTCGCGGGTTGCTTCATCCTGTTCCAGTCAGCAAACCTGAAGCGCAGCTTTGGCCTTGATTTTTCTTCGATAATGGTAATCTTCGCAGGCTTCTTTTTGGCAATGATGCTCTCGGAAATCATCGCAATGTTCATATACAGCAATACCAACGGCAGCCCAATGAGGCAGAACATTGCAAAAGCCATTGCCATCGCAGTATTTGTGCCCGCAGCGGTAAAATTCGCCCTCTTGGTTGCAAGCGGGCAGTCTGCCCTTACTGCGGCTTACAGCCTCTCTTCGTCCGCTTACATAGACTTCATCCCGGCGTCGGGATGGATCACTCGGGGCTGCATGGATGTAATCTCCGGGAACGCTTTGCCTGGCCTAGCTTTTATGTCTTTGGCTGCAGCTTTTGGCGCCGCATTGATCATAGCGATAACCATCGGAAAAATCGACTATTACGAAGACGTGCTTTGTGCCACGGAATCAAACTATGAAAAACGCAGGGCCAAGTCCGAAGGGAAACTGGGCGGCATGTCTTCTTCAAAAAAAGTCAAGGTTTCCAAAACCGGCGTTTCCGGCAGCGGGGCAAGCGCGCTTTTTTCAAAGCACCTGATAGAATCCAGGCGTGAAAATATCTTAGGGATTTTTAGCGTCTCCTCTATTTTTTTCATAGTAGTCATACTGCTAATCGCAGTCCTTGCGCGGGATTCCGCCAGCTCCGTGATAATCCTGTTCGTCGCTATGTGGATGCAGCTTGTATTCATCGCCACAGGCAGGGGCATCAAAGAACTCCTGTACCATCACATATACCTGATACCGGAAAACTCCCTGGCGAAGCTGCTGTGGAGCAACGCGGAAAGCCTGTTGAGGGTTTTTTTCGAATCCCTGATAATGTTCACCGCTGCTGGGTTGTTCCTGAAAACCGAAATCCCGGTCATCGCCGGCTGCATACTGGCATACACCCTGTTTACGCTGGTGCTACTTGGCGCCAACTATCTGTCCATGCGGCTATTCATGGTAGTAGTCAGCCGTGGAATCCTCTTTTTCCTGTATATTCTGGCCGTTGCGGCGGTCATGGCACCCGGCATCGCAATATTTGCGATCCTGTCTGCGCTGGTAGGCCAAACCCTTGGGCTGCTTGCCCTTGCGCTCTGGGAAGCCGCCGTCTCTCTGGCGTTTTTCGCATTGTCAAAAGGGGTGCTCCACAATTGCGACATTGTAACTGTGAAGGAGATAGGGTAGGGGGAGTTTTGAGTTGGTAGTTGGTAGTTGGTAGTTGGTGGTTGGTAGTTTGTAGTTGGGAGTTGGTAGTTGGGAGTTGGTAGTTGGTAGTGGGTAGTGGGTAGTTTGTAGTTGGTAGTTGGTAGTTGGGAGGGGGGAGTTGGGAGTTGCTAGTGGGGAGTTGCTAGTTCGGAGTTGCTAGTTCGGAGTTGGTAGTTGGGAGTGGGTGGTTGGTAGTTTGTAGTGGGTAGTTGGGAGTTTGTAGATGGGAGTTGCTAGTTGGTAGTTGGTGGTTGGGAGTTGGGAGGGGGGAGTTGCTAGTTGCTAGTTGCTAGTTGCTAGTTGGTAGTTTGTAGTTTGTAGTTGGGAGGGGGGAGTTGAGTGGTGATTGTCACAGTATTGGATGAGCCGGTGTGTGAAAAGGCTGACACTTGGGAAGAACTTGATAAAATTATTTCGAGCATGGATGAAAAACCAGAGCTTGAAGATTTTCCTCGTTGCCAATTTGGACGTAAGCTAATTAATTTTGACGAGGTATAGAGATATGGACACTGTTATCACCCCCTAACTTTACGTCACATCACCAACCCTGGAATGAAATTTAGCCTCAAAAACAATAGGCTGCCCCGATTTCAACATCGAGGCAGCCCCTGCAGCTTTTGTTTTATTTCCAGCTAGCGAAATCGCTGTCCTCGCGCCTCTTTCTGACTAGCCACATGGTCATGAACGCACTCGTTAAAATAGCCGCCAGAAACAGAGCTATCGTTAACGGCATCCTGTCTGTTTCAGCTTCCGGATAAAAGGCAAGCGGCACTTCTTCTTCCTCAAACGTTACTACTGAATTCTCTGGCATAAGAAGGCTAATGTCATACTTGCTGTTGCCGTTGGCCTTGTCAATAGTGACTTTGAGCTCGTACCTTCCGTCTTCGATCTGGTATTGCTTCATGCCTGCGGCCGAAAACGTGTCCTTGACTATTACTTGTTTGGTGGCAGAATCGATGAACTCAGCAATGATGGTCATGTTCTTGTCAAGGCTGGTCACCTTGAGGTCCATCCATCCTGACTGGTCAGAGGTTATGTTCGTGTGGGTGACCACAGCGCCCTGTTTGGCCTGGGAGCTGAAGCTGTACGGCTTGCGCTCGACAACCTCAGTCGGCGCAATGACCCTAACTGTGCGGGATGCCGACGCCACTTCGCCGGATTTCCCCACAACCTGATAGGTAACCGTGTAATTTCCAGGATTGGCTGTGTCCGGAACACCGGAAGCTGTCACTTGACCAGAAATGTTCTCCCCGTCGTAATCGATGGCCCGAGCTCCCTGCTCCGTGTACTCCGTCCCTCCCACATGGAGGATAATGACGCCAGAACCGTTGACCGTGACCGTAGGAACCTCCGGCGGCGGCGGTGCCGGCGCAGGCTCTACTATAACAGTGCGCGTAGCAGAAGCTGTTCTGCCATAATCGTCAGTTACTGTATAGCTGACGGTATATAGACCTGCAGTCCATCTGTTGATGTTGTCGGTCACTTTCACTTTTCCTGTAATATTTTTACCAGTGTAGTCAGCAGCGCTGTAGCCGTCCTCAGCATAAGAACCCCCGGCGAAAAATGTCACTTCCGAAAAGCCGGCCAGCGTGATGGTTGGGGCAGGCTTAGGCTCCGGTGGCGGTGGCGGCGGCAGTATCTCAGGCGGCATCGCCGGCGTCGTTGGGACTCCGCCCACTCTGGCAGCAACCACCTCAAGGGTCTTGCCGATGTCTATCAGCCCATAACCAGTCTCGCTGTTGAACCCGCCACCCAGCGGCTTTGCGTTCTGCCTGATCAAATCGTACACTTGGGCATTCGTCAAGCTCGGGTCTACTGCCCACATCAGCGAAGCAAGCCCGGCAGCTTGGGGTGAGGCGAATGACGTACCGGAAGACGTCGCATAACTTCCTGATGATGAAGTTGAAAAATACGCACCAACAGCAACTACATCGATCCCTGTACCGTAGTTGGACGTTGAGGCTCGCGCTGCACCAGTGCTCAGCGTTCCTCCGACTGCCATAACGTTGGCATACCGCGCCGGGTAGTGAATTGAATTAGTACTATTGTTTCCAGTCGCGGCGAAAATTGCACAGCCCTTGTTGTAGGCGTAATCTATGGCACTTTTCAAAGTCGCGCTGTCCGTAGTCTGGCCAAGGCTCAAGTTGATGACCTTTGCACCGTTGTCGGCAGCCCATATTATGCCTTTGGCAACATTTGCTGTTGTCAGCACTCCAGTTGCGTCGTCCACCTTCACTGGCAGTATCTTCGCGTTCCAGTTGATTCCTACTACGCCGACCTTATTGTCACCGATAGCTCCGACCGTGCCTGCTACGTTTGTGCCATGCCCGACTTTGTCATTTGTGGGTGAAAGGCCCGATACAGCTGAATAGCCGTTAAGCAAATTCGGCAAATCTGGATGAGTAATAGCGCCTGAATCAACGATTGCAACCACCGGGCTGCCCGCACCTTTTGTTATATCCCATCCCGCTGGAGCATTTATAAGGCTCAGGCATGAACTCTGCATGCTTGCATATGCCGGGTCATTGGGTATGTAATCACATTCCACTAAATAGTTGGGTTCGACGTATACTATGTACTTGTTGTTCTTAATACGGTTCAATACCGCATTTGGATTTTTCTCAAGTTCGTCGTAGTCGACCACGTACACGTCAAGGTTTTCAACAAACCCGATCTTCTTGAACTTGTCGATTTCATGCTGGAGTTGCTTCTCCTTGCCGGGAACTTGGGACGGCT
>WRJK01000117.1 GCA_009782285.1 Clostridiales bacterium
ACGCAACATGGCAGAACTTGACCGTAACGTTCACCGACGTTCCCAAAACAGACTGGGCTTACAAGTACATAGTACTTGCGGTGATCGGCAACACGCTGCCTCCTGAAAAATAAAGGCAGCATGTGGACAATTCACACAGTAAGAGATAATTGTTGATGAAAAGCGGGTTCGAAAGAGCCCGCTTTTTTGGCTTTTCAGCATGATGTTGCTAAACGTCGACAGGTTGTTGAAACAGTGTCGAAATTCGTAGTTTCGCAGTTGAATGAACACTTGACATGCAAAACTGTTCTGTGATATACCTATTCTTGACAGTTGACATCAACAACTTTATTAAGGAGGACAAACAAATGAAAAAGCACACCAGAAAAGGGAAAGCAGCATTATGCCTAGCACTCGCGCTGTGCCTAGTTTTCCCACTGGGCTTAAACGCAAACGTATTCGCTCACGACGACGCTGCTTCATCAATCGGAATTGAATACTCAGAGGATGGCGGAGCAATTTGGCTCGGATTTGAGTCAGGCCTTCCCTACATCACTATGTCAGATCAAAAGAGATACCGCGCAACAATTTCGTTGAATGGCGCCACTGAGGCAGAAGTTCAAGCTTTGATTGACGACGGGCTCACATGGGAATTGACAAGGGCAGCAGGCTTGCTTGATGAATACCGCTGGCCTTACCAGTGGCTTGGCGGCCTTCTGTTCAAGCCGGAAACAGGCAGTGCCCCGTTCTGGTCGAAATTCAACAGCACTGATGCGCTATTCAGCCTTGCAACTGTCAGCGCAGTCAACACTGGCGATACTGTGGATGAAAAGTGGGCAATCCAAATGGAGTTTGCAAACGGGTATTTATTTGGAACCCAAAACTACATCACAAGGGAAAACGGAAATTCAATACTTGACTTCATAGGCAACTACAACTTAGTATGCAGGGCAAAAGACAATAGTGTGCTTGGCAAAACTGAAGTGCGCTACACCCCGTATGCTTCTTTCCGCACACAGATGGAGGTCGATGCTGAGCTTGACGCAGCAGTAGAATACGTCAACGGATTCTATGACGGAGAAGGCATGTATGCAGAAAAGATATACATGGGCGATTCCGCCGGCGGGCGCCCAATGCATGGAATAATTATCACCGACAGCGAGGCAACACTCGCGAATTACCAGAGCATAAAAAACAACGCTCAAGAAACCCCGGCGCTGTTTTGGGATGCACTAAATGCAAAAAGCGGCGACCTTTTCGACAGGATCGTAGCTGACTACAAAACCCCCATTTTGTACAGCAACCTTCACTCTGACGAATTCATGGGCGTCGACGGTGTTTTGGATTTCATGTGGGCACTGATAAAATCCCATGAAAACAACGGAAAGATTGACTATACCTGGCTGGATGACTTTACTCTGGCAGGCAAGGAACAGCTGCAAAAAGTAAGGGCAAAAACGTTTACGGCGATGTCTTCGCTGCTATACGACGACCCGAGCGACCCCGCGACGGCTTGGTCGAAACAGCTGGGGTACCTTGTTGAGGACGATGCCTATCCAGATACCGGCGAACCTTTAGCACTAATCCGTGACATGTACGCGACTGCCTTCGATCTTGATTTGTACTATGAGACAAGCACGAAATCATTAAACGTCAAGACCTTGCTGGACGAAGTGTTTTTTATACTCGTCCCGTCAGAAAACGTTGACGGCAGGGTTGGCATGTGGCGCGGCAACGACAACGGGTACGACTTGAACCGCGACCATATGTTCCAGACGCAGCCTGAAACGGCAAATATGATGGCGATGATCCAGGAATGGAACCCAATTGCATTTTTCGAATTCCACGGCTACCACAACGAGTTCATGGTGGAGCCATGCACCCCGCCCCATGAAGGGAACATGGAATATGACCTGTACGCGAAAAACGCAACACTGATAGGGGAAGCGTTCGGTATCGCGGGGGCAGCCAACAACGAACTGTACCACGCCTATAAGATGCCTTTGCGCGACCATTTCATTGTGCCAGTCGACGGAGCCCCCTACTGGCTCGTATGGGACGACTCGGCCACGAATTACACACCTTCGGCTTCGATGCTCCACGGTACGCTTGGAATCACCGTTGAAACAGTCGCAGGCAACACCGCCGGCGTGGACTCCCTCGTGTATGGCATGGTTGGTGCGGCGGCGTATGCCGAGAAGAACCGGCTTCAGCTTTTGCAAGACCAAATCGAATTCTTCCGTCGTGGCGTTGAGAATATAGACGCAAAAGAGAAAATGGCAAAATACTACGTTGACTACAACGACAGGCCGGGCGTAGAAGCAAATATCTTCAGGCCAATATTTAGCAGCGAGTTTGGGAACGGCAAGTATTTCCCGGAATATTACGTGATACCTCTCGGCGAAAACCAGAAGAACCTTGCTGCCGCAAATGACATGATAGAGTATTTCATAAGGAACGGCGTGCTGGTTAACCAAGTGCCGGCGGGACAGGGGTACACAGTTAAGGATGTGCGTGGAACTGACAAGGAGATCAATGCAGGCGACTTTATCATAAGCATGTATCAAGCGAAACGCAATGTAGCCAATGCAGCGCTTAACAGCGATCGTTTGGTCACCAACTGGCCAGGGCTTTATTCTGAACCAACGACGGCTTTTGGGCATCTTAGGGGATTTGACTTCTATACCATAGGTGTTGGAAAAGCACCTACTGCCGCACTGGGGGATAACACCGCCGAATTCGCTGCAACGCTCTTCACTGGTGCAGAAAACGGGCACGCAATAATAAGGAACAGCGGCCTTGAGGCTATCAAAGCTATAAACTGCCTCCTTGGCGATGGCGAGAAAGTCGGTTTTATAACAGAAGGCGCAGACAAAGGCCATTTTGTTGTTCCCTATAGCGCATATGAAAAGGTTAAGGATGCTTATGTACTGACTGTGGAAGGCGTATCCCAAGTCCCAGCAGCTAAAGTTATTGCAAAACTGCCGTCGCTCTACATTCCCGGAATGACCAACGAGTTCGACAAAAATAATTTTGGGCAGCCATACGGCGTAAGGGACTACACCCCGACCACTGCCAATGCACCGTTCTTCTTTGACAAGCATGCATTTGGGGCGCAAATGGGCTTTGACGTCACATGGCATCACGATCCCAACGGCGGCGACATTTCGGATGTGGACGTTATTATAGGCGCAACGCTGGAAAAAGGCGCAACATCAATACCGGGGTCGTCTTCCGTGGCGCAAAGGCCTGTTGAAGATTATAACAATGTGGTGGCAGCTGTAAAGGCAGGCAAGCCATATGTGTCAATAGGTGCTTCTTTGAACAACATAAGAACTGAGTTTTTCCCAGATGACATGGCTTTTATTGGTGCGGCAAGCAGAAGCACAGATCACCTTTTCAGGACAGAGTACGTGTCTGACAGCCTTATTACTGACAACTATAAATACATGGGCACGGATACGATGTACGGTTTTGGTGGCTACGCTATTTTGACAGCGCCTGAAGGCTCTAACGTTTTAATCAAAGCGGCCGACGAGAATCCGCTTATGGGTTGCATTTTAGCCTCTGATTTGGATAAGTTCAAGAATTCAATACAGGCTTTTGAGTATAATGACAACGGCCTTGACATTACCGTGTTCGCCAATACGCTGACAAGAAAAACGCATCAGCAGGGTGATTACATGTACGCAGCAAACGCCATATATTCAAAGGTGCTTGGCGAGGACTATGCGGAACTGTCAGACGACGGTGGCCTTAGCGGTGGCTTGTACATTGACCCCGTGAGCTACATCAGCAAAGACATAGAATTCACCGTATCACTTGAAAACACAAAAGACGTGCTGGCGGTTGAACTGGAATTTGAGATCGATGGAAGCAAGCTCGCCGGCAAGGGCATTCTCGGGCTTAACGAGTTTGTTCCCATGAACGGCATACTCTGGATTTACGTGGACAACGACAAATGGAGAGGTGCAGTGACATTGGCGCTGCCTTCCGAAAACACCACAGGATTGACGTCTGATGATGCTGTGGACATCGCCAAGTTCATATTTGCTCCGAAAGGATTTGGCAACGCAACAATGGCGATTACAAGTTTTCGGGTGGTTGGGCTTGACGAGACGACAGTATTCCTTGACCCCGCATTAATAAACAGCACAGCCACCACAATAATTGCTAGGTCGAAATACGACCTGAACAGGGACGGCGTGGTTGACGCCCTCGACCTCGGTATCATGCTCCTGTATTGCGGCTTTGACGCAGACGCCTCGAACTGGGGCGATTTGGTAAAAGTAGGCGACGCATGGGGTAACGGCGTTACTGCAAGCATGTGCGACGTGAACGGTGATGGACTTATTGACATGCTTGACCTGCTCGACCTCTTCATACACTACACGAAATAATACAAAAGGGGAAAGGCGTCGGATGCTGTACAAAATTTCTCCTATTGAAAAACCGGGACAATTGATATATAATATAGCTCAATACTAAACGGTAATTGTCAACAAACGAAAAATTGAAAAGGGGTGATGTCAACAATGTCGGTTAACCGCGTTTATCCCAAACAAAACGCGGCTGAAAACAGAGAACCACAACTCCAGAACAAAAGAGGCACAATATTTTCAACTAATGGAGGTAATTAACATGCAAAACAGAAAAGCTAAAAAACTCCTGTGCTGGCTGCTTGTATTCGGGCTGGTTTTCACGTCCGGCATATTTTCACTTGCGAGCGAAACAGCCGGAGAACCGCCTGTTTTCCAAGCCGAGCCTGACGACATGTACGCCGAGGGTGCCGAAGCACTGTACGTAGACGATACGAACGGCGCAGACAGCGACGAACCTACCGACACCGACGAACCTGTCGACACCGACGAACCTGTCGACACCGGCATGCGCATCACCAGCGTGGCAGTTTCAGAGTCAGAATCAACGATGGCGATAGCCTACCAGTACAGGAAGGCCACTTACCCGAACAAGCCCGCCGAAGACTTCCTCGTGGGCGAAGGCGACATGTACCTTGTGGACGGAGTGTACTACACCCACTTCAGGCACGCATCGCTGTCAGAAGCAAGGACTTTCACGTTCGAAGCGACGTTTGACAAAGGCGCCGCGTTCGCGGGCGGGGTCGGCAGCGGGGCGAACCAGTTCGACGTCGGCAAAGCCGACTGGTGGTACGGCACAGGGGAGAGCACGACTGCCGGTACGCACAACAGGGGGCTGCTCGACTGGACAGGCGCACAGATGAGCTCCACCGGCAGCAACATCGCGACGGCAGTCAGCGCAAGCGCTGTTGACAGCGGCGAAACGATTACAGTGACCGCCGTGTTCAAGTTCAACAGCATGGGCGCAAACACGAACCAAAACACCGCAGCAAGGCAGCTGTTCCAGGACGCGATGCGCGACGCAAAGGTGCGGCTGCACTACGAGGGCGTCGAAGGCCCGCTCGCGGGAGTGCCGTTCAAGGTCTTGACCCGCGACTACAGGAACAACTACTACGACATCAACTACATGTGCCGCTACGTTGCCGGTCCGGGCGCCGACGAGTTCATCGAAGCCGACGGGACGCTGAGCCCGTCAGATGGCACCTACGGCAAACCCGGAAGGTTCATCAGGATACAGTCCCTTGGGAAGACCAGCGGCATCGAGCCGACCGGCAACTACAACAACACAACTCCGCAGGACATCTGGGCAGGCATAATTTCGGACGACAAAGAGTCCCTCGAGCGCTACCAGAGGGAAATCGTACCGATGCTCAACACCGACCCGGAAGCGATACTCGACTTTTTCGACGAAGAGGACCTGAGGCTCCCGATCGTCTACACCAACATCCACACCCCCGAGTTCCACGGCATCGACGCCGTCACTGAGCTGTTCAGGCTGATTTGCAACGGCGACACCATCGACTACGACAGCGCCAAGAAAATCATCCACAGGGACAGGAGCAACGGGTACAATTCCATGGACCCAGAACTCGGCGCGGAGCGCATCACCATGGACATAGACGAACTGCTCAAGAAGTACATCTTCATATTCGTCTTCACGCAGAACCCCGACGGCTCCATAGTCAGCCAGAGGTCAGTCAACTACGGCTTCGACCCGAACCGCGACGGGGCCTACCACCAGATACCTGAGAGCGTGGCGGCAAAGAGCTTCTACGCCGCATGGGACCCGATCGTGCTGATTGAGTTCCACAGCAACTACAACCCGATACAGCTCGACCCGTGCACGGCGCCCCACGACCCGAACTCCGAGTACGACCTGCTGACGCCTATGCTGCACAGGCACACTGAAGCCATGGGCAAGGGCATCGTAGGTTCGACGATCCTGCCGCGCTACCAAGTGCCCGACGAGCACGCCAACAACGGCACAGGGTTTGACGACGCGTGCCCGATCTATTCGCCAAACTTCACCATGCACTACGGCTGCCTCGGCGGCACTGTCGAGGCGAACAGCGAGCACACCACTGGCGTGCTGTCCTGCATGTTCGCAGCCTTCGGCAGCTGGAACTTCCTGTACGAGAACTCCGACGACATGTGGGACTTCAAGATCGAGTACAAGCGCAGGGGCGTCGACAACGAAAACACCGACGCAAAGGTCAACCCGTACCTGTTCAGCGCAAGCCCGAACACCGGCCCGACCATACCGTGGCCCGAAGCCCCGGACGGCTGGCGCGGCACGCGCACCGGCCTGCCGATGAACCCGCGCCCGTACTCAACGCTGCCGGGCGGAAGCTTCTTCCCGCAGTACTATGCAATCCCAATGGATTCCGAAAGCCAGCTCGACGTTTCGAGGGCGTATTCGATATACGAGTACTTCACGAGGAACCAAGTGCGTTTCGAAAGGCTTAACGAAGACGTGACAGTCGGCGAAAAGACGTACAAGGCCGGAACCTACATAGTAGACATGGCGCAGGGCAACAGGGACATCGCCAACACGATACTCAACGAAGGCACCGAGTTCTCGGATTCCCCGGGCTCGCTGTACGGCGAAGTCGTCATCAGCTTCCCGACGCTGCGCGGCTTCACTTGCGACCGCGTGGAAATCGCAGGGGCCTTCGACGGATTGACGTCGCCCATGAACTACACCGTCACTGAGTTCGGCAAGAAGATGCTGGGCCTGAAAGACATTGAAAAGCCAAAGGCGCTGCTGGCGGGCAGCGGCGACGTGGTGGTCGTCAGGAACAACACCCTCGACGCGGCCATGATGGCGTTCAAGGCTCTGAAGGGCGGCAAAGCCGTCAGCATGCTTAACTACGACCTGCCGGGGCACGGCGTAAGGGGAGACCTCGTCATGTCCAGGGCTGACTTCGACAGCAGCACCGCAGGCTTCTACGTAGAAGGCACAGCGGTTACTTCACTTGGCAGCAGCTACTGCAAGCCGGTGCCAAGGCCCTTCGTCAAGATCAACGGCAGCCAGGGCACGAACACTTTGGCACTTGAAAAGCTGGGCTTCACAAGGGGCGTAGACTTCGGCTACCAAGGCAACACAAACAACGCGCCCGTGCCGGAAGGCTACAACGTAGTGCTGAACGCGAACAACTCAACGGCCCTCACCGCCGACGAGCTCGCCGCAGGGATCGGCGTCATCAGCGTGGGTTCGGGCCTTGGCACGATTGGCGCGTACCTCAACAACCCAAGCAACGAGGACGAAACGAAGTTCGCGACAGCGACAGGCGTCGGCGGGAGCGGGCGCGAGGCGCTGATGCGGAGCAGGGTAGACGCAAGCACCACTGTCACCGCCAACATGGAAAGGGCTGGGCACTGGTACAGCAACCGGGGCAACTCGAACGCGATTTTGAGGGTGCCCGAATCGGCCACGGCGCTTGTGACTTCCCTCAACGACGACCACCTCGACCCGGAGGTGCAGTACAAGAACGCATTCAACCCAGACTCGTTCATACAAGGCGGCTGGATGTACACAGCCAACAACCCGGGCGGCACTTCAAGCGTCAAGTACGGTTACGCGAACAAGATATGGGCCGCTGCCGGGACCTACCACGGCGACCCGGACGGTGCGCCTGTAGTCCTTATGGCGTCCGACATCTTCGACAGGGCAAAGAACGAGTTCGGGTTCAGGCTGATGGCAAACAGCCTCCTGACCGTTGCGGCAGGGGTGTCGCCATTGGCGGATCCGGACGAAACGGACAAGTCGGGGCTCTGGGAGGCGATCCTTGGAGCCGAAGCAAACCTCGGCTCTGTCGCCGTCAGCACAAACGGCTCAGGCGTCGCAACAGACAAACTCTGGGTCAGCTCAGCTGTAAAAGACGCGTATGAAAAAGCAATCAAACAAGCCAAGGACTTCATCCTCGGCAATGCGCTTTCGACAGACGAAGAGATAGCAGATGAGATCGACAGCCTTGCAGCTGCCACTACTGCTTTCAACGAAGCGAAAAAGTTTGGAACTGGCCCTGCAGGCCCCGGCCCAAGGCCTGGCAGTACCAGCGGTGGCGGCGGTGCACCTGCTACAATTGTAGAGCCTACGGTGCCGTTGGCAGACCTGATTCCGTTCGCTCCGTTCATTACGGGCTTTGAGAACAACACGTTCCGTGGCAGCCAGCCGATTACCAGGGAGCAGTTCGTTGCAATCCTCTACCGTTTGAACGTTGCAAATCCGGCTGCATATGAAGGGGATTCGTCCTTTAAGGACGTGTCGACAAGCAGATGGTCCTATGACGCAATCGAATGGGCAAGCAGCGCGGGCGTCGTAGAAGCAGACGCAAACGGCAATTTCAGGCCGGCTGCCCCGCTTACACGCGGCGACATGGCTGTCATGTTCATGAAGGTTGAAGACCTTTC
>WRJK01000118.1 GCA_009782285.1 Clostridiales bacterium
CCATAAAAGACCCCTTGGGGAACGCGACGGAATACGAATATGACGCCCTCGATCGGGTGGCGCTACAAAAGAACCCAGACAGAACGAGCCTAGCATACGGGTATAACGCCAACGGCTGGCTTGAAACGGCGACTGACGAGGAGGGCGGCGTCACAGCCTACAGCTATTACGACAACGGCTGGTTAAAAACAACGACTGACTGCATGGGCGGCTCCACTAGGTACACTTACAAAAGGACGGGGCAGGTCGAGACCGTCACCGACCCGGAAAACGGGGTGGTTCGAAACGAATACGACGAAGCGGGGAACCTCGCAAGCGTGACCGACCCCATGGGATTCGCGACGGCCTACAAATACGACGAGAACAACCATGTCAAGGAGGTAGAGGACCCGGAAGGCGGAAAAACTAAGACGGAGTACGACGAAGCGGGGAATGTCAAAAAAATCACGAACGCCGACGACGGCGTGACTTTGTACTGCTACGACCTGCTCAACCGGCTCGTCGGGCGCACCGACCCTGAGGGGAACGTGTTTACGACGGAGTACGACAGGAACGGTAACGTCATAAAGGAGACAGATGCCAGGGGCAACTACAAAGAGTTCCGCTACGACGCCTTGAACAGGGTGGTTGAAGCCGTCAACGAGCTTGGCCACTCAAGCTACAAGGAGTACGACGAAGACGGCAACCTCAAGAAGCTGGTGAACGAGGAGGGCGCGGTGACGCAATACTGCTACAACCTCAAAGGTCAAATCAAAAAGGTGGCTGACGCCTTGGGCAACTTCACGATGCTCGAATACGACTCCATGGGGAGGGTTGCAACCGAAACGGACGCAAGGGGCGCGGTCACGGCTTTCGCCTACACCTCCTGCGGCGCCATAAAAACCATTACAAGGGACATAACCCACGCGCCGGGCGCGGCAGTCAAACAAGCGGTGACCGCTTATGAATACAACGCTAACGGCTGGCTGACCGCCGAAACGGGGCCCGACGGCGAAACGGTGCGTTACTTCCACGACAGGCTTGGAAGGGTCGTTGAAAAGAAGGACGCGATGGGGAAAAGCGAGTTTTTCGAATACGATGCAAACTCGAGGTTAACGCAGGCCACGGACAGGGAAGGGAACGCCACGAAGTACTTCTACGATCAGAACGGCAACGTCACCCGCACCGTCGACGCCATGGGCGGCGCGTCGGAGTTCGGCTACGACGCCATGAACCGCCTAGTCAGCGTGAAGCTCAACAGGAAGTACGCGGCGGGCGGTGTAAACGAGATCCAGACCACCATCTACAAGCACGACAAGAACGGCCTCGTCACTAAGCAGGTGAACGCCGCGCTGGGGGAGAAAACCTACGTCTACGACGGCAACGGGAACCTGATTCAAACTACTGACGAGGACGGCTATGTCACCATGCACTGCTACGACCCGAGGAACCTGGCTATTGCCATAAACTACTCTGGCGGAAACGGCAAAGTAGTCAACTTCGGCTACAACATGGCCGGAGAGCTCGTCCTGATGGAGGACTGGAACGGGGCGACGGAGTTCACCCTCGACCTCCTTGGGCAGATAAAGTCGGTCAACGACCACGGCATGAACGTGACCTCGTACCAGTACGACGCTGTGGGCAACAGGGCAGGCATAACTTACCCGGACGGCAGCAGGGTGAATTACGAGTACGACTTGCTTGGCCGCATGACTAGGTTGATTGACAACGAGAACCAAGCCGTGGCGTACTCTTGGGACGCCGCAAGGCTTACGGGCATGGCGTACCCCAACGGCTGGGCCGAGGCGTACACGTACAACGCGAACGGCTGGCTCACTGGGCAAGCCGCGGCCGACCCGACGAACACCCCGAGTAAAACCGTCACTCACGGGTACCAGTACGATTTCAACGGGAACGTGAAAAGGGAAACCAGGGGCGGCGCTGGGGGCCAGGACAAGTACGACTTGACCCATTTCTACGACGCTTTGGGCAGGCTCACGCTGACCACGGGGCTCTGGGGCTACAAGGACCACGAGTACGTCTACGACAGCTTGGGCAACCTCATGCGGGAGCGTGTCCACAACAAATGGACAGACTACGGCTACAACGCCCTTAACCAGCAGGTCAAGAAAGTGGCGGACGGCAAGGACACTTACGTCAACAGCTTCGACGCCAGGGGGAACTTCGTAAAAAGCGTCTACGAAAAGAACAAGAACCAGAGCAGCGTCGTCGGGGAGTACGTCTACGACGCCACGAACCGCATGGTTAAGGGCACCAACACAGATGGCGAGCAGTCGCACTACGTGTACAACGGGTTCGGCGACCTTGTCGCTTGCGAATGGGTCATAGCGAAGAACGCCTACGGCTACACGGGCGTCAACTCGCAGCCTTCCGGGCAGGTGGGAGGGGCCGTCGTCTGCGACAGGCACCAGCACGTTAATGGGCAGGGGCACCAGAACCCTGTGGGCAACGGGCACACCAACGGAGGCACGCTGGGCGCCGTTGCCCCGTCAATCAGCGCAAAGCAGACAGTCGTCCATAAAGATTACGTCCTGGACTATGCAAACCCCCTAAAAAGGGTTATAATGGAGACGGAAGGCGGCGCTGGGGGGCTCACGTACCGCTACGCCTACGGGCTTGAGAAGGCTGAGGTCGCCATATTAGGGATCCAGAACGGCGCAGGCGCAGTGACCCAGTATGCCTACGGCGACGGCAACGGTGGCGCAGTGTTCACCGCCACGCACCCGGGCGGAAACGTGGCCGTGAGCAGCATGGTCAAGCTCTGGTACCACCACAGCCGCCTTGGCAGCACGGACTTCCTGACTGACAACGTGGCCGGGAAAGTAACAAGCTACGTCACCTACGACGACTGGGGGGCGCTGACCGCAAAAGCCGTGCTGAAGATGGGCGCACGTGAGCTCGACCTAGTGCAGGAGTACGCAGGGCACCCCTACGACCAGGTGCTTGAACTATATTACGCCAAGGCGAGGGTGTACGACGCGGCGGGCAGGAGGTTCATGGCCGTAGACCTCGTCAAGGGGACGGTTATGGACCCGCAGACCATGGCGCAGTACACTTACTGTTTGAACAACCCTCTTAAGTATGTCGATCCCACAGGCAAAGCGTGGACAACGGTTGACTTTGAAATTGCAGTGAATTTGTCGGGGGTAGATGCAAAAGAATTTAGAGTTGCTATTGACAAAGCTACAAAGGATTACAAAAATGCAGCAGGCAACTTGTTCTTCCAAAACAAAGCGGCATATGCCGCATCGGAAAAAAGGGAATACTACTACCGTCTTGCGTGTAAAGACTACGTATACGTAGATGAATATGACTACATGTACGGAAAAAAAGTGCTTGTATTTATTGGGACGCATGGTGTTGAAAAAGTAAAAAACGCAGCTCGTCATGCTAGTATCATCATATTCGCATCCGAAGACAGCAAATTTTCTAGCAATATCAACTTTAGTCGCAGGGAATCGACTTTTGGCAGAAAAGTGAAATACGCAACTATAGGGGCGGGACCAATTAATAGCAAATTGATATGTGATTATAACCGCACGAATGATCAAGACCTGAACAACAAAAAAGAAATGATCTTTTTGGAGCAGGCCAATGAAAACACTGTTGACCTACTGTTTTTAGCAGCAAACAATTATAAGAAAAATGATGCAGTAGACTATGATATTGCGGCACTTAGAGGCTACAATTCAAACTCATTCGCACATGGTTTGGTGAGAGCTGCTGGGATAAATGTTCTTCCAAGGATAACACCAGCTATGACTTTGGGATGGAGCAATCCGGTTCCATCAAGAAAGTTTTTATGACCAAGTTGAAATTGATGTGGTAATCTCTACGGGTTGAGTCCCCCGTAGCTCGCTGCGGGGCGACTTGTTCTAGTGACATTGAGATTGACGCAAGGAGGGATGACAATGAAAAGTGGTACTAAACGAAAAGCGAAGACACTAATTTTTCTTACTGTAGCAGTAATTGTTTTAGGTAATGCCGCGCCGATTTTATCAAATCATTTCCGTGAGATGAGCCCCGAGGAACAATTGCTGAGAAGTTCATACGAAGAAATAAAAGAGCATCTGTTAAACGAGATGCCATACGGCATGAGCATGGAAGACACTATTAAAACTATCAAAGAACATAATGAATGGATATTAGACGCTTACGATATTAGTTACGAACATGGTACGCATTTCGGGGCAGGGATCGGAGAAAAGTCTATTAGGGCTTGTATTGGAAAGTATAAAGAATTCGGTTTTTTGTTAGGGATGACAAGTGTTGTTGTATGGTGGGCCTATGATGAAGATGAAAAGCTGATTGCCATTTTAGTAAATAAGGAAACCGATGCTCCATAATGCTGATTCTAAATAAAAAGCTATGCTGACATGAAAAAGTATGCTTACTATATATCAATTGAAATATCCAGAGTAACGAGCTGACTACGACCTGTGGAGTCTCGCCATTGCCGTTAATTACGCTGGCGGAAACTGAAAAGAAGTCAACTACGGTACAACATAGCAACATAGCTGGTGGGTTTGACCTGATGGAGGACTAGGACGGGGCGGCGGAGTTTACCCTCGAACTCCTTGGGCAGATAAAGTCGGTCAACGACCACGGCGCAGTACACGTACTGTTTGAACAACCTCATTCGGTACATCGACCCTTAGGGGAGAGATCCGGACAAAAAGGGGCAAGAGCAATGAGGGAGGTGGCTTTGGTGGTTTTATTAACCATTACGGCTCCGATGCCAACGGTGGTGCGGTTGCAAATGCAAAGCGGGACGCAGCCTATCTTTATCAGCTGTCATATAATTAGAACTTTCCCAATTCGTTAGACTATACAACAGATTTCTTGGGTCTACCACGCTTCTTCGGGATAGCTGCGGGCGCTTCCAGAATGCCGAGTTTCTGAAGGATGTCAAAGATGTAAGGATTGATTTTGATCAACTGCCAGTCGCCTTCAGGAACCTTGACTTTCTTGGCACGCTTCAATGACGACATAATCATTTTGTAGTAAGCGTCAAAGCAAACACGTATTGATTTTAGATCATGTTTGAACACGTGTTGTAAATTTTATTGTCCGGATGTGATTCGGCAAGACTGCGGCAGCTCATTTGACCAAGGAAGAAGTTTGTCAATCGCATCAGGGCCGCCAATCGGCAGGTTCGGAATCTGCTCGAATAAATACGTCAAATAATGGAATGGGCTCAACCCATTTGCTTTTGCTGTTTCGATTATGCTATAGCAGATGGCGCTTGCCCCCGCCCCAGCGGGCGTTTTTGCAAAAAGATAGTTTTTGCGTCCAATTATGAAGCTTTTGAGGCTGCGTTCCGCACGGTTGTTTGAGATTTCGACATTCCCGTCCAAAAGGAAAACATTTAATCGGCCCCATTGGTTCAAACAATACTTGATGGCTTTTCCAAGGGCAGATTTGGGAAGGGCTTTCTGTTCGCTTGCCGTCAGCCATTCGTGAAATTCCTTGAGCACGGGCTTGCTTTTTTCCAGGCGCTCCAAGCGCCGCTCTTCCGGCGGCATCCCCTTGAAGGACCGTTCCAACCTGAACAGCTTGTTGCAGTACCGCATTCCCATGTAGGCAAGGCTCCTTGACGCATCGGCATCTTTTGGCAGCGCCTTCAGCGCGTCCGTGAAATAACGCCGGAAGTGGCTGAGGCAGCCCATCTGCTTCACGCCCTCCACTTTGCTGTAACCTTCGTACCCGTCGGTCTGGAGGATTCCAGTGAAGCCTTTCAGAAACTCTTTCGGGTGGTTCCCGGAGCGCGAGGGCTTGTATTCGTACAGGTATATTGGCGGCCCGTGCTCGCCGCTGCAGTACAGCCACATGTACGAATTGGAAGTGGCTTTTCGCCCAGGCTCTGCGAGCACCTGCATCACGCTTTCGTCAGCATGCACGTAATTCTCCTTAAGCAGAAAATCTTTGAGGCGCGAATACAAAAGGTTCAAGTGTTCAGAGCCTTTGATGACCCAGTTGGCCATGTTTTGGCGGGAGAGCTCCAAGCCGGAATACTTCCACTGTTGCTCCTGTCTGTAAAGCGGCAGCGCCTGCGAATATTTCCTGTCTGTTATGTATGCGAGAAGGGACGGCGACACGAAACTGTGTGGTATCACCGGTTCCGGCGCCCTTGCCACTTTAATGTTGCCCTTTATTCCGTGGTCGCGGCAGTTTGGGCAAGTGTAAATGTTCTGAATATGCTCCACAAGCTTGACTGTTGCAGGCACTACCACAAGTTCCCTCCGGATTTCTTTGCTCATTTTCACTACGGGGCCGCCGCATTCCCCGCACTCAAGCCCTTCGCCTTCAAGCTCGTATTCTATCGTTTCAACAGGAAGGTCTGCAAAGCGCTCCCCCGTTGGTTTTCTTGCACGTTTCCGTTTGAAAGCGATTTCCTCAATGTCTGGTTCTGCAAATGAAGGCCTGTTTTCCTTTTCGGCTTCATTGAAAAAGGACACTTGCTCTTCCCCGGGGGTTTTTTCACTGCTCGCGCCGTATTTTTGAGCGGCTTTCAGCCTGAACTGCTCCTCGTACCAAGCGACCTTCGCAGTGAGCTCTTCGTTTGCCAGCTTAAGTGATTCGTTCTCGTTTTTAAGCGAGGCATATGATCCCCAAGCAGGGTTGTATTCGGTTGTGCCTATTGATGTTCCAACGTTTTCCATACCTCTATCATATCATTTTTGCGTTGGCAAAAAAAGCTTTTTTTGTTGAAAAACCAAAGTTTTTTGGCGCCTTTTTTTGGTGTTCCGCCTTCTGCCGCCTTATATTATTGCACGTTCCGCGATTTTTCTGTGGGCGCATTTTTGCGAAAGCGCCAGCCCGTCCAAAAGCCACCTCAATTCGCGCCCGCTGACCGCCATGGCCACGCTTTTCCCTTCCGGCCAGCGGAACCGGCTTTTCTCCAATCGTTTGTAGTACAGCCAAAAGCCGGTGTCGTCCCATTTTAAAATTTTCACTTTGTCCTTGCTGCTGTTGCAGAACACGAAAAGCCCCCTTGAAAATGGGTCAAGCTTGAAATTTTCCGCCACGATCAACGCAAGCCCTTCAATCCCTTTCCTCAAGTCTGTGGCCCCCACCGCCAAATGCACCTGCGTATACCCGTCTTCACCCATCATGGCGCCAGCGCCTCCACAACTTCCAACAGCAGAGCTTTGTCAAACCCTCTTTCAACATTGACTGTTATGCCTTTCAGTTGAAGGCTGACGCCTGAGCCTACGTCCGTTGGCCAATCGGCAAAGCCGACGCTTACAAAAGTGCAGTTGTTTTCGCCGTTGCTGGTTTCAATTTGTTCAAGTTTCCGATTGTATAGCCAATATTTTATCGCTGCTATAGTAAACTCGTTGTCTGCACAAAATGCTTTTAGGCTTTTCCCGCTTGTGCGGTACTCCTTGATTCTTGCAGACCAAATTTCTTCATGCTTTTTCATAGGGATAATCATCCTTCCTGTTTTTCTTTGATTATCCCATGCCATTGCCCTAATTGGAATACGTATTTCCATTGACGCTTACTGTCTTACTGAAAAAACTTAGTCGGGAGTTTTCGTCAGGACGGTCATTACAAACACCTTTCTCATCCTGCAACTGTTACTGTTTTCGGAACAAACTCTCGGATAATTTTTGTAACCAGAGAATTTGCGTCTTGGTTAGCATCGCCACATAGAATATCGAAAACCCTCTCCAATACTCTTTTCTGCTCAATAGTAATATTGGTTTGCAAATTGAGAGCCTTGTATTTTGTGCTTGATTGTTGTGTACCGATGAGGATATCCAATGCAGCGACCAAATCAGTATGGTTTACCTGCTCTGATTCGGGTTTTGATATTAATTTTACCTCTGGCATCACAATGGTGGTGCTGGACACAATATCTGGTGTGCTTTCACACTGAGCGAGTTCGATGATTCTCTGAGCTTTCTTGTCTGAACTTCGTTGATTAGAGATTTTTCTAATATCAGCAGAAATTCCATCGGCCCATTTTCGCAAATCTACTATCACCGCTGAATATGCGGCATTTTTCTCCATTTCATCGCGTCTTGCATTAGGAATTAGCCTATCTGACAGGATATGTAGTTCGCCGAACAACCATCCATTGAATCGGTCATCTTTGAAAATGTGATTCAACCTTGCTTTGTCGCCAATAAGGATATTACCTTTTCTTAACCGGATCCCTTTAATAGCTTCGTTTTGTATGGTGCCGTAGAAACTAGTCCGTGCATACCATAAGTAAGCCACAGTTTCACCCTCATACGTGAAAACTTTTGTATCTACTTCGGATATACTATCTTCAAGCTTTCTCAAGCGGTCAGATATTATAGAATCTCGGTATGCTTTCTTAACAGGGGCGCGTGTTTC
>WRJK01000119.1 GCA_009782285.1 Clostridiales bacterium
TAAATTTGGTGAAATTTTACCCATTTGTGTCTTGGAACTACTGCATTATGCCACATTGATTTGTTCATGTTATTTATGAACTAATCCTAATTGTTGCCCTCGATGTTATAGGCGGTGAATTGAATTTCCCTGCCGTCGAGGTAGACTTTCGATGCGGCTTGAAGTGCAGTACCCACTCCTTTTGTTTGGCTGGCCATTTCACCGCCAACAGGGGTGTATGGCTGTCCCAGCCAACCTCAAATTGTTTTTCTGTGCCGCTTAGCACATACGCTATGTCTCGTAGTTTGAAATAGTTGCTGCCCTCGATGTTATAGGCGTCAAAAGATGTATTGACACCGTCAACCACAACAGCTGATGCCGTTGGAACAGCATGAATATTGAGAACAGGGGGAGTTTTTGCCGGCAATGACTTGGCAGAGAACAGATGGGATAGAATAAAAAAATTTCCGGAACAATCGAGTACCGAGGATGATATTTTATCGCAGTTTGGGCCCATTTCTGCCGGGATGCAGGCGAGGGAGGCGGTCGTTACGATACCTTTTCAAAGTATCGTAACCCACTATGACAGTTAGGCTTCGCCATAACTGCCGTGGGCGCTCCTGCGGGGCCCTGCCGGGGGCTTCATCGCCGTTGGCGGCTCTATAGCCTGCCGGATAAGTAGCCGCTCAATCAGCACCGACTTGCCGCCCATCCACTCCGACGTGGGCGAACGACACTCTTATCATCGCAGTCTGTTCGCCCTTTACCGCAAAGCAAATGTGCATGTGCTCGTAAAAACCTCTTGATAATTTTGTTAGGTTCACTTATAATAAAGTAAAGAAAGTAAAGAAAACCATACTTCGATAGGAGGACTCATCATGAACGTTGCACGTATTTCCGCTAAAGGTCAAATAACAATTCCTATAGAAATTCGCAAACGGCTTAGGGTACAGGAAGGCGACAAAGTTGTTTTTATTGAGAAAGATGACAATATTGTTTTACTCAATCCTAACCGCTTGGCATGGAATGAATTGCAAAAAGGCTTTGAAGGCGCCGCAGAAGAAGCGGGCTTTCAGAATGAACAGGATGTCGTAGATTACTGCAATGAAGTTCGGCGCGAAATGTGGGAGGAACGCAATGGACATAATGCTTGATTCAAACGTGATCATCTCAGCCGCGCTTTTTCCAAATGACAGAATAAATAGCTTCATTGACAATATATCTGAACATCATCGGCTTTTTCTATGTTCATATGGTCTGGAAGAGCTAAATATAGTTATTAAACGAAAATTTTCAAACCGAATGAAATGTATGGAGCTGTTTTTACATAAGCTTCAATTTACAATGATTCACACGCCTGCCGTTGACATTCTTGATTACGATATTACCATACGGGACAAAACAGACTATCCGCTCTTGCTGTCAGCGATTATCGGGGACGTTGATATATTTATTACCGGCGACAAGGATTTCAGCGTTTTGGATTTAGAACGCCCAGAAATTATGACGATTACGGAATTTGTAAATAAATATATGTAATATATCAATATCAAGTCGGCGATGGGGCCTGGGTAGCCATCCACAAGCCCCATCAATAATCTGCACCTGCCTTTCCGATTGGCTTGTCAGTGCCTGCCATAAGTGAGTTGACGCGCCTTTCTGTATTTGATGTGAAAAACATCCTCTACAGAATACATCATCCGACAGGTTGTTCTTTTCGATGATTAGCTGTATCAGCTCGTAACACAGCACAAAAGTCAGTATTATCCCCGCAATGGGGAGTACGACTGTCTCAGACATATTTGCCCCTGCCTTGCCGAATGTCTGATAATTATTAATTGTGTTTTGTTAGTCGATCATCTGTTTTCAATCAATTCCATAAATCTGTGAAGCATGGCGGCTACCTGTGCTCGTGTCGCATTGCCTTGTGGACGATGATCCCTCATTCACGAAATTCAGGTATACATCAGTGGCGCTACTCATCGTTTCCGATTTTCGGACATCATTAGCGACGAGATAATATGTTAGGGGGGTATCCCCGGGGTTTGTAACCGAGACGTCTAGAGTCTGATTATAGTCCCGTCGTAGCAGTTTAACCGGTGCAGAGATTATTAAGCGATTCTGCCACACTGTCCCACCGTTATTATCTGAAACGGTTTCATCTTGTGTCAGGGTGATGATGTTTTCTCCACCATCCGCAGAAAAATGAAGTCCGTTTGTTGAAATGGTTGGAGTATAAGCGGCTGAGGCTGGCGCTGTTGGCACCATTGTCAATACTATTATCATAGCAAGCGCCAGTGCAAGGGTTTTCTTTGAGTTCTTGGATTGCATAGTTTATTTCCTCCTACTGAATGCTCAGTTTCTTACTATGTATAACATACCACGCCGGGTTTGTCTTGTGTGTATTTGTCAAAATGTCTACCTTTTGGCAGACTGTCTACTCAAAATATTTTATACTATCCCATTTAGTAAATCAACGATTTTTTCTACAATTTTACATAATATTACACCCGCACTTAGGGTTTGGCCTCCGCAGGAAAGCATCTTTGCGACTTCCAGAATGACGACGAGGCGGATGTTGCCCGCGAAGGCTTTAAGGAAAGCGGGCCAGTGGCCTTGGCGACAATCGTGAATCGTAGATTTCGCGGCTGTCAAGGACGCGGAACAAACCAACAAAACTCATTTTCATAAATCGGAAAAATTTTTGCCAACGATTAGTTGGCACATACGCACGGTATTTCCCCTATTGAAAAATAGAGGCAAATGGTATATAATATAACTCAATACCAAACAGTAATTGTCAACAAAAAAACACAGAAAGGAGGTGATGTCTACTAAGTCGGTTAACCGAGTTTTCCCAAAACGCGGCTGAAAACAGAGAACCGCAACTCCAGAACAAAAGGGGCACAATATTGTAAAATTAGGAGGTTAATATCATGCAAAACAGAACAACAAAAAAACTCTTGTGCTGGCTGCTAGTATTCGGGCTGGTTTTCACGTCCGGCATTTTTTCTTTTGCAGGCAGCGCAGCCACGGAACCGCCAGTTAACCAAGCTGGGTCTGGCGCGATAGGTGGTGCCCAGAGCGGTGCCGCAAGTACCGCCCCAGGTTTCAGCGACGGTGTTGACATGTACATCGACAGTGCTGAAGTGCTGTATGAAGCAGGCACGAACGGTGCATTCACTGCGGCTCCTGCGCAGCTCAAACGCGGGCTGACTGAGGAGCAAGTCCAGTACATGTATGCGAATTACAGAAAAACCTTGGTTGCCAACCCTGACCATTCGAAGGTGGATCAATTCAGGGTAGGCCAAGGCGACATGTACAAACTGGCAGATCCGAACGTGTATTACACGTATCTGCGAAACTTCTCCTTGACCGAAGGCAGGATATTCAACATTAAGGCTAGGATCCCGGTGGGTTCATTCACGGGCATCGTGGGGGGCGAACCCGGCGACAACCCCTTTGACCCCAGTTTAATCAAGCTGTGGTACGGCACGGCGGACAGCTTAGCAGCAGGCCGGCTCAACCATCCTTTAGGCACCGCAGAAGGCGCGTGGACGATGGCAGACTTCAGCCACACTGGTGGTGCAGCAGGCAGCATTTCCGAAATTGAGGGCGTAAGCGCCGTAATCGACGGAGGCTATATCGCTTTGAACATAAGGATCAAGTTCTTCAACATGGATCAAGACCAGCAAAACGTGAACAACACAGCTTCAGGCTACACTACCAGCGGCAACGGCGGCGCAAGCAGCCTTGTGCGCACTACCTTGGTCAACGACCTGCGCAGAGGGGGCGCGAAAATGCGCCTCTACTATGACGGCGAAACAGCTTCGAGGGTTTCCATGCCCTTTGAGCTCAGGATGAGGGACTACCAGTACACCACGCTGGAGCTTGACGACTACCTGCGTGGGAACAAGAGCTCATTCAGCGAGTTCATTGAAGCAGACGGGACGAAAACAATCGGTGACGGCAGCTTTGGCTTAGCCGGCAGCGACAGGTACATCAGGGTCGAGTCGCTGGGCAAAACCCCAGGCATACTGACAGGCACGGCACCTTACGAACCACTTCCCAACGGGCCCAACGACATGTGGGTGGGCATTGTCGCGGACAGCCAGGAGTCGTACGACAGGTACATGAACGAAATCGTGCCGATGATGAACACAAACCCGCAAGGGGTTATTGAAAAATTCGGGAACAAATTAAGGCTTCCCGCTGTTTACACAAACATCCACACACCTGAATCGGCAGGCGCGGACGCGCCCATTCACCTGTTCAACCTTGTAGCCAAGGAAGAAAACATAAAATACCAAAGAGCCAAGAAAGTCAAGCACCAAGGGCCGTGGCTCGATCCATTCGATGTTTCGGGTTCTGCCAGCGCATCCAACATGGGGTGCCGCTGGGCGGGCGGGCCGTTCCTTGACCATTTCCAGATGATACAGTACGGCAGGCTGGGAGCCATCCCTCAAGGGGAGACCTTCCTGACTGCAAACCCGCTATTCAAAGACAAGAACCATTACTTGAGCTTCTGGAACGTCATGGACCCGGTTCAGGGCGCAGAGCTCACCACTTTGGACATCGACGACATGCTTGAGCACTATATTTTTGTGTTCCTCTTTACGCAAAACCCGGACGGCAGGGCGCAGGGCGGCGTTAGGGCCGCGTCCTACGGCATGGACCCGAACCGCGACGGCCTGTACCACACGCTGACCGAGAGCATCATAGGCAAATCGTACCTTGCGAAGCTGGAGCCCGTTTACCTTGTAGAATACCACTGCACCGGCTTCCCGTTCTTGATCGACCCGTGCACGGCGCCCCACGACCCATGCCTCGAGTTCGACTTGATATCTCCAAGGGCGCACAAGCTTGCAGAGGAAGTGACTGCGGCACTGACTGGGTCCGGCGTCCAGCCAAGGGTGCTTTCCTGCGACGAGAACATGGACCACGGCGACGACTACGACGACGCGTCGCCAATATACTCGCCAGGCTTCTCCAACCACTTCGGAGCAATAGCGCAGACGATCGAAGCTGAAGGCTTGCACGCAAGGGAAGTCCTATCGTGCATGTATGTTGCTTTCGGTTCGATGTACGACCTTCAGACGCGCTGGGACGATTTCCTCAATTTCAAAATCGAGTACAAGCGCCGCGGCGTCGTCAACGAAAACACCGACGCAAAAGTCAACCCGTTCCTGTTTGTAGTAAGCCCCAACGCGGACATACAGTGGAAGATGCCCGGCAATACTTGGGGCACGTACGACACCACACCGCCGTGGACATGGGCGCAGCCTGGCGACGCTTGGAGCGCAGACGGCAGAGTGGTCGAACTGCGCAGCGCATTGACGTCGCAGATACTGCCGCGAGTGACGCCGGACGACAAAACCGGCTTCTTCCCGCAGTACTACGTCCTGCCGATGAATTCAGAGGATCAGCTTGACATAGCCTCGGCAAAGGCCGCGCTCGAGTACTTGACTCGCGTTCAAGCCCGCGTGGAGAGGCTGACTGAAGACACAACTGTCAACGGCAAGCTGTACAAAGCAGGCGCACTTGTCATTGACATGCGCCAAGGCAACCGCGACATCGTCAACACCGCGCTTAACGTGGGCGCGATCGAGCTTTCGCCTTCGCCTGTTACATTGTATGCAGAATGCGTACACAGCTTCGGCGTTTTCAGGGGCTTCACGGTTGACCGCATTGACGTGGCGAACGCTTTCAGCGGCAAAACAGAGGCCTTGAACTATACCGTGGCAAGTGCCGACGCCAAAGTGGTCAAAGACTGGAAAGAACTTCCAACTTGGTACTCTCTGAATTCCAAACTTGGAGGCAGTGGCAATACGGTCATAGTCAAGAATAACAGCGTCGCTGCTGTAAAAGCGGTGATCAAGGCACTGAAAGAGGATCAAACAGTTAGCATGCTGACGCGCAAAGCACCAGGGTTTGCCAGAGGCGACTTTGTCATGAGCAGGTCGGTGTTTGACAGCTACAAAGACGACTTCTACATGGAAGGGTATGCAGTTTCGTCAGTCAGTAACGATTTCTTGACGCCCCTTGTCAAACCTGTCGTCCAAATCAACGGAAGCGAAGGCGAGAACCGCCATTCCTTCGAGGCGCTGGGCCTAGTTAGGGGGACGGATTTCATCTACAACACCACCGCTACAGCTACCACAGGCCGTACAGTCCTTGTCGGCTTTAACAACACTACAACCGCAAACTACACTGGCGCACTGGAAGGCGGCATCGGCGTCATCAGCGTCGGTTCCGGCCAAAGTGTAGTCGGCCCGCTAATGGGCAGCGGCTACTCGGCCATCACGCTAGGCTCAAGCACCGAAGCAGTGCTGAAGGCAGAGATCAACACAAACAGCACCATTACAGCCAACATGGGCCTAGTGGAATACTTGACCACCTCCTACGGCAACACGCCTGCGATCGCCTCGCTGCCCGAAGGGGCTGTCCCGCTGCTGACGTCGCTCAACGACGAGCACATCCCCGAGGCGGACCGTTACAAGAGCGGAGCCAACATAGACTCTTTCTTCCGCGCTGGATGGGCTGGCGTACCGAATGACGACGCACCAGTAAACAGCAGGATGAAAGCCAAATTTGCGAACAAGACATTTGTCGCCGCAGGAACCTATCGCGGAGACCCCGAAGGCACGCCGATTGTTTTGTTTACACCAAACATATTCTTTAGGGGCGCCAACCACTTCATGGGCCAAAGGGTGCTTGGTAACGCCATTCTTGCCCTTTCGGCGGGCATACAGCCGAATAATCCCGAACTGGTGGAGTCATCATTGCGCATCGAAAGCGCTGAAATGCTCGTAGGCGCCGGCGGGACCAACAACGGTATTACCCAGGCTACCGCTGACTATCTGTATAAATACAGAAAAGCCGTAAAATCAGACCCGAAAGACTATTGCGTAGGGCAGGGTGATATGGTCCTTCGTGACGGTACATACTATACGCACTTGCGCAACGCGTCGCTGTCGGAAGGCAGAATCTTCAATTTAGAAAGCACGTTTGAAAAATCAACCATCAATGGGGATTTCGATATCGCTAAAGTTGAATGGTGGTACGGCGTGGGGACAGACACAGCCGCAGGCACGTATAATCGAAAGCTGACGGACTGGACCGGCACGCAGTATCAGGCAAGCGGCAATCAGATCGCGTTTTTCGAAGGCGAGCCGATTGTCGTGGACAACGGGAAATCTATCACCGTTGAAGCCAGGGTCAGGTTCAACAATGTTATGGCCGACCCCGGCAACTCGTTTAGCTTAACCAGAATGCAATTCCAGAATGTCATGGACAAGGCGACGCTGCGTATGCACTATGACGGGGAACCCCTTACCTCCATGCCGTTCCTTATTAAATACCGTGATTACCAGGAAACCTGGGAGTGGGTCGACAATTACGCCCGTAACGTAGTGGGCCCCGCCGCCGATGAGCTTATCGAAGCCGACGGAACGGTAATTCCAGGCGACGGTACCTTCGGCGGCGACCGGTTCATCAGAATCGAATCGCTCGGGAAAACCAGCGGAATGGTTACGTCAGGCACATACGCGCGGACCGAGCCGAGGGATGTATGGATGGCCATGGTTTCAGACAGTAAGGCTTCCGCCGACAGATACCTAAACGAGATCGTGCCGATGATGAACACCAACCCTGCCGGGGTCAAGGATGCATTTGGCGATGACGCTAGGCTTGCCGCCGTCTACACAAACATCCACTCCGGGGAGATGTACGGTCCCGATACAGTTTTACATTTATTTAACGTGATAGCCCAGCAGGACGAGATAAAATACGAACGGGCCAACAAGGTCAAGCACCAGGGGCCTAACCACGCCAATAACAAGGTCGCCTCCGGCGGATCGGGCGCAGGCGGCGCGTTTAATGATTCTTTGATTCCGCCTTCGAATTATGCCAGTTGGGAAGAGTACTTAAGTTTCTGGAATGTAATGGATCCCGAGCTTGGTTCAAGCATGGTCACGCTCGACATTGACGAAATGCTCGATCATTACGTTTTCGTATTTATATTCACGCAGAACCCGGACGGCAGGGCGAACGGCGCCGTAAGGCAGATGAATTACGGGTTTGACCCGAACCGGGACGGTACCTATCATGTGATGCCTGAGAGCGTCGCGGGCAAAGGCTTTTTAGCGAGGTTGGAACCCATCCACCTGCTGGAATTCCACAACAGCGGCACCCCGTTTATGATTGACCCGTGTACGGCGCCTCATGACCCGAACATTGAGTTCGACCTGGTTACACCGAGGCTGCATAAGTACTCGGAGGAGATAACCGCGGCTGTAACCGGCACGGGCGTATTTCCAAGGGTCCTGGTCAATGACGAAAACTCGAATACCG
>WRJK01000120.1 GCA_009782285.1 Clostridiales bacterium
GATTTTGCGCCATAGCAGCGGGCTTATCTGATAGCCCACAAGCCTGTCTAGGACGCGCCTGGCTTGCTGTGCGTCCACCAGCTTCAGATCGATGGGGCGAGGGTTTTTTACAGCGTTCTGTATCGCTTTTTTGGTTATTTCATTGAAGACTATCCTGCAGGGCTTTTCCTCTGCAATGCTCAGTATATGTGTCAAATGCCAAGATATGGCTTCTCCCTCCCGGTCAGGGTCGGTGGCAAGGTATATTCTGGAAGCTTCCTTCGCTTCTTTCCTGAGTGCCTTGATGACGTCCCCTTTCCCCCGGATCGAGATGTACTGAGGTTCGAAATTGTTTTCAATGTCGACCCCGAGCTTGCTCTTGGGCAAATCCCGGACGTGCCCAACAGAAGCAATCACTTTGTAGTTGCTTCCCAGAAATTTCCCAATAGTCTTTGCTTTTGACGGCGACTCTACGATTACCAAAGCTTTTTTTGTACTGCCCATAAGGCTTCCTCCCGTTCACTGCGCCACTTAGCCGGGCGCAGATTGATATTTACTGTACAGAAATTGATTATAGTTGTATTTTCATCATTTTGCAACAAATATTTTCCCCATGAATGTGTATACCATGCCTTTTATCTCTAAAACCGTGATTATTCCGTTTATTTCGGACGGCTGTTTCCCCGTGCGCCTGCACAGGTAGTCTACAGTCACCTCGCTCTGCCCTTTAATGAAGCCAATGATGTCCCTCTCCGCCTTGCCCAGCTCCGCCATGCGGGATTCAACAGGGTTCCGCTTGATTCCAAGATCGTCAAGCAGGTCGTCCGCGACTATCAGCGGCAAAGCGCCTTCTTTGATCAGTTTGTTCGTCCCCAAGCTGTACACGCTGTCGATGTTGCCGGGTATTGCATATACCTCCCTGCCTTGCTCCGCAGCCAGTTCGGCAGTGATGAGGGAGCCGCTGGAAAGCCCCGCCTCAACCACTACTGTCACGGCAGATATGCCGCTGATGATCCTGTTCCTCTGTGGGAACGTGTATTTGGAAGCCGGTGCGCCGGGTGGGTATTCCGACAGCAAAAGCCCGTCTTCCGCTATTTCGTCCATAAGCTTCCTGTTCGAGGCGGGTGTGCATACGTCAATGCCGCTGCCCAAGACGGCGATTGTCTTGCCGCCTCCCTTTATTGCGCCCCGGTGGCCGCATGTGTCTATCCCTGCAGCCAAGCCGCTCGTGACGACGACTCCGTGCCCCGCAAGCTTCTCAGACAAATTCATGGCGGCCCAAATGCCGTACCGGGTCGCTCTCCTCGTTCCGACTACTGCAACTGACAATTTCGACGCAAGCGATATGTCGCCCCGGTAATAAAGCTCTTTCGGCGGGTTTTTAATGTGCTCGAGCAACTCTGGGTAGTATTTGCCGCCTGGCTCTACGCTTTTTATTTCTCCCGTCATCCTATGCGAGCCCCTTCCCATTGCCTGTACTGGATTGCCTCCGCGAGATGGTGCACGTCGATGCTGTCCGCGCCTTCTATGTCTGCAACAGTCCTGGCGACTTTCAGCACCTTGTGGTAGCCCCGAATGCTGAAAGCCATTTTGTCATAGGCCAGCCTCATGAAATTTTCGCTTTCTTTATTTAAGACGCAATATTTCTCTATTTGTTTCGACGACAATTGCGAATTGTACAAAATTTCTTCTTTTTCGTACCTTTTTCTCTGGTTTCTGACTGCATTTTCCACGTCGTGCTTCATGTCCGCTGACGATCTGCGTTGACAGTTTTTCCGTTTCGAGCTTTTCTCATTTATTAAATCGTCATACTCCGCGAATCCCATAAGCACTTGGAGGTCTATTCTGTCAAGAAGCGGGGCAGAAAGTTTTCCGATGTACTCCTGTATCTGATGCTCGCTGCATTTGCATTCATGCTTTGGGTCGCCCCTGTAGCCGCAAGGGCACGGGTTGCTTGCAGCAACCAGCACGCTCCTGCTCGGGAATGTCACGCTCTCCCCGTGCCTGGATATCGAAACGCTGCCGTCCTCCACAGGCTGCCTGAGCAAGTCGAGGCTCCTGCGCTTGAATTCAAAGAACTCGTCGAGGAACAAAACCCCTGCATGGGCCAGCGATATTTCCCCTGGAATTGGCCTTATGCCTCCTCCAATAAGAGCCCCCGGCGATATTGTGTGGTAGGGCGAACGGAACGGCCTGTCCGCAATGAGCGGCCTGTTGTCGGACAGTTTTCCGGCAACGCTGTAGATTTTGGTCGTTTCAAGCATTTCGTCGTAAGTCATTGCAGGCATTATCGTCGGCAGCCTCCTTGCCATCATGCTTTTCCCAACCCCCGGGCTACCTATCATCAAAAGGCCGTGAAACCCGGCCGCGCATATCACCATCACCCTTTTAATGTGTTCCTGCCCATAAATGTCGGCGTAGTCTTCGCTGAAGTCCGCCCTCGGCATTTCATATTCCCGGCAGCCGTGCCGTATTATCCCTTCTTCTGTTTTCATGTGGCTGATGACCTGCGAAAAATGCGAAGCCGGGAAGAGGGCCACGTCTTTGACCACCTCCGCTTCATGGATGTTCGCAGCCGGCAGGATAATCCTTTTGGCTCCGTTTTTCCGAAGCCCTGTCACAAGGGGCAGCGCCCCCTTTATCCTGTTTACGCTTCCGTCAAGGGACAGTTCACCTATGAACGCGTATTTCTCCGTTATCCGTTCCTTTAGTTCGCCTGCAGAGGTCAATACGCCGACTGCAATGGGGAGGTCGAAATGGCTCCCGTCTTTCCTTGTCGCCGCCGGGGAGAAATTGATGGTTATCCGCTTGTACGGGAAAGAATGCCCTGAATTTATGATCGCGGCGCGTATCCTTTCTGCCGCCTCCTTTACGGTCACGCTGGCAAGCCCCACCATGTTCAGCGAAGGGAGCCCGTTGTAGAAATCCGTCTCTACTGTCACTATTTCGGCTTCGAGGCCGGACAGCGACCCTGTTGTAATTTTTGATAGCATGTTTTTCACCTCTGTTACGTTATGTTTTTTAAATGCCTGAAATAAATTTTCTTGTCGAGCAGCAGCATTTCTATGACGTCGATGCGGAAGTCGCACCCCCTGCATTGCTTCAGGCTGGCATAAACTTTTATGGTGTTTTTGATCTTCCTCATCTTTGACGCCGTCACTGCTTCGCAGGGGAGGCCGAACCCCCTGTCCTTCCTGGTTTTAACTTCAAAAAAGACAATAAGGTCACTCTTCTCCTTGTCCCTTGCGACGATGTCTATTTCGCCGCCTTTCCACCTGAAGTTCCTGCACAAGACCTTGTACCCGTTTGAAATCAAATATTCTGTTGCCTTGTCTTCTCCAAACCGGCCCAAATCCATAGTTCCGCCTCCAGCGCACACTGTTATATTCAGCTATTATTTCTATATTTTACCATATATAATATTATATGTCAAGAGGTTTTTTTGACTGCCCTCAGCACGATGCAAATTTGATGAATACCAGAGTATCAGAAGCCTGCCCCCGCCTGTAAGCGAAAGGCGGGGGATTTTGGCACATTAGAGTTGCTTTTATTTGATTTTTTTATTCGTCCTCGTCGTCTTTCGGGTCGATAAAGAAGTTGATAATTTGTTGGATGTCTTCTTTTCCACTGACTTATTCCACCACCTGCTTGTCCGTGCCGTCAAGGTTGATTGAGAACATTTTGCCCTGAGAGTTCTCGTCCTTCCTGTACAGATAGTATATACGGTCCGCTGCAACATTGAAGTTCGTCGTCGGGTCTTCGCTCAGCATCTGCCTGCCGCTGCCGTCGGTTTTCATGGTGTACATTGCGCCGCCCTCGTATATGTTCCTGTAATAAATATCGTCACCGGATACGTTTACGTAGCTGGCATAGTCGTCATTCAGCTGCTGCTTGCCGCTGCCGTCGGTTTTCATCGAGCATATGAAGCCGTCGCTGCTGTAGTCGCAGAAATAAATCATGTCGCCGACTATCACGATGTCGCTGAACCCGTCCCCCTCAGTCAGCCTTTTCCTGCCGCTGCCGTCGGTTTTCATGGTGTACAGCGCCCAGTTGTCGTCCGTGCTGCAGTAATAAATCCGGTCCGCTGCAACATTTAAGAAAATCGCGTTGTCATTGCTGAGCTCTTTTCTGCTGCTGCCGTCGGTCTTCATTGAGCAGACTCTCCCCCGGTCTATGCCGCTGCAGTAATAGATCATGTCGCCGACCACGTAAATGTAGTTGGAAGCTTCCTCATTGAGCATCTTTCTGCCGCTGCCATCGGTTTTGACGGCGTATACCCTGCCGTCATCGTCCTCGTTGCTGTAATAGACCCAATCGCCCACAACATTGATGTTGGTCGAAATGTCGTCGTTCAATTTTTGCCTGCCGGTGCCGTCTACCTTAACTTTGTACAATTTCCCATCGTCGCCGCCGTTCAGGTAGTACACCCAGTCCCCCTTGACTGCCGCATGCCCGCCGTTTATAATGTTTCCCGTGGTGTTGCCGGTCTCAAGGTCGCCTCCTGTGCCTGTGCCTCCGCACCCGGCAAGCGCCGCTATTAGCGCGGCTAAGACAAACACCGAAACAACTGCTTTTGCTGATACCCTTTTCTTCATGCTTTCCTCTCTTTCAGAATAAAATCCTCTATAGCCTCCGCTACGCCGTCTTCGTCGTTTGTCGACGTTACGTGTTTCGCAATTTCCTTCAGCTCGTCTTTGGCGTTCCCCATTGCGACAGGAAACCCCGCCGCCTTCAGCATTGCCGCGTCGTTGGGGCTGTCGCCGCAGGCCATGACCTCTTCGCTGGCGATTCCAAGCCTCCCGCATATCGCTTTCATCGCTTCGGCTTTGCTGGTAGTCGATCCTCCGATTTCAAGGTTGTGGTCAAAGGACGTTGTAAGCGTCACATCCTCAAGGGCAGACAAAACCCCCCTCATCATCCCTCTGTCAGATTGGTTTTCGAAATTCACGTTGATGTTTTCAACCAGCGCCTTGTGCTGCAGGGCGAAATCAAGGAGGCCTACGACCGGCGCCCTGGTTTTTTTGATGTAGCTCCTGTGTTTTTCTGTGAAGTTCATCGTTTCCACCTTGTCGTACATGGATTTCTCCACATATGCGCGGCCATCGATAAAAAATTCCATCATAAAACCGTAGTTCCTCAGCAACGAAACCGCGTTTTCCAAGGCTGCCGGATCTATGCAGTTGCTATACACCTGCCTGCCTGCCACGATGTCGGTCACGCTCGCCCCGTTTGACGTCAGCATGTACCTTAGCCCGTTTATTTTAAAAACGTCTCCCGGCAACGCCGAATACGCCCTGCCGGTAGCTATGACTACATGCACGCCTTTTCTTATGGCAGCCTCCAGCGCCTCCTTCGTCCTCTCCGCAAGCCTGCCTTTCGAATCCAGCGTCGTCCCGTCAAGGTCGAGCGCAATGAGCTTTATCGCCATGCCTATCACCTGAAACCTGCCTTGGCCATTATTTTGTCCCCACGATGCCGATGAACTCGCTGTTCACTTTCCGCACGAACTTCATGTTGCACGAATCGCCGTGCCCCGGGTATATTACGATGTCGTTGCCCCAGAGGTCGACGACGTTCCTGATGGACTCTTCCATCTTGTACGGGCTGCCGTCCTTCAAGTCAGTCCTCCCAAGATCCACGTTGAAAACCGTGTCGCCTGTAAATGCCAGTTTGCTTTTTTCGGAATAATAGCAAACGCTTCCCTCCGTATGCCCAGGCGTGTGCAGCACTTGTATCGCCTCGTCGCCGAGCATCACCACGTCGCCGCCTTCAAGCGCCACGTCGACTTCGTCCCTGTACATGTCCATGTCGCCACGGTGGAGGTACACGGGGCACTCCTTGGCGTCCCTGATTTTTTTAACGCCGGAAACATGGTCGTAATGGTGGTGCGTTAGCAATATGCCGACGATGCAGAGCTTGTTTTCTTTTGCTGCTTTCATGAATTTTTCAGGGCCGTGCCCCGGGTCGACTATGTAGCAATCGCCGCCTTCCTTTTGGAAAATGATGTACCCGTTGCTCTCCAAGTTCCCCCCAACAAGCCTTTTGATCTTCATTACCGATCCTCTCCCTGCTTTTATTGTCTACCGATATTTTAGACTATTTCCCGGCAACATGCAAATAATTGTTTCGCTAATTCAAAAATAGTGGTAAAATGTTCGTATGTCCTTATCTCTGTCAAACCAAGAAAGGGTTGGGGAAATGAAAATAGCCATTGTCGGTGCAGGGAAATTGGGGCTCAAAATTGCCGAAGCCTGCTTGGGCGGAAACCATTCAGTGACGGTAATCGACAAGGACGAAGACGTGCTGCAAAAACTGACGCTGCACATGGACATCATGATAGTCAACGCAAACCCAAAGCAGATCCAAGTGCTTAAAGACCTCGGCATAGGCTCTTACGATTACCTCGTTGCCGTGACCGACCGGGATGAGAAGAACATCGTGATCGCGTCCTTCGCCAGAAAACTCGGCTGCCCAAAAGTCATAGCAAGAATCAGGGACCCTGAGCACATGCACCAGCTGGATTTCATCAAGGAGGCGATGGGGATCGACTACGTGTTGAACCCCGACCTCTCCATAACGATGGAAATCTACAAATACCTAGTGGAGAAATACACGCTCAGTGACGGGATTTTTTCGAGCGGCAATATTGCTTTGCTTGAATTTTCTTCGAACAAAATGAAGAGCCTCATCGGGCTGCAAATGACGGATTTCAAAAAGCACTTGCCGGGCATGCTTGCAGTCGCCCTCTCTCGAAGCGGAAAAGTCATCATCCCCAACGGCAGCACCGTTATCCAAAAAGACGACGGCCTGTATGTAGTCGGGGAAAAAGGCCCCATACTGTCCTTGAACTCAAAAGTGCATGAAAAGGGCAAATATACAAACATCCGCAGGGTGATGATAGTGGGCGGCGGCAAAACCGGGCTCTACCTTGCTTCACAGCTTTCAGAATTTGGCGTTGCGGTCAAAATAATAGAGATAAGCAAAGCGAGGTGCCACTACCTTTCGACGCACCTTGACAACGTGATGATACTGCACGGCGACGCGACGGACATCGACCTTCTTGAAGAGGAGGGGATTGAAGAAATGGACGCGTTCATAACGGTCACAGGGTACGACGAGGAAAACCTCCTGCTCGCGCTGATGGCCAAAAACTACGGCGTTGAGGACATTATTGCCAAAATAAGCCGCGACAATTACATCGACCTTATCGGGAGCATGGGCGTCAACATGGCACTGAACCCTCTGGACATAGTGACAGCGCACATACTCAGGTATATCCAAGGCTCCACGCGAGTGCTGTCTTCGCAGCTGATCCAAGGGCAGGCTGAAATAGTCGAAATAGTTGCAACCAGCCATATGCATCTTCTAAACAAGCCGCTCAAAACCCTAAAGCTGCCGGCCGGCATACTGATTGCTGCCATACACAGAGGGAATGCGGAGATAATCCCCGACGGGAACTCGGTTATTCTGGAAGGCGACAGGGTAATAATCATCTGCCTTCTTTCGGAATTGCCGGAATTGGAGAAACATCTGCGTTCTTCCACAAAATTTGGGTTTTTTTGACCGGAGCGGGCTGAGTAATGAGTTTTAACATTAAAATCATAAACCGAATAGCTGGGTTGCTAGTGTTTTTTTTCGGGCTTGCATTGCTTCCTGCAGCGCTAATAGCAGCTGTGTATGGAGAATACGCCCAGTTGAGGGCTTTCTCGGCGACTTCGCTCGCTTGCACTGTTGCCGGGTTTTTTTTCGCCAAGGCGTTCAGGCCCGTTGAGAGTGCAAGTTTGAAGCTGAGGGACGGGTTCATTGCCGCCCCTATGAGCCTGCTCCTTGTTTCCGTGCTTGGGATGCTCCCCTACGTTCTATCAGGTGAAATTCCGGCAGCAGACGCTTTTTTTGAAAGCGTGTCAGGGTTTTCCACTACGGGTGCAACTGTTTTGGCAAATGTGGAAATCCACTCGAAAAGCATTTTGTTCTGGCGTTCTTTCACACAGTGGCTGGGCGGTGCCGGAATAATCATTTTTACAGTTGCCCTGCTTCCCGCTTTTGAAAAAATAGCACCAGTGATCCCAAATGCCGCAAGGGTGCTGTTCGTCCTTTACGCAGGGATTACAGCAATGGAGGCATGCCTCTTGGCAATGGGCGGGTTTAGCTTTTACGACGCCGCAGTCTGCGCTTTCTCAACCGTTAGCACAGGAGGCTTCTCCCCTTCAGGTTCTTATTCCCAGCTCTTCGGCAGCGGCTATGTGTGCTTTGTCTTCGCACTGTTCATGACAGTGGGGGGG
>WRJK01000121.1 GCA_009782285.1 Clostridiales bacterium
CGCCGCTGCCGCAAAACTCGCCTTTAGGGAGACAATGCTGCACGACGCGCAAATGATAATTGATCATTACAAGGATGTTGACAAGCTGGTCTTCTCAACCGAGAAACAAGATTCTGATTTGAAAAGGTTTTTAACCAATCTGCGAAGGAGCAACTCCAACCATTGGGCTGAATGGTGCGAAAACGCATTTGAGAACAATCTCATATTCTCAAGGCCCCAGTTCAAAGCCGTGCCTTCCATTTTTGAGGCAGTTAGAAAACTCAGAAAGTATGGAAACGAGGCAAGGTATTAATTTTCTGTTACGAATTCTGAAATCCAAATTACAAATTTATTAACAAAAAATGAAACTTCAACCGGCGGCGGCAGAACCGATTGACAAAGTTTTTCAGTATGGTTATAATGACTTTTATTATTTGTGAAACGAGTGGAAGTGAACATGAAGCGAACACTTTTCTTGAAAACGATGGCGCTCTCTCTTTGCTTGCTTTTTATTTCAGGCGCTTTTTGCGCTGTGTCCGGTGCAGAAGGCAGGGCGGCTTCAAACAGGTACAACATTGTTTTAGTGGTTGACTCCAGCGGGTCCATGGCCAGAACTGACGGCTTGGGGCTGCGCTTTTCCGCCATAGGCAAGTTCGTCGCCCTGCTTGCCGAGAAGGGAAACAAGGTCGGAGCGGTGGTTTTCAACGACGGCATCGTTTTGCAGCTTGGCATGGCAGACGCGGACGGGATACTGGCTAAACAGAGCATAGTTGAGCAGGTTGAGGGCATAGCGCCCGGTGGCGACACCAACATAGGAAAAGGCCTGCAGACGGCCGTGAGCATGCTGAACGCAGGCGGAAACCCGGGCCTGCCTTCCCTAATACTGCTGCTCAGCGACGGAAACACGGACTTGCCGACAGCCGAGGAGGTTGCCCAGTCCCTTGAGGACAAGGCGGACGCTATACAAAAGGCGATGGAGCTGGGCTACAAAATCCACGCAATCAGCCTGAACGCCGACGGGTCTGCTAATTCTGCAGAGCTGATGCAGGTCGCCAATGCGACGGGAGGCCAGTTCAGGGAGGTAAAAAAAGCGGCTGACCTTGATGGGGTGTTCAAGCTGTACTACGCGCTGATCTACAACGCCATAGTGCATGACGACACCAGCGAGGCGTTTCCGGCATCAGGTGAGATTACAGGCAGTTTCGAAATACCGTCAGTGGGAGTGGAGGAGGTGAATATCGTCCTTTCCGGTGCCGCAGAGGACTACTCGCTGGAGAACCCGGCAGGAAGGGCTTATTCAAAAGCTGACATTGCTTCGTTTGCCTACACCGCAGAGACTTACACGATTATCAAAATGACAAGCCCGGAACCGGGGCTGTGGAAGTACAGCGTGAAAGGGGTCCCCGGCAGCAGGATACAGATAGACATAGTGTACAACACGAACCTGTCGGCTGAAATCGCGTCTTCTCCGGCAGGCGTTACGCACCTTGCGGGCGACAGCGTAACGATAAGCGTTGCAATCAAAGAATCAGGCACAGCTATCGCGAGTGACAAATACAGCGGCTTCAAATCGGTCCTCACTGTGGCCGGCGGCAGGGGGGGCATGCAAAGCTTCGACATGGGCTTTTCGGGTGCTTCCTTCGAATACAGACTGGTATTGGAAAAAAGCGGGTTTTACACCGTGAAAGCAGAGGTGGCAGGAGAGGGGTATCTGCTGCAGACGGAAGAAATTGCCCTGAACGTGGACAGCAACCCTCCTGTTTTCGAAAAAAACATCGAGCATACGGTGCTGCTCTGGCCGTTTTCGGGCAACGAGGCGGAAATTGACCTGTCGCCCGGGGTTTCCTCGCCCAGCGGCTCGGCGCTTAGCTACGAAGCGCTGACAAGCGCGTTCAACAGCGGCGAGTATTACTTGTCAGGCTCGACATTGCACATGACTAGCTACAGCCTCAGCAAGGGCATGTTCAAGATGAGAGCTTACGACCAAGAGGGAGCGTACTGCGATTTTGACGTCTTTGTGCGGACGGTCAGCATTACCCTGCTTGGGGCAATACTGCTGCTGGCAGGGCTTTTGACAGCGCTTGCCGCAATCGGCACCGCTACTTGGCTGCTTCTGCAAAAACGCTTTTATGGAACCTGCTGCGTACAGCAGTTCGACAGCGATGGGAACTACTACGAGGAAAGCTGCCGTGCCAAAGGCAGGGGGAGGATCAAGCTTTCAGAGTTCAATCTGAACAGTTCGGGCTTCGACGCTTCCAAATGCTATTTCCAAGCGACAGGAAAAAGGCATGTGTTCCTCTGCATGAACGAAAGCGCTTACGGCGACGGCAGGAAGGGGAAGAAGTTCTTTGTCGGCGGCGATGGGTTTGAAGTGACCGTGTCCAAAGACGAATTCAGCTCAAAGGGAATCAGGGCACGGTTCATAAGCAAACTGCCGGGCAGTGCGGGCGGCAGTTGGTGACGATAGCAAATTCAGAATAATAAGATGAAACATAGAAGGGAGAAAGGCTCATGTATCAAAAACTCTTGTTAAACTGCGAAGGGGGCGTCATCGACGCTGCGCAGCAGTACGAACAGGACAACTGCGCAGTTGTCGCGGTTGGCTTGGGCGGGACAGGCATTGACTGCCTGAAAAACCTCAAGGCGAAGATTTACAACCGAGTGAAGGCCGACAACCCGGGGTCGGCTGTGCCTGTGTATTCGCACATCAAGTTCCTTGCGGTGGACACGGACAAGACCGGGCTCGAAACCAGCAACAACAGGTCTTACGAGATCAGCAGGATCAACATGGACACGGAGTTTTTCGACATTTCCTATACGGGGGACATCACTGCCCTGCTGAAAGACAACGCAAGGTCCCTTGCGGCAAAGCCCGAGTACAAGGAATGGCTGAAATACGAGGACATTAAAGTGCTCTCGGCAAAGGCTGGGGCAGGCGGCGTCAGGCAACTTGGCAGGTACCTCATGATGGAAAAGTCGCAGGCCTTCACTACGAAGATAAGGAGTTTGGTTTCTCAGACCAAATCAGGGCTTGATACGCCCAAAGTCTACGTTCACATATTTTCCGGGCTGTGCGGCGGCACAGGCGCAGGGGCTTTTTTGGACGTCTGCTACCTTGTGCGCGAGGCGCTGAGGCTTGAAGGCGCGGATGCGTTTGTCTGCGGCTATTTCTTTCTGCCGGACGTGAACCTTGCGGTAAATTTGGACAAGGAGACCGCTGCCTACGTTCAGGTCAACGGGTACGCAGCAATGCGGGAACTGGACTACTGCACGAATTTCGAAGGGAACGGGGACAAATGGTCCCAGCGGTACACAGGCGTGGGCCTGGTGGAAAGCAAGTACCCTCCGGTGGACATTTGCCATCTGGTTTCTGCGAAGGACGCCTCCGGTGACGTGATACCAAATGCGTACAACTACTCGATGAACGTGGTCACGGACTATTTCATGGACTTTCTCGTGAAAACGGACGAAACCTTTACGCTGAATTCGCACATAGCCAATTTCACTCAAAGAAAATCAAAGGTCAACAAAGAGCACGGCGCCCAGTACGAGTACTGCGTTTTGGGGGCGTCAAACGCCACGCTGCCGTTCAAGGAAGTCCTTACATACTTGGCAGCGAGGATGTTCGCGAGTTTCGAAAGCGTAAAAAGGGCTGTGCCGGCCAAATCGCAATTTGATGATTTCGTTGCAAGGAACGGCTTGCTGTACAACCCACTGTTCGCCCAGCTGGTGCAGGGCTGCGACATGACTTTCCCGTACCCTGACGTGAAGTGGCAGGACGCAAAGGGTGCAGACAGCTTGACGTCTTCTTACTTTGACGACCATCGGGCGAGGGTGGAGAACGCACTGGACAAGAATTTCAGTGCGCTTGCAAGGCCCCTCGAAAGCTACAGCCCGGTCGCGGAAGGCGGCGCCGGTGCGCCCCGCTCAGCCATAAGCAGGATATACGCGGCTTTGCGGGCGCTGATGATCGACCCCGAGAAGGGGCCGTTCTTCGCCGCCGCCATACTGAGAAGCGCTGCGGGCAGCGACCTGATCGCCCTCATAGACGGCCATATTGCAGAAGCCCGGCTCAAATACCAGCACGAATCAGTGAACGAGGACCGGGTGAGCGCGTCAAGGGAACAGGCGCAGCGCGATTTCATAGACAATTCAAACGTTTTAAACGGCAAAAAGAAGTATGAGAAATATTGCAGCATGACCCGCCAGCTGGCCGTCCTCCGCACTAGGATGGCGGTATTCAGCAGGATGGTGGACTTCCTTGAGATACTGAGGAAGCAGCTGGAAAGCCTGGCGGGCAACTTCATGGACGTGTTTTCCGAAGTGATGAACCAGCTGATCGACACTTTTGCCGCCAACAGGGACTACCTCGACCACATCGCAGACGACGTGGCCACGTACGAGATGCCACTGGCAAGGATATCGGATTTGAAGGAGAGCTTGGACCAGACCATAAAAACAATGAACATGCACGACAAAACCAGGGACTTCATGATCATGATGCTCAGCGAGGACAGCATCAAGGCGTGGATAACCCTGAACGACAACGAAACCACAAGCAACGTCAGCAGGTATTTTACGAGGCTTTTCAACGATTTTTCGCGAAAGACCATGACATCCTACCTGCAGGACAAATACTGCACCACTGACCCGGCGAGGCTTGTCCGGCTTATCCGCGAGGACATCATGAACAAGCTGGAAAACAGCGCAACGCCGATGTTCTGGGCTTCGGCGCTGAACCCCATCGACAACGCATCAAAGCTTGGCTACATATCGGTTCCGAGCACCTGCGAGGAAGTGGTGCTGGCGGCTGAAAGCCTGCGCGAAGCCAACAGCGAGCTGACCGTGCGCAGGACGGACATAAGGGACCGTATTTCGATCATGCGCTGCCTGGTCGGGGCACCGATGTACGGCTATCAGGGTTTGCTGCAGTACGAAAAGAACTCTGTGAGCGACCCTGCTGTAGGAAAGCACCTGTACGAAGGGCGGACATACATGAGAGACGACGGGGAGATGGCGCACGGGCGGGACTGGAACGAATTGCCGTCGCCGTCCCCCCTCAGCCTGATGACCGGCCACAACAGCCTTGCGCTGAAAAAAGCGGGGGAGACAGCGGCAAGCCTGTACAAAAAAGCGGAAGAAGCCGGGACAATTGTCCAGACAGGCCTCAATGAATACGGAGCAAGGCTAATTTGCAGGTCGTTCATGTTGCGGGCAAAAGAGGTTTTCGAAGGTGCTGCAGCGAAGGCGAACGAAGACAAGATAGAGGCGCAGGGCAAGCTTGCCGTGATGAGGAGCAACTTGGAGTACGAAATCGAAACTGTCAGGATAGAGAACGACGCGTCGCCGTCGCTTCCGGAAATCAACAAGAGGCTGGTGCGCATCGATCACTTCGCGGCGTCGCCCAGGCTGCAGGAAATTGCCAGAGCCGAACTGGAAAAGCTGGACATCATCGAAAAATGGCTGCAGGCTCTTGAACCGTCGGTTGACACTGACTTAAATAATTTCTTGATGGGGCTGTTCACTGGAGTGATAGTTTTCCGTGCGCCCCAAGTGGAATTCGAAAACGAGTTTGGAGAAAAAACTGCTTTGTCCAGCCCGGACATGAAAAGGGGCGGCGTCCCGCTTTATCAGGCTTACCTGAGCTATCTGGACATCGACGCCGAGATCGGGGAGGCTATTCTTGAGAATACCGAGAAAGTGCAGAAAACCTCGCCGCTGCCGGCCGGCGCCATTGAGGCGTGCAAAGCGGTGAATGAGGAGCTTTGCGCAAAGAACTTAAAGTACATGATGGAAGAGGCAAACGCGGTTTTCCCCAAAGAGGTCAAAAATGTTCGCGAATTTTTGAAAGCCGCAAGGGAAAACCTAGACCGCTTTACGAGAAGGTACCGCATAAGCCTCGGGGAACAGTAGCATGGAAAGCGCAAGAGACCTTATAGGCAAAGCGGCGGCGGCGCTTAGGAACGGAGACATCAAAGGCCGCGACTTTTCGCGCCCCCATTACCCTGCCTGTGTTTTTTATTTTGGCGAGCATACAGCCAGGCGCCATGCCAAGCTGTACGAAGACCTCATGGCCGGCTGGGGCGGAGGGGCCGAAAACATCGTGTATTGCGCAGTCCGGGAAGCAGGCGAACTCCGCTTTTCCGACGTTGCGACGGATAGGGGCGTCACTGTTGTTGAAATTCAGGGCAGCCTTACGAGATTGCTGTCTCTGCATGAAGTGTTTTGCGACATGTCACGGGTCGCCGTGTACTGCCTGATCGACACGGCGGGCGTTGGCTCTGCGGAAGAATTCCGGCAGTGGTACCTTGCCATCGAGAAGATCAGGGAGTTCTCCGGAGTCGCGCTGTTTTCAATGCTGATCGTGATGCTGGACGAAGGCATTGAATGCGCAGGCAAAGCGGCGCTCATAAAGAAAAAGCTGTGCGAAATCTTCAAGGGCAAAGGCGCCGGGCCGGAAAACTCGCACCTGTACGATTCCGTGTTCGTTATAGGAAGCAGGTACAAGAACGGCGGCATAAGCGACGAACCATGGGTTTGCAGCAAGTTGCCGGCAGACATAATCCTGCTTGCCAATTCGCGCAGCGACGATTGCAGCAACCGGAGGCTTCACCTCTACGGAAGCGGCAGGCCGGCAATAACCGCAGCCTACGGCTGCGTTGAAAAACCCGTGTACGAGATCGCGCTGATCACTATCAGAACCATGCTGAAAAGAATACTGGAAAGCATCGAGAGGCAGTCAGTCGATACCGACTCCCTAGCGGCGGCGCTTCAAATAAGGAACGGGCGTTCAGGCATCTGCGACAAATTCTATTCTGCCGTCAAGCCGCAGTTCCCCAAGGAAGCTGAATACATTCCCCTGCTCCCGGGAAAGGTGACGGCGGGGTTCTCCTTTGAAGAGGCAGACAAGGCTTCCGACGGGTGCCTTCGGGCATTTTTGGATTTGAACCACTTGAGGATTGTTGAAGACGAGCTGGAAAACTGCAGAGGGCAGCTGGAAAGCAGCATCAAAGAGATGCTGCTGCAAAGCTTCAATGCTGCGCAGCTTCGAAACGGGCTGCCTGCGCAAACCGTCGACGCGGCGCTTGCACGGGCAGAAATCGGCCTTGTTGGCAACGAAAGCGGCAATGTGTGCCAAGTCGTTGAGGTCATGGCAAGGAAAAGAATTGCGGAAGTGGCGAGGGGGGCGACAAAACGTGCAGCCGGGCTTGCGGCAGAAGAGGCGAGGGCATGCTACGATTCCTTCAGGCTCGTAATCGACGAAACCGACATGCAGAACACCGCCTTAGAGGAGGGGACGAGAAAGAACCTCTTGTCCACTTACGAGCCAAAGGTGCGGCGCGCCTTCAGCGATCCTGTCAAACTGGAGAGGTTGGCTGGCCGCGTACTGGCGGTCGGAAACGACAAACGCAAAATGCTGGGTATCCTGCTTGAAACGGCAGAAGCCCTCTTTGACAGCGACGACGATTACAAACTGCCGTATTTTGATGAACTGACCAAACGCCTGGGGCATCTTGCCGACACTATGAAAGCGCAGGAATACGTCGGCGACGAGCTCATCAAGAATTTGGGCGACAGGATTTGCTTCTATGCGAACAGCGTATTCCAAGAACGCATTTTTGAAGCGTATCTGTTGAATACCGGCACCGCTGCGCCCGCAAGGGACAACCTGCTTGTCAAACACCTTGAGGAACGGCCGAAACCGCCTGAAACCCAGCGCACTTTCTTCAACACATGCAGCAGCGACATGGCGGAATCGGTATGGTTTTACGCCCTGAGCGAAGACAACTTGATGACGTAGAATGGAGGGCTGATATGAAATTCGAACTTGCCGGTTTCGATAAAGACCATTACGCAATCGATTTGCAGCAGTCGGGGGGGACGCTGAAATGGGCAACAAAGGGCGCAACTCACCACCTGATGGCGTGGGCTCCTTACGGGACGGACATAGTTTTTGACGCCGGATTCGCAAGCGCCATTGAAGGCGCAGGGAGCAGCCGCTTGCTGGCTCAAAAGGAACTGATACTTGCGGATAAAGGCTTTGCCATAGTCATGCTGCAAAAGAGCCAAGTGAACATGTTCCGTTTTGCTGCGTGCCCGGCTGCCTATGCTGTTTTTTGCTGCGAATACAGGGAAAGCGAAGACATATGCACTGTGTACGTCCCAAATGAAGCGTGCTGCTACCGATGCAACGTTGCAGCTT
>WRJK01000122.1 GCA_009782285.1 Clostridiales bacterium
AGGCTGGAGGTTGCACAGAAAATGGGTCTTAATGAGATTTATGAGCGTATATTCAGAGGCTCCATGCCTGTTTTATACAGTGAAAACCCGCCTGCGCATTCTGACTATTACCGCTCCTATGTTAATACCTATCTGCAGCGTGACATCAGAGACTTGACACAAGTTGCCGACGAGATGGCGTTTTTCAATTTCATGTCTGTAGTTGCTGCAAGAACCGCGCAGCTCGTCAAATATGAAGAAATGGCAAATGAGGTGGGGATTTCTGCACCGACATCCAAGCACTGGCTGTCTATCCTTGTATCATCAGGGATCGTTGCGCTTGTTCAGCCATACCACAACAATGTTTTGAAGCGTGTCGTCAAGTCTCCTGTTCTGTACTTTTTGGATACGGGCCTGTGTGCTTATCTGTTGAAATGGGGCAACGCAGAAGTTTTGGAACGCGGTGCAGCGTCAGGTGCGTTCTTTGAGAGCTATGTGTTCTCTGAGATATACAAGAGTTACATGAATGCGGGGCTAGAACCGCCTGTCTATTATTATCGCGACCGCGACCAGAAGGAAATAGACTTGATCCTGTATCAAAACGGTGCGCTTTATCCTATCGAGATCAAAAAATCCGCATCTCCCGGCACAGAAGCCATCAAGCATTTCAAGGTGCTTGCGCCTGTTACACAGCCAGAACGGTTTGGTGGGTTAGCTGAGTTTAAAATTGAAATCGGCACAGGAGCTGTTATTTGCATGGCAAACGATTTGCTGCCTATTGACAAGGACAACTGGTATGTTCCTGTTTGGCTGATTTAATGGCGGTGAGGGCGGAGTTCTCTCGCATGATAATTTCTTTTATGTATGGTTCCATTGTCTTTGCGACAGCCTTAATCACTGGAACCACCACGGAGTTTCCAAATTGTTTATACGCCTGAGTATCAGAAACTACGATCTTGTATGCGTCATCAAAGCCCATAAGGCGTGCGCATTCTCGCGGCGTCAAGCGCCGAGGGTTTTCTTTTGCTCCCCTAGCGATTAGAATCTCCGAACCGTCTTTATAGTATCTGGCAGACAGGGTTCTCGCAACATCTTCACCTGTGACTAGCCCAAACCCGAAACCGTTCCCCTTAGCCTTGTGTTTAGCGGCGTAATCCTGTAAATACTGCCACAAGTGGTCAGTCAAGACATATTTTGAATGAACCTTGCCCGATTGTGTGTGTTTTTTATAATCTTAAATGTCTGCCCATTATTATGTGATACAAGGTTTTTTACATTCTCAAGGAGAAATGCCTTCGGACGTTTAGTTGCCAATATGCGCGCCACATCAAAAAACAGCGTCCCTTGAGTCGCACATTCAAATCCATGCGGAAGGCCAAGCGCATTCTTTTTTGAAACCCCAGCAATTGAAAACGGCTGACACGGGAATCCTGCAAGCAGTACGTCATGATCTGGCACATCTTCGGCTGGAAATGGCACAATGTCCCCGGTAAAGCTTTCTTCGACTCCAAAATTTGCTTGATATGTTTTCTTTGACCAATCATTCCATTCGCTCGAGAAAACACAACACCCGCCAATGGACTCAAAGCCCAGTCGAATGCCTCCAATTCCGGCGAATAAATCAATAAAAGTAAAGTCAATCATGGCGCGACCTCAATTCTCAGCGGACAAGCACCTTGACAAGCAGGTTGCCGCGGGGCCCACCGTGTTCACCAGGGCCGCCCATGCCTTTAATGGAAACGGACTGCCCGTTCCTTATGCCTTTAGGAATTTGCACCAGAATCTTTTTGTTCAAACTGATATGCCCCTTGCCGCCGCATTGAGGGCAGGGGCCCGCCTTGAACTTGCCCTTGCCGCCGCATGCAGGGCATTCGCTTATCTTTGTCATCTTTCCAAATGCGCTTTGCGTCATCGTGCGCTCTTGGCCTGTTCCGTTGCAACGCTTGCAGATTTCGGCTTCTCCCGCCGCTGACCCAGTCCCGTTGCAGTTATTGCAGATTTCGGAAAAACTGAACGACACCTCTTTTTTCGTGCCAGATACTGCCTCGCTATGCCCAATGCCAACGCTTGCAGAAACGTCGCGCCCACGCTTCGGCTCGCCTTTTGCCTTACCACCGGAAAACCCCCCGAATGCTCCGTTGAAAAAATTCTCAAAATTTATGTCAGCACTGCCGCCAAATTCGCCAAATCCACCGAATCCGCCGGAAAAAGGCCCGCCGCCCTTCTGCGCACCGCTGCGGTCAGGTGCCGAGTAGCCAGGGCTGTCGTAGTCAGCTCTTTTCTGAGGATCTGAAAGCACCGAATAAGCCTCGTTGATTTCCTGCATCTTGGCATCGGCTTCGGCGTCGTCTGGGTGGGTGTCCGGGTGGTATTTCTTCCCCATTTTGCGGTAGGCGGATTTCAGTTCAGCTTCGCTGGCATCCTTCTTCACGCCAAGAACGTCATAGTAGTTCCTTTTGTTTTTCATAGCCGTTTTGTTCCTCTTCTAATCAGAAACCTGCGTGAAACTCAACCCTAATATGCTGCGCCGCAAAGTGCTCTCGGCAACTGCCATCCTTACAAGGATCGACCGGATGCCCTTTGGAGAACGCATAGTGAACACAATCGGTGCATTGTTGTTGGGAAAGGAAATATGCGACACAATGCCGTCGTTCCTGAAATCAGCGCTGCAATCTTCGTACAAAGCTGGGCTGAACCTCCAAAACACCAACTGTTCCCCATTTGCGCAGTCCAAATACACAACGGGCTGAAAATCGTATTTCGGCATGTACCGCTCAAGCAGCAATTTTAGACGGTCGCTGACAAGCGAACTCCGTGAATCATAATCAATATCGCTGAACTTGCCCAAATCTGATGCTTGGACGACCTGTGCGCCTTCGCCTTTAGGTGCAGCTGGTAGCTGCATGTTCTCCGGTGGCTCCATGACGTAGTAACGCAATAACTCATCCCCTTTCTTGTAGTCAAAGTATATTCAACAATAATTGCTGATTTTATTAATTAACTGTAATGACGCAGCTTGCTGTCTTTCCGCCGCATGTCACTGTTATCGTCGCAGTGCCTGCGCCAACTGCCGTCACAAATCCATTAGCGTCAACTTTTGCAACCGAACTGCTTGAGCTCGACCAACTCAAATTTTGATCCGTCGCGTCAGGAGGAGACACTGTAGCGGTCAGTTTGACACCGCCGCTTTCATCCAGCAAAACGCTGGTATAGTTTAGCGTAACTTTCTCAACGGCTAGGCTTGACGGAACTGTAACGCTGCAGCTTGCCCGTCTTCCGCCGCATGTCACTGTAATTGTCGCCGTGCCCGGGCCAACAGCCGTAACGTTCCCGCTTGCGTCAACTGTTGCAACCGAACTGCTTGAGCTCGACCAGCGTAAATACTGATCCGTTGCGTCAGAGGGATACACTGTAGCGGTCAATTTAGCGCTTCCGTTAGGGCTCAGTGTTAAATTGGAAGGTGTTAGCTCAACTTGAGTGACTGCAATGGCTGAAGCGTCTACATTGTCCGGCTGGACTGTTACATTGCATTTTGCCTCTTTTCCGCCGCAGGCTACTGTTACAGACACTGTGCCCGAGCTAACAGCCGTGACGTTTCCGTTTGCGTCAACAGTTGCAACCGAAGCGTTTGAGCTTGACCAAGTTAAACCTTGATCTGTCGCGTCAGCGGGGTGGACAACGGCGGTCAGTTTGACGCTACTGCCAATAGCGATCGAAATGCCGGAACGATCGACCGTAACTTTTTCAACTGCAATGATTACATCTTCTATGGGTTCGTCTTCAACGATTTCATCTTCTATGAGCGGCGTAGGCGGTTCAGGCAAGTCAATCCTGCCAATGACAAACGCAATGTGTGCAACAGGCGACCAGTCGTCCACAGGGTTGATGTCCGCATCAAGTATTTTAAGCTCGGTTTGGTTTTTTAAAGGTGACAGGTCAGTTATGGCATTGTTTCTTATAATCAAATCGGTAATATTCACAAGCTTGCTGGCAAAACCAATGTCTGTCAAAGAATTTTCACTGATGTCAAGCTGCGTGAGAGCGGTAAGGTTTTCGATGAACGAGGCGTCTGTCAATCCGCACCCGGATAAATTCAGCATGTCTAGGGTTGTCAAACGGCCGAGTTGCTCATGATCAATGGATTTTTGGTTCCGAAGGTCGAGGATTACCAGCTCTGGCATGGAAAACAAGTCCTGAATGGATGTCACGGTTCCCGCTTCGACCCTCAGTTCAGTTATGCTGTCCAAATCTTCTTGGTAAATGTCGCCGATTTGTTTTTGCAGCTGCAGACGGACGGTGAACTCTATAACAGGATCGTGGAATTTGTACGCGACCTTTGCGACCTTTGGATTCACCGTAGAGTTGGTTTGAATAAGCGGCATCAATGCACCAGCTAAAAACACCAATGCGCAGAAAGCGATGGCAATCGGCAGAATCCTTCGCGTGTGCGTAGCATATGTCCGAATTTTTTGCTTGAATTCCGATGGCAGCTCAAATTTCAGCACAGGAACGAGCTTGTCGTCGTAAAAATCCGATGAGTCTGCGGCCATGCCGTCATCGTCGCCAGCATAAAAACCTTCAGCATCAGTGGAATCAGAACCAGTTGAATCAGCACCGGTGCCAGCAGTAACGGCAGCAGCAGCAACAGCTACGGCAGCAGCATTGGCGACAGCTGCATTGGCAGCGGCTGCATTAGCGGCGGCTGTATTAGCAACAGCCGCATTGGCGGCGGCTGCATTAGCAACAGCAACATTAGCGGCGGCAGCATTAGCGGCAGCTGCATTGGCGGCGGCTGCATTGGTGGCGGTGGCATTGGTGGCGGTGGCATCAACAATGTCAGATTTTTTGCTGGTGGCTTCAGCAACGTCGCTTTTTCCGGCGATGTTTGAAGTGTTCCGGATAGCTGTAATTTCCGGTTCTGCCTGGACAGGTTCGTAAGATTTTGCTGAAAGGTCCAACACTGTGGCTTGTTTTTCCTCAATCGAGAGCGACCGGCTGTAATTTGCCAGCTTTTCCTTCATCTGTGCGGCGTCCTTCCACCGCTGATTTGCATCAAACGCACAAGCTTTCAAAATAATGGCAGACAGCTTTTCGTCAGCAAAGGCTGGCGGGGGCATCTTTTCCCCGTTCATCCTCATGTCCTGCGCAATACTGAATGCAGAAGGAGCCACAGCCATAGGGGGCGGAAGCAGGAACGGGGCGCGGTTGCCGTTTAGCAAATAGTACAGGATCAGGCCCAAAGCGTATATGTCGGCACGGTTGTCGCCTTTCCCTTCTTTAGCCAGTTCAGGCGATTTAAACGTCAAATCGCTGTTTCCCGAGGCTGCCGGCTGGGAGGCCCTAGTTGGCTTGACGGTTCCAAAATCGCCAAGCTTGAAGCTGCCGGCTTTGTTGACAAATATGTTCCCAGGCTTGATGTCCCCAAAAACAAGCCCCTTTTTCTCTAAAACGGTAATAGCCGAGCAAATGTCATCGCCAAGGCGCAAAACGTCAGCCAACTTCAAAGGCTGCTGCTCCAAATGGCTGTTCAAATTTGTAAGATATTCCATTTTAATGTATATGTCGTAACCCGGTCCGTCCGAGTACGGAAAAATCTGGTGGTCGTCGTAGGATACAAAATTCGTATGCCCCTTTAGCGACACGTTGATGTTGATTTCTTTGACGAAAGATTCCAGCAATCGGTCACAGTATGCTTCCATCGCAATGCCGTCTTTTGCCAAGCCTTCAGCAAAAGAGGCGTCCATTTGATCTTGGTGCGTAGGAATTGAGATGTGCTTAACAGCGCAGTAGTACATACTGCCGTATTGTTCACGTTTGAACAGGTGTACTTCCCCATAGGTCCCCAGCCCCAAAAGCTTGACCGAACTCCAACCACCCCAAGGGCACACCACGTTGTGTCGATCAGACATCATTATCCCCCCTCCATTGCTTCTGCTTTTTCATCATTTGTCCATGCTTCGAAATTCTTTGCAAAATTATACTACCACAAATCAGTTCATAATTCAAGGAAAAAAAACGTGAAAAAAAACGTAAATGTCAGCTAAAACAGCAGAGTACAAGACCTTTTCGTCTTCATTATCGTGAAATGTGAAAATATCGCGTTGTAGAATTGTTTCAAGCGCAGAGATGGGTCTAAATGGCAATTTAAAGAGATATTTCCTAAATCATATGGCTTTGAATAGCATGGGGGTGTGCAACGCAAAGAATAACGGGATTTTTCTTGAAATACTAGTGTTGCAATTGATATTATGTGATATACTATAGCAAACTAGCGAAAAGATATGGAGAAAGCATGATGAACAGAACTATTTTTATGGTTATTATTGGCATTGTTCTAATGGCGGCGGCAGGTTGCAGCAGCCCACAGGAAGCGCCCCCACCGTCAGGCCAAACTGCAGAAGCAGCCACTGTGGCAGAAAACACGGAACCGGAACTTCCCGCATTGGACAATACAATGTCTTACAGCGATTTTCCGTTTAGGATATCGTTTCCGTCGGCATGGGGTTTCAGCTCTGCCTACGATGAGATCAATGACACCAATTCGCTTTTGGTCGACTGCGGCAACGACAACGTTCTAATGTGGATTCAGGAAGCTTGGCTGCCGGGGTTTTCAGAATCTGACGCAAGAGATTTTTATGAAAACAACCCCCTCGACTGGAAGAGCTTCCGCTTCGGCGACGGCACTGAAGGATATTACTGCGTCAACAAGCCAGACGACGCCCTCTCGAATGATATTGTATTTGCGTATGTAACCGGCAGCGGTGTGTACCTCTACTCGACAAACTGTTACAGCGATGCCGAATGGTACAGCGACAACGAGGTTCTGATCTTCGAGGTGGCGAAAACCCTTTCCGCGAACAAACCAAGCACTGGCTATTTTACTCCTGAATCACCTGAAAAAGCAAGCCTGCCTGACAGCGCGGAAATAACGGTTGTCTGGGGCGGAGTGCCGGCGAAATTCACAGGTGCGCTGGCTTACAACGCAGAAACCGGAATTGCTCTATATTTATTGCCTGACTTTCAAATAGACGATGAATACGGGGTCACTTATGTCTATCCCCATCCGGAATCAGGAATCACGCCTGATATGAAAATGATAATTTACAGGACTGTTGATACGGGAATTCCAGTTCCCGAACCTTACGAGGACTACCCGACCGCGTCCGAATTCCGGCGCACAATTGTCGGGGGCGGTTCATTTGACATTCAATTTATTTATCCGATCGGAACCGCTGTGGACGATATCGCGATGCTTTACGGTATGGCAGACACTATCTGCACTGCGGAGTGAAATAAAATTATACTATACTATGAAAACAGGAGGAAAAAACATGAATTACAACATCGTTGGCGGGAACCTTCCCGCAGTCATCGTCAAACTCGCGCTTGGCGAGAGCATTGTCAGCCAAGCAGGAGGCCGCACATGGGCGAGGGGCCCGGTCGTTACCGAAGCAAAGGCTGAGGGCGGCGTTGGTAAAGCTTTTGGACGCATGCTTTCGGGTGAAAGCCTAATGATGAGCGTCTATACTGCACAAGGTGCTGCAGAAATCGGTTTCGCGTCATCATTCCCCGGCCAGATCGTGGCAAGGGAGCTTCGCCCTGGCGAGAGCATAATAGCCCAGAAGTCGGCTTTCCTTTGCGCTACAAAGGGCGTGGAGCTTGCGGTCCATTTCCAGAAAAAATTGGGCGCAGGGTTATTCGGCGGCGAGGGGTTCATCATGCAGAGGATAACCGGCCCAGGCACGGTCTTTTTTGAAATAGACGGCCACTGCCAGGAATACGATTTGGCGCCGGGCGAGCGCATAGTCTGCGACACTGGGGTGCTTGCCCTTATGGACAGCACCTGCCAGATGGACATCCAGATGGTAAAAGGAATAAAAAACATGGTGTTTGGCGGTGAGGGCATGTTCGATACCGTTATAACGGGCCCTGGCAAAATTCATCTGCAAACCATGACCTTATCTAGTATTGCCGGCCTTATAGCGTCATTTTTACCAAAAAAATAATGGCGGAAACTCAGCAGTAAGTGGGCGGGGCTGTTGAAGTACATTGAGTACTTCAACAGCCCCGTCA
>WRJK01000123.1 GCA_009782285.1 Clostridiales bacterium
TTGCTAGGGCTGCAGAGATCGGCAAGGCTATATCGGAGGAATTCGCAGGCGAAGAAGTCCTAGTGGTCGGTATTCTGAAAGGCGCTGTGCTATGGCTTTCGGATGTAATAAAACACATCGAGCTCGACATGCGCATTGATTTCATGGCCGTCAGCAGCTACGGAGCATCGACGAAGAGCTCTGGGGTGGTGAGAATCGTAAAAGACTTGGATGCGCCCATCGAGGGGAAAAACGTCATTATTGTCGAAGACATAGTTGATTCAGGCGTGACGTTGAATTACCTGAAAAACTACTTGCTGGCAATGGGCCCGAAGAGCCTTCGGATATGCTCGCTTCTCGACAAGCCAGCTGGCAGGCGGGTTCAGATCGAGGTCGATTACGTGGGGTTCACTGTAGAGGACAGGTTTATAGTCGGTTACGGGCTTGACTACGATCAGAGGTACCGGAACCTTCCCTATATCACCTGCCTTATATAATGGTTTATAAAGACAAGGAGGAAAGCAAATGGGTTACAAAGTTAAGGTCAGCCTTTCAAACAAGCATCTGCACCTAAAGGCGGAAGATATCGAGAAATTGTTTGGAAAGGGTCATGAATTGTCGGTTTTTAAGCAATTGGTTCAGCCAGGGCAGTATGCATGCGAGGAAAAGGTCGATATTGCCGGGCCGAAAGGCGTGCTGCCGGGGATTCGGGTCCTTGGCCCGGCGCGCCCTGAAACGCAGGTCGAAATTGCCGCGACGGATGCGAGGGCGATAGGCATCAAGGCGCCGGTGAGGGAGTCGGGCAAGCTTGCGGGCACACCGGGATGCAGGCTGGTTGGCCCTTGTGGGGAAGTGGAGCTTGACCATGGGGTTATCGTTGCCCTCAGGCACGTGCATCTTTCAGAAAGCCAAGCGAAGGAAGCCGGCGTGGCTGACAAGGACATCGTAAGCCTAAAAATTGACGGCGAGAGGAGTCTGGTGTTCAACAACGTGCTTGTCCGCTCCGGCGACGGTCACGAAAAGGAAGTGCACCTCGATACAGACGAAGGCAACGCTGCGGCTTGCGGTGCTGACACGTTTGGAGAAATCATAAAATAAATAAAACAAGGAACTTTTTCAGCCGGGCTGCGTCAAAATATCAAATACAAGGAAGGTGGTCACAAGATGAAGACAATAAGCATGTTGGCGTTGGCGATCGTGGGCACAGGCATTCTTGCAACTGTTTTTTTGACCGGCTGCTCCGGAGGGGAAAATTCGATGGATGAGCCAGACCCGATGACGGTGGCGCATTTGTCAGAAAAATACGCAGCTCAGCTTGTCAGGGACGGTGCCGATACTCTTTTTGGCACCATAGGCATAACAGAGGGCGAGGACGGAACTGTATGGGTCGACATATTCGAAATGGAATACGTTGAAGACCAAAACCAGCCAAGTGGATATTACATAGCGGACAAAAACCTGGAATCGATGTACCAGTTGTCCCCAGACGCAAGAGCTACTTTCTTGGCGGGGGGGAGCAGCATTGCGCAGGTTATGGACGCGGGCGAGTTTGCCGCTGCTGCGATGCAGGGCGCAGACGAGTTGTCGGGCAAATTATCTCTCTACTACATTTACATTATAGACGATCAGGTTGAACTTCTGATCGCAAGGTACATACCGTGACTATTTTTTTGAACACTTACATACCGGAGCCTGTTGCGTTCAGCATATTTGGGTTTAAGATCATGTGGTACGGCATACTGGTGGGCGCAGGGATGCTGCTGGGAGCTGCCGTGGCGTACAACCGTGCGCAAAAGCACGGAATCCCGCCAGACAAAGTTCTTGATGTTTTGCTTGTCAGCCTGCCTGTGGGGATAATAGGTGCCAGGCTTTACTACGTTGCATTCAACTTCAGCGACTACGGCGGCGATTTTTTGAAAATTGTCAATATTCGACTGGGTGGCCTTGCAATACATGGAGGGCTTATCGCGGGCATACTGATGTGCCTTGTCGTCTGCAGAGCGCGGAACATAAGCCTGCCTAACGCGCTGGACACCTTTGCCCCCTGCATAGCGCTTGCTCAGTCCATAGGCAGGTGGGGAAACTATTTTAACTCAGAAGCCCATGGAGGGCCGACAGGGCTGCCTTGGGGCATTCCAGTAAACGGGCAGATGGTGCATCCGACCTTTCTGTATGAATCGGTTTGGTGCCTGATCTTGTTTTTTGCTCTAGTCTTCATTGACAACAGGCGGGATTTCGAAGGACAGACAATTTTGTGCTACGGGATGCTTTATTCCCTCGAAAGGTTTTTTGTGGAAAGCCTGAGGACGGACAGCCTGATGATAGGCGTGTTCAAGCAGGCGCAGGTGGTGAGCCTTGCGGTGTTTGCCGTTTGCCTTGCGGCGCTTGTGTTGCTTGGAAGGAATTCTAAGACGAGAGGCAACATCTTTTACAATTAGCAGCCCAAGGGCAAACTTACAGGTAGGAGGCGAAGATATGAGATTGGGGATTGTGGGGCTTCCCAACATTGGCAAGAGTACGCTTTTTAACGCGTTGACTAAAGCGGGGGCAGAAGCCGCCAATTATCCGTTCAGCACAAAGGAGGCCAATTTCGGGGTTGTGGCTGTGCCCGACGAACGGCTGAAAGTGCTCCACGAAATGTACAATTCAAAAAAAACAGTGTACACGTCAATAGAATTCTACGACATAGCGGGGCTTGTAAGAGGTGCGTCGAAGGGCGAGGGGCTCGGCAACAAATTCCTCGGGCATATTAGGCAGGCAGCGGCGATTATCCATGTTGTGAGGTGTTTCGAGGACGAGAACGTGGTTCACGTGAGCGGAAAGCTCGATCCTGCTTCAGACATCGAGACTGTCAACGTGGAGTTGATCCTAGCTGATATGGAAACCATCGAAAAAAGGATTGAAAAGACCAAAAAAAACTTGAAAGGGGACAAATCCCTTCAAGGCGAGTTAAACATTCTAACCAAGGTGATGAGTACCCTCGAAAACGGCCTTTCAGCTAGGACGCTGGATCTGCCGGAAGACGAAATGGCTTTTGTAAAATCTTTAGACTTGCTTTCTTTCAAACCTGTCATTTACGTAGCCAACATTTCTGAAGATGACATTTCCGAGCCTGATGAAATCGAGCATTACAAAAAAATCAGGGAATTCGCCAAAACGGAATCCTCTGAGGCGATTGCCATCTGTGCTAAAATTGAAGCCGAGGTTTCTGAATTCGACGACGGCGAGCGGTACGCTTTTCTTGAGGAGATGGGCATTCTCGAATCTGGGCTTGACAAGCTCATAAAGGCTTCGTACCACATCCTAGATCTTATTTCGTTTTTGACCGCAGGCGAAAAAGAGGTGAGGGCATGGACTATCAGAAGAGGGACCAAGGCGCACGCAGCAGCGGGGAAAATACACAGCGATATAGAGAGAGGTTTTATTCGGGCAGAAACCATCGCTTATGACAAGCTGATCGACTGTGGCGGGAACTTGGCTTTTGCAAAGGAAAAGGGCCTGGTTAGAGCTGAAGGGAAGGAGTACGTTGTAAAAGACGGGGATGTGATGCACTTCCTGTTCAATGTATAAAACAAAATAAGCAAAAGGCATTTGAGCAACAGGCTGCGATTCTTGTGTTTCGCAGCTTTTTTTATATGCATACATATGGACAGGCACTAAAGAAAACTGCACAAGATATTGTGGCGTTGCGCTGATTGACACGGGTACGCTAAAAAAAACCCTCTAAAAGTGGGGCGAACCAATCAGTTTTTATGTCAATATAATTGAAAAGTGGGGCAAAGTGGTGTATAGTGGGCTTACACAATACTTTACTTTGGGGGATTGTCTCATGTTCATGGGGGAATACCAAAACTCAATAGACGCAAAGAACAGGATGATCATACCTTCAAAACACAGGGAATCGCTTGGGCTTCACTGCGTCTTGACGAAGGGGATCGACAGGTGCATGTACATTTATTCGGTGCCTGAATGGGAGGAGTTTACTAAAAAGCTAACTTCACTTCCTGACTACGACGGAATCAGCAGGAAAAACAAGAGGGATTTGGGTAAAATTTCCGAGTTTTGTGAAATCGACAAACAAGGCAGGATAGTCGTCCCGCAAAAGCTGCGTGAATACGCAGGCATAGAGAGAGAGCTGGTGACGGTAGGGGTTTTTGACAAGATTGAGGTTTGGAGCAAGGAAGAATGGGAAAGGACCGAAAACGGCGAGCAGCCTGACCCAGGCGAGATAGCGAAGAAAATGATGGAATACGGCGTTTAACAGGCAATATGATGGAATTTGCGCACGAGCCGGTGCTCTTTTACGAGTGCATAAAGTATTTGAACATAAAGGAAGATGGCGTATATGTAGACGGCACATTGGGCGGAGGCGGGCACGCTGCCGGCATATGTGAAAAACTCAGTGAAAAAGGGACGCTGATAGGGATAGACATGGACGGGGATGCCTTGTGCGCTTCAGAGAAGCGGCTAGAAAAATATCCCTGCAGAAAGATTTTGGCAAAACGCAATTACGTTGAGATAGCTGACATTTTAGCCGAACTTGGGATGGGCAGGATCGACGGGGCGGTTTTGGACCTAGGCACTTCTTCGTTTCAGCTCGACAACCCGGAAAGAGGGTTTTCTTACATGGCCTGCGCACCGCTGGACATGAGGATGGACAGAGGAAGCAGCCATTGCGCATACGACGTGGTGAACACGTACACGGCAGAAGCACTGTCGGCGGTGATCCGCAAATACGGCGAGGAAAGATGGGCGTCAAGGATCGGGTCTTTCATCGCAAGCGCCCGAAGGGAAAAGCCGATAGAGGACACGCAGGAGCTAGTGTCGATAATCAAGTCAGCGATACCGGCTTCAGCAAGGAGGGACGGACCCCATCCGGCGAAGAGGACGTTTCAGGCGATAAGGATTGAGGTGAACGACGAGCTTGGGCAGCTCGAAAAGGCATTGCCGGCGTTTTGCGACGCATTGGGAGAAAGAGGGCGCCTGTGCGTCATCAGTTTCCACTCGCTGGAGGACAGGGTCGTCAAGGACGTTTTCAATACACGGGCAGATCCATGCACATGCCCGAAAAACTTTCCGGCATGCGTGTGCGGCAAGAAGGCAGACATCAAGAAAATCACCGGGAAACCCGTCGTTCCAGGGAACGAAGAACTGGATAAGAACACAAGGGCAAGGAGCGCAAAGCTCAGAGTTGTTGAAAAGAGGCAAACGGAACAATGATGACAGCAGAAAAATGGTACGAATACCAAAACAGCTACAAGAGGTACGGTTTTGACATGAGGCCTGCTATGGCTAAGCCTGTCAAGCAGGTTAAAGCTGCCGCCATAACTTTTCAGGAAAAAGCGAAGGCGATTTCCTTGCTTCTCCTAGCCGGCCTGCTTTGCGTCAGCGTTATCGTTTCAACCGCTTACACCGCTGGCGTGAAGTATGAAATTAATGCCATTAGCAAAGGGAACGCTGCACTGCTTTGCGAGATAGAGAATCTGAATGTGGACATTAAAAATGCGACTAACCTGAGGACAATTGAAGAAAAGGCTGAAACAGAGCTGGGTATGGTCTACCCGCTTCCCGAGCAGTTTGTGTTTCTGAGTTCACAGGAAAAGCCGCAGGGAGATTTCGCAGCGCTGCTAAAAGAGCAAGCGTACAATTGACGCCCGGGTTTCAAATAGGGGAAGGATTATGGCCAAGACGCCAAGCAGGACAAAAAAAAGGTTAATATTTGCTTTTGTGTTCATATGCTTTCTTTGCGTCGCTTTGACTTTCAGGGTGGGCTGGGTGCAGATAGTCAACGGGGAAGAGTATTCGAGGCTGGCAGTCCAGCAGCAGATAAGAGATGATCCGGTTGTTGCTAAAAGAGGGATGATATGCGACAGAAACGGGGAAGTGCTCGCGATAAGCGCAACCACCTTTGCCATCTGGGCAAGGCCTGGCCAAGTGAGGTCCACGAACGCAGACAACCCAGCGCTTTCTGAAGTCCAAGTCGAAAACACCGCAGCAGAGCTCGCCCTTGTGCTCGGCATGGAAAAAGAACAGGCAAAGGAGATCATCACCCAAGAAAGGACGCTGGTCAAGGTTGCAAAGCAGGTGGACAAAGAAAGAGCTGACATGATACGCGAAAAGCGTTTAAAAGGGATAGAAATATCGGAGGACGTTAAAAGATACTATCCATTGGGCGTGTTTGCGTCGCACCTATTGGGGAGCGTAACTGACGACAACAATGGGCTTTTTGGGATTGAGCTACAGTACGACAGGTATCTGAGCGGCATTCCTGGCCGGTGGATAAAAAACGCAGACACAGCAGGCAACAGCATCTCGTATGGAATAGAAAGGTACTACAAAGCAGAGGACGGGCTCAACGTGATTCTGACAGTGGACGAGGTGATACAGCACTACGTGGAAAAGGCACTTGAGTCAGTCATGGAAAAAACAGAAGCGGACGGTGCGCTGTGCCTTGTAATGGATCCCAAGACGGGTGACATCCTTGCTATGGCAGTATTGCCTGATTTCGATCCCAACAACCCAAGAGTGCCTCTCAACCCTGATGCCGCTGCTTATGTGGACGAGCTGCCTGCGTCGGAAAAGACTGCATACTGGAACGCAATGTGGAGAAATCCCGTGATAAGCAACGTATACGACCCGGGTTCGACCTTCAAGCTGTTGACGACGGCAATGGCTTTGGAGGAAAGCGTGACGTATCTTAGCGACAGGTTTGTGTGCAACGGCTCGTACAACGTCTCAGGAACGACTTTAAGGTGCTGGTACAACCCGAGGACCCACGGCTCGCAGAACTTGGTTGAGGCGGTCGGGAACTCCTGCAACCCGGTATTCATGCAGTTAGTTCAAAGGCTTGGGGAAAGCAGGTTCTACCAGTACTTGGATCTGTTCGGGATGTCCGAAAGGACGGGCATTGATTTTCCGGGCGAGGCGTACCCGCAACTGCAGGACAAAGCGACAGCCGGCCCTGTAGGGCTGGCAACAATGTCATACGGACAGGGAATCTCGATAACGCCGCTGCAGCTGCTTGCCGCAGCGTCGAGCTTCGGCAACGAGGGCAAGCTGATGCAGCCGAGGCTCGTTAAAGCGCTGACTGACTCTGCAGGAAACGTTGTCGAAGAATTCGGCACAAAAGTCGTGCGTCAGGTTGTTTCAAAGCAAACGGCTGAAGACATATGCTTCATTATGGAATCCGTAGTTTCGGAAGGCGGTGGCGGAGCCGCAAAAATCCCCGGCTACAGGATAGGCGGCAAGACTGGGACGGCAATCAAGGCAGTGGACGGAAGGTACTATGAAAACCTGACCGACTCGTCGTTTTTGGGCATGGCACCCATGGACGACCCAAAAGTGTCAATTTTGCTAGTAGTGGACAACCCCAAAGGTGTGAAATTCGGCAGTGTGACCGCAGCGCCAGGCGTTAGGCAGATATTGGAGGACACGCTCCGGTATTTGAACGTCCAGCCCCACTATACTCAGGCAGAGCTGGGGCAGATGAACAAAGGCATGACAACCGTCCCCGACATTGCAGGCAAGAACTTCAGCGAGGCAATAGGGATTTTGGTTGGAGCCTCCCTTGATTACGCTGTGTCGCCGGCCCATGACAGCGGGGAAGATTTCATGGTTGTGGATCAGTACCCGAAGGCTGGTGAGAAGCTGAACACAGGCGGGATAGTGTATATTTACAAAGAATGATTGGGAAAGCAGGGGGGCAAATGAGAAAAACCGCCATTTGGCAAATTGAAAAAGCGGTATCGGGGCAGCTGCTCTGCGGCGACAGAAATGATTTTGCATGCGGGGTATCTACAGATTCGAGGAAAACAACAGCGGACGACGTTTTTTTTGCAATTAAAGGAGAAAAGCACGACGCGCATGATTTTATAGCGGACGCAATATCTAACGGTGCAAGGAGCATTGTCGTTTCGAGGGAGGACGCGGCGTT
>WRJK01000124.1 GCA_009782285.1 Clostridiales bacterium
AAGCTACGGTATACTGTGCGATCCTGTTTACCGCGAACGATTCAATGAGTTCCTAAAGCGTGATTATCCCCGCGTACCAATCATCAACGCGCCAGAAGACTGCGGCAACCCGAACGCTTTTTATGTCAGCGAAGACATGTTCCGTGCTTATATTGTGGCAGGGGGGCGGCTGCGAAAACTGCACCTTATGGAAATCAAGATTCCTGCGTTGCTTGAAATTGAGCCTAATACCTCGGAAAACTTGGAAATAGGCGCCATCAAATACAAAGACGGCGTGTTGCACCTGAATGCAAACAAGCGTATCCTCGGTATCCCTGCCGATGTGTGGAATTATCGCATTGGCGGCTACCAAGTCCTCGACAAGTGGTTTAAATCCCACAGAGCCGAGACTATGACGATCAGCAGCTTCACACATGTTAGCAATGTCGTTGGCCTGCTTGCAGAGACTATAAAAGTGCAGGAAACCCTAAGCGGATTGCATATAGAATCTCGAAAAGATTAGCAGAGGAGGAAGGATTGATATGGAACAACAACCATTATGCCCAAACTGCGGAGACGCAACTTTTGCGTGTGGCGAAAGCGAAACCGCCCCACCGGTAGCCTGGCGATGCGAAAGCTGTGGCTACACTGCCCAGCAGGACCAGGTGCAGAAGTACACTTGCTGGCTGTGCAATGAAAAAACAATGATTCATCTGAAAGACGAAAATGAAGACTATTGGTGGTGCCTGAACTGCGGCAAAAGGGGATTGGACCCGGATTTCGCCTACAGGCTGGACGCAATGACCCGGCAGGACAAGCAGGTGTATGCCGCGAAATGCCTGAAATGCTATTGCGGTGCGAAGGGCATTAAACACAAATCCATAGACAAGCTTGAGGCACACCTTCATGCAATCAGAATGCACAAAAACCTCGCAGAATGGGAACAGCTGGGCGCATATTTGGATTTGGCAGGGCGAGGGGCGCCTGTCCCGCCGCAGCTTCAGAAAAAGATACCGAATGCCGTGAGGGGCGAATTCGCAAAGTTAGTTGAAAACTGTGTGGAAGTCGGCCGCTCGGACCTTGAAGGTCCGCCTACTGGCTGGCCCGCCCACCACCTTAAAGTCTGCATAGAAATACTGCAGTCATCAAACGTACAACTACCGACAATATAAGCATGGAGGTGCACAAAATGAAAATAGCAATACTTATGGGGAGCAAATCCGACTACCCCGTAGTGCAGAGGGCAGAAGAGATACTGAAAAATTTTGGAATCGAAACCGAAACAAGGATCATATCGGCTCACCGGACACCAAAAGTAGCGGCAGAATTCGCGGAAAAAGCTGAAGAAAACGGGATAGAGGTGATAATAGCTGCGGCAGGAAAAGCAGCACACCTAGCCGGGGTGATTGCAGCGGGAACCCCGCTTCCAGTGATAGGAATCCCCATGAAATCCAGTACGCTTGATGGGCTTGACTCACTGCTTTCCGTTGTACAGATGCCAAAAGGGGTGCCTGTAGCCACAGTCGCAATAGACGGTGCAGAAAACGCGGCATTGCTTGCGGTTCAGATACTGGGCGTGAAATACCCAAAGATGAGGGCAGCGATCAGGGAATACAAGGAGAAAATGGAAAAAGAAATCATTTCAATTGATGAGGAATTCCATGTCAAGCATTTTTGTCAATAACTCGGAGAAGAATACTTCCCATGCATCGATGTAAATGCATTCCGCATGCAAAAAATCGTATAGCTCTTTGTCAGCGCCTTTAGGTTTTTGGTATGACACCCAAAAATTCTGGCATTGATTGTTTTTATTGCCAAAGAGCACACCCAGATAAGCGGAACTGCCGTCAGCAGCGTCGCAGATTATCAGCCCAAGCCCTTCAGCAACAATGCCTAAGTAGCTGTCGATGTTGAAATCCCAAGAAATTGTTTCTACATCGCCCAATTCGGCAATTTCAGCAATTTCAGCAATTTCAGGGACATCCGGGCCCAATATCATTGCATATTTGCCTTTGTTGCTTTGTATAGTGTAAGCAAGCGATGTTACTGCATCCATCATTTTTCTCACCTATTTTGCCTGTAAAAAAAGCGGGGATCGAGACCCCCGCTTTTTGCATGAAACTATTTCGTATAGTGTAAGAACAGGTCAAGCAGGTCGAGCATGTCTATCACGCCGTCGTTGTTCACGTCGCACATGCTTGCAGTGACGCCCTTGCCCCTAGAGTCGTTGACTTTAACGAGCGTGCCCCAATTCGGGCTGTCAGAGTCAAAGCCGCAGTAGAGCAGCATGATGCCTAGGTCTAGCGCGTCAACAATGCCGTCCCTGTTTAGGTCGTACTTCGAGAAGTTCGGCAGAAGTGTTGTCGTTGCTTCGTCGGCAAGGAACATGACATCTTTTTCAACTACTTGATTTAAATCAAAGTCGACGCCGGCGACCTTCATGTTTGTGATTTTCACTGTTGCGTCGCCTTCAGCCCTTGGAGCGAATACGAATTTGGCTATGTCAGTTGCCACAAGCGTTGAAAAGCCGGTGCCGGTTACGGTGCCGCCGTCTGGGTAGCCGATTGTGACTGTGCCTTTCCACGTGTTGCCGCCTGCGTACCTCCAGGTTATGTCGCCGATCTGTTCAAAGCCGTTCAGCCCTTCGACGCCTATGAATGCAAGCAGGTCGCCGTCGAATTCGAATTCGATTTCAGCCGTCAGCATATCTTCAACTTCATAAACCGACAAGTTGAATTCTGCATCGCTGTCGAGAAGCGTAACTTCAGGGGCGGTGAGCCTTGTGTTAACTTTGAATGTCCTGATAGCGTCATACATCGACACTGCCATCAGTTCAGCAACTAGCTGCCAGTTTTTCATGCTGATATTGTCTTCATAGCAGTCCTGCGGGGTATGGTATTTCTGCTCAATCGAGTAGTTTGATGTTGAGCCTACGCCGCCCATCCTGATGAACATGGCTGTCGGGATGCCCGCGTTGTAGAACGAGCCGTGGTCGCTTGACTGGAATACGTTGTCGCGGACCAAGTCGCGGTAACCGAGGCGGTCTGCTGCTGCGTACATGTAATCGACGACAAGCCTTGGAGCGTTGGCGTTGTACCTCTGCAGGAACAGGTACGGAGTCCTATCGTCCTGCGCCGACGCCGGCATGTCACAGTGCCAGTAGCCGATCATGCGGTCGCGTTCTGCCGCAGTCATGCTGCCGGCTGCGATGTTTGCAGCCAAGTTAGTCCTGTTCACAAAGTAAGCCGAACCGGTTGAGCCTCCCTCTTCGTTGGTCCATGAACCAAAGTAGCAATCAACATGATCCGTGCTGACTTGGGCGAACACCTGTGCGACGTTCACACCGTTGAGCACACTGGCCAGACTGTCGTTCGCGCCGGGGGAGCCAATGACAGTGTCATGGTGCCCGCCGGCCATGATGATGGGCGCATTCGGGACTGTCCCGTTCTTTTTGGCTATGACATTTCTGGCAGTTGTCCTCGGGAGAGAATATGTTTGGATATCGGCTGTCACTGTCCCAAACTCAGCCAGCATTTCCCTGAGCCATTCTGCCTGGCAAAGCGCAAGCCCTAGGACGGGGATGTCTGTGCCGGCAGTTACTGAAGGCGACGAGGCCGAGCCGAAATTGTCGCGGCTGCCGCGCAGTGAATGAACCATAACGCCAACTGCGCCTTGGGCTTTGGCGTTCGCGATAACAGTGTTTACGGCTTGCCCTGTTGTGTACAGGACGATATTGCCCTTAAGGCCGTCGTTCGCGCCGGCTGCAATTATCTCTGCCGGCGTCGCCATACCGCAGTCCACCACTTTACCCGTTACCATTGTGGCATCGCCCGTTATCACGCCGTTGGCTGCGCCGCCGCATTCCCATCTGGTGCCCTGCCATTCGCCAAAGTCCCAGTTGCCTTTGCCGTACCAGTTTTCGGCGCCGTGCACGTTGAGCTTGCCGATGGTTGTGTTGCCAGATAGCGCTATAGGTTGCTGGTACGTATCGAGGCCTAGATCTTTATATACGTTTTCAAGATAATCCGCTGCCAGCTTGTCGCTGGGCGTACCTGCGACACGCACTCCGATTTCCTTTGTAATGTACAAGAGCGCATCTTCAACCAAGTCCATGTCAACCAGATCGAGAATAGTCTTGTCAAAGTAATTCAGGTTGTCATATTTCGGAGCGGCCATGTAGGGCGCCTGTGCGCTTGCCGTTATCGAAAATGTCAGAACCATCGCCAGCGCGAGAACTATTGCCAATAGTTTTCTTGTTTTCATTCTTTCTTACCTCCTAAAAAATAACTTGTATATCATTGCTGCCTCTTTTATTCTGTCGTTGGGGTTCGACATTTTCAGCCTCATTGCTTTCGCGCAACGTGGTTAAGCGCTTTCATCGGTATTCAGCAACCGCCCCCCTTCGTTTTTCGGATCAGATATTATCTGACATTCAAATTAATATCGCATTTTTCCTTTGCTTCAAGTGTACGAAGCGATTTGGCAGGTAATTTTTCAGTATTTTCCACTACTTTCCGCTACCATTGTATACCAATCAACCGTCTTTAGTCAATATAAATTTTGACTAATATAGTAAGAACAACTGTAAAATAATGATTTTTGTCACATATAATAGTGACAAAAATCACTTTAATATGTGCAAAAATGCGTCTATAATGTTATTATATTATACATAAATTCATACAAAACACGCCCATGTACAAGGAGGTGCCAATATGAAAAGACGCACAATCGCAACCATTATCATCATTTGCCTGCTGCTGCTTCCAACCAGCTTTGTCAGTTATGCCATGCAAACCGACATGCCAGTTGTTAGGATAGGTGTTTTCGAACCGCAGACAGGCGACAACGCCGCCGGCGGCAGGCAGGAGATACTCGGAATGCAATATGCAAACTTCGTAACCCCGACGGTGGAAATAGGCGGCAAAGAATATCAGGTTGTTTTAGAATATGCCGACAACCAGTCTGCCAACGACAGGGCGCCGGCCGCAGCGCAAATGCTGATTGCCAAAGGTTGTTCAGTGGTGCTGGGTTCACACGGGTCAGGCGTAACCATCGCGGCAGCCGGTACGTTCGCAGAAGCGGGCATCCCGGTAATAGGCGCATCCTGTACAAACCCAGCAGTGACGTATATGAGCGACTACCATTTTCGGGTCTGTTTCTTGGATCCGTTCCAAAGCCCGGTGCTGGCGCATTTTGCAAGGGACGAGTTAAAAGCGAAAAAGGCGTATTGCCTCGCCAAGCTGGGGGACGACTATTCCGTAGGGCTGTGCAACTTCTTCAGGGAAGCGTTCGGAGATGACAACTGCCGCTACGAGACATTCCAAGAAGGCATGACCGACTTTAGCATCTACATAGAAAATGCGAAGGCTTACGGAGCCGATGTGTTCTTTTCGCCGGTTTCAACAGAAGCTGCGACGCTGATCATCGACCAAGCTTGCGCACAGGAGCTCGGCATGCCAATCTTGGCAGGAGACACTTGGGATTCCAACTTTGTGCTCAACGCTGCAAGAGGTAGGGACATAAAGATTTTTGTGACGGCTTTCTACCAAGAAGGAGGCACCCCAGCTTTTGACAACGGGTTCAAAGCGTGGATCAACGGCGACGCAACTGCCAAAGCAAACAACGGTGGCGACGACAGGATTGCGGCGGTCTCTGCCATGGGTTGCGATGCATACCACGTGGCGCTTGAGGCCTTAAAAAAAGCAGGCTCGACCGACCCTGCAAGAGTCCGTGATGCGCTCGGAGGCGTTACGTACAACGGCGTAACAGGCCAAATTGCTTTTGATGATTTGGGCGATGCGATCCGCGACTCAACTTTCGTGAAAACTTGCAATACCAAAACTGGCAAGTGGGAGTTCGTTAAGCAGCAGGGCATTTCCACAACAATAAGCAAAGGCGTCGCCCCGGCAAGCCCATACTTCACTGCCCCAACCGCCCCAGCTGTCAGTGTCAGCATCGACGGCAAACATGTGAAGTTCACGGAGTTGTCAGGGCAGCCCTTCATCGACGAAAACAGCCGCACCCAGGTCCCGTTCAGAATAGTCCTCGAAGCCTTTGGCGCAGATGTTGACTGGGACAGCGCGAACAAGACAGCGATTGCGGTAAAGGGCGGCATTACCGTCAAAGTACCAATAGGCACTGACTACATCTACAAAAACGGCGCCAAGGTCATGAACGACACCAAGTCACTGATCAAAGACAACCGTACATACCTGCCCATCAGGATAGTCCTGGAAGCCTTTGGCGCGGATGTTGACTGGGACAGCGGCACAAAGACAGTGGTTGTGAAGAGCAAGGAAGCGTCGGAGCAATCAAAGCTGGCTGCCGAAGTGGCTGCCAACATGAGGAATTTGAAGAGCTGTGATTTTGATGAGGTTCATGTATACGACTTTCAAATATCGGATGAAAAAATTTCGTTCACAATCAGCAGAAAGGGAAATCTTTTTTATGATCCCCCAAAAGCTAAGGTGGTTCGTACAAGGTCTTTAAAAGGTGATAACACCATCACAGAAACATACTGGCTTGCTGAAGACGATAAATATATGAAATACACACTCTCGGAGGATGGATGGAGTAAAGAGTATGATGCAGCTGTGGATTTAATCATTCTGGGGCACTTGGGCGAGCTTTTAGCGAAATTTGAAGCTAAAGGTACAGACAAGGTGAGCGGTGCATCAGTTACCAAGTTCGAAGGCAAAATAACATACGGGGAGTATCTTGAAACTTTCCTCTTGGAAACTGAAGATGATGACGTCGATTTTCTGTCGATTGATGTCCCGTTTACACTGTGGGTCGATACTGAATCAAAGCTGCTGGTAAAATACTCGTGTGATTTTAAAAATTATCTCCTTGCTTATCTGGGTGCAGAATATTACGGCGAGCCGGGAAAGGTAAACAAGTGTTATTTAGAAAGTGTTTTCTCAAATTTCAACAATGCCACCGACTTCAAACTCCCAAAGGGGATTCCGTATCAACGGTGATTGATTATCTAAAGCCATTTTGCTGATATGCGTGAAATGTTTGTGCAAAGCGAGGACGGAGGTTTTTATGCAAAAAATATCAAAAATATTGTCAATTATGGCGCTAGTGTCTCTGATGACGGGGTTGTTGTTTTTCACGGTGCCTCCTGCATCAGCTGCGAACTCTATATCTGCGCCAGTGCCCGAAACAGCTCTATTCGCTGCTGGCAGCCACCATACAATCGCAATCAAAACAGACAGCAGCCTGTTTACGTGCGGATGGCTGGGTGCGGAGTACGGAGCCTCCGCAAAGGCAGTGATGGACAGCGAATGGATGGCTGTTTCAGCGGGTTATTGCTATACCGTAGCGATTAAGCATGACGGCAGCCTTTGGGCTTGGGGATTAAATCGTTATAGCCAGTTGGGTGATGGCACAAACACATATCGCAGCGTTCCTATCCGCATAGGGGCAGCAAGCGACTGGGCAGCGGTTTCGGCAAGTTTAGCAGAAAAGCCATATACGGTAGCCCTTAAAACCGATGGGAGCCTTTGGGCATGGGGAAATAATGAGTACGGGCAGCTTGGAAACGGCACAAGCGTAAGCAGCAACGCTCCTGTACGCATTGGCACGGCAACTGATTGGGCTGCGATATCGGCGGGTTATGCCCATACCATAGCGCTTAAAAAAGACGGCAGCCTGTGGGGGTGGGGATTTAACGATGGCCTGCTTGGCGATGGAGCGAACACAAGCCGCTATGTTCCTGTACGCATTGG
>WRJK01000125.1 GCA_009782285.1 Clostridiales bacterium
CAGACATACTTAAGCTCGCCTTCGACGCGAAGGCGCTGGGCGGCGCGACATTGTCACTGACAAAATTCCTTGTCACAGGGCTTGTTGATGAATTAGGGCAAGGTTCCTATTACCACGTCATACTTGAAGCGGACAGCGGGACTACAATCGTCTACAGCAAATACGACCTGAACAAGGACAACGTCGTTGACCTGATAGACCTTGGCCTTATCCAGCTGTACTACGGCATATCAAACGCCAGCCCCGCATGGAATGTCCACAAAGCGGTGGACGTTTGCGGAGACCCGATTCTGGCGGGCGACTGCGACTTCAACGGCGACGGCGTCATAACCATACTCGACGTCATGGAGCTTTTCGCGAACTTCACCTGAGTCTAGGCCAAAAAACAAAACGCCAATCCGCGCGCTGCGCGGGTTGGCGTCAATGAAGGAGTGTTGGCATTGAAAAAAACAAGCACACAGGCGGCAAGGCCGGCTTTGACGGGTTTATTGTTCCTGTTCATACTCTCGCTCGCGCTTTGCATCGCTGCGCACGGCGCAGACGAGGTGATAAGCATCGAAGCCCCTGCCGGGGGCGGCGCCTATACTTTCACGGTGCCTCTTGCAGTCGTCGAAGACGAGGCATATGCAGGCATAGAGTGCGTCTGGGTGTCAAGCGACACAAGCGCGCTGAAGCTTACAAAATTCACAAAGGCGGCAAGCGTCGAAGCCACAGTGGAAAATGTCGTGGAAGAAAGCGGGCTCTACCGCTTTGGGGCGTGGAGCGGTTCAAACGCGTTTCACGGCAGGACAGCATGGGGCGAAGTGGAATTCGAATACACCGGCGCAGACCCGAAGACCATAACGCTGACCGAAATGCTGATAGCCCGGTTCCCCGACGGCGCAAACATCCCCGAAGGGGTCAAACTGCCGGGCACCGTGGTAATCAAGGTGTCTAGGGCGAGCGCCGGCAGCGGCAGCCACAGCAGCGGGGGCGGCGGCAGCCGGCCCGCAATCACAATAGGCGAGGCGGCGGCGCCTTTGGCGGGCGCTGCGTTCGCCCCGTTCATCACGGGCTTTGAGGACAACACGTTCCGCGGCAGCCAGCCGATCACCAGGGAGCAGTTCGTGGCGATCCTCTACCGTTTGAACGCAGCAAACCCGGCCGCATACGCAGGGGACCCGTCGTTCAACGACGTGTCGCCTGGCAGATGGTCCTATGACGCAATTGAATGGGCAAGCGGCGCAGGGGTTATCGAGGCAGACGAAAACGGCAATTTCAGGCCGGCTGCCCCGCTTACCCGCGCCGACATGGCCGTCATGTTCGTCAAGGTTGAAAAACTGACAGCGGTTGCTGAGAACATATTCAGCGACATTGAAAGCCACCCAGCGGCAGAAGACATCCTCAAGGCTGTTGAAGTTGGAATCTTCAACGGGTATCCGGACGGGACGTTCAAGCCTGAGGGGAGCACCACGAGGAGCGAAGCGGTGGCTGCGCTGATCCGCTACCTGATGGACGGCGAGCCAAAGGACGCTGCATGGCAAAACTTGAACGTAACGTTCACCGACGTTCCCAGAACCGACTGGGCATTCAAATACATAGCCCTTGCGGTGATAGGCAACTCGCTGCCCCCAAGATAATAGGGGCACTGCAGCGTTGGTGCGAGCGAAAGCCACAGCAGAAAGATGATAAATGAACGATTGATGAAAGCGGGCTCGAAAGAGCCCGCTTTCTGTTAAGGAAGCATTGTCAATTCGCGCCCAAGCCCTGTATTCAGGAAGCAGGCGATGGCACCGTCTTGGCCGGCGAGCCACAGCAATGCCGTCTTGCCGTCTGAGGCCACAGAGACTTTCTGCACCGTCAGCGAGTTGTAGATTGCGATGGCGGACATCTCCTTGGTCATTAGTTTTGCGTCCGCGTCGATCTTGTCGTAGAGCCAGAGTTTTCGTGCCAAGGCTATGTAGTTTTCAGGCCAGCTGCCCGTGAGCAGCTCACTGTTGTCAACGTAGCCGAGGGCCCTGCAGATCATGGTCATGGCTTCGCTGACCTTTATCGTCCTGCCTGGCATTGCATTGCCGTTCCCGTCGCCGATCATGATGCCCTTGGACTGGCAGTATGCAAGGTACGGCACCGCCCAGCTGTAGCCTGAAGTGTCCTTAAAGCTTGATGTGGAGAATTCCGTCAACGTGCTTTCAGGGACGCCCATAGTCCTTGTGATGATTGCGGCAAACTCAGCCCTGTTAACGTCCTTGCCCGGCAGGTAAGTCCCGTCAGGGTTGCCGGTGATGATCCCGAGAAATTGGCAAAACTCGATCTCAGCCTGCCCAAGCGTCCCTTCGATGTCGCTCAGCTTGACGACATTAGTGCCGGCAGCAACACCCGTACTGTTTGCGTTGTAAATGGCTATAGCAGAAAGCATCTTTTGCGGCGCTAGCTCGTTTGAGGTGGTCCCGGTGCCAAGCTGACTGTTCCTGTTCCTGCCCCAAGCATACAGGTTTCCGCTGTCCGACACGTAGAAATTGTGGTAAACGCCAGAGGAAATGAAAATCGGAGTGCCCTCGGTTTCGATTTTCGCAGGCGTATTCTTAGAAATAGTCACGGAATTGTCACCACGCTGGCCGTACTCCCCGTACCCCCACGTGTAAATCTCGTTTTTTGCAGTCAGTGCCATTGATGTCTCGTTTCCAGCAGAGGCAGTAACAACATTAGCAATGCCGTCGGCCCTGACCGGCGTCACTCTGGCTTCTGTGGTTCCGTCTCCTAGCTGGCCATATGTGTTTGAGCCCCACGCATATAAGCCGCCGTCGTTGGCAACCGCTAGCGAATGCGAATAACCGGCAGCGATACTGACAATATTTACCAGGTTCGCCACTTTTCTGGGCACCTCCGAATCGTTCATGGAACCGTTGCCCAATTGCCCGCTCCAATTTGCTCCCCAAGCCCAGACTTCTCCCGATGAGGTCAGCGCGAGAAAATGCCTCCCCCCCGACGCAACTGCTGTGACATCTTTAAGTGCTGAGATTTTCGAAGGCCTGTATCCGACAGCCCAGTGCCAAACCGCTCCGTCCTTGTCTAGCGCCAGCCCGTCTGCCTGCCCTGCGGCAACAGCCACTATGCCGGCAAGGCCTGCCACTTGGTATATAGGCGCATCTCCTCCGGGGCCAAAAACATGAACGCTGCCGACGTCCTTAAGCGCGACGGAAAAATCGTAGCCGGCAGAAACGGAAACGATCGACGAAATGCCTTCTACCTGCTTGGGGGTTGATTGCTCTGCCACGTCTTCGTCGCTGCCAAGCTGCCATTGCTGGTTGGATCCCCAAGTCCAGACTGTCCCGTCGTCTTTGAGCGCGATGGAATGGGACATGCCGCCTGAAACAACTGTAGTTATCTGAGTGACGTTTGTGGCGCTGGCTTCGGCAGCCGGAATGAAAAATACCGAGAAAAGAATTACAGCAGTCAAAAACAGGCTAATCTGCCTTTTGCACATAATATAATCCTCCTTGCTAAGAATTGGTCGTATCTGCTAGTAATACTATCATAAGCATATCAAGGATTCAAGTGCATTCAGGTTTTTCGACATTGTATTACAAAGCCTTGACATTGTTAGTTGTTCTATGGTATACCTATTCTAGACAATTATCATCAACAACCCAACAAGAAAATATACAACAAAAATGGCGTTGAGGGGTTGAGTTAGTTAATCGCAAAATTCCACATTACATTTAAGAAGGGAGGTAAAAACGGAGAGCCGAACTCCGAAAAAACAGTGAATTGTTTTTAACATACTTTACGTAGCTATTATATTATTAAAACGAGGAGGAAAAAATAATATGATCAAGTGTAACAAAAATGCAAAAATTGCCATATCGATACTGTTGACGCTTTGCTTGGTGTTCCCGTTGTTCAGTTCCGGTCAAAATGCCCCAGTTGTGTATGCCGCTGATGAACCGACAATGACGATATTGAGCGCAGAAGTCACCGAGTCGAACGCTGCCAGCCTGTACAGGTACAGGACAGCCATAAAGGATTCGGCAGACAAGTTTCTGGTGGGGCAAGGCGACATGTATCTTCAAGATGGAAAATACTACACATATTTCAGAGAAGCCTCGCTTGCAGAACAAAGAACCTTTGTTTTCCAGTCCAAATTTGACAAAGGCACGGCATTTGCGGGCGGTTTAGGCACTGGAGCAAACCAGTTCGACATTGCAAAAGCCGAATTCTGGTTCGGCGTCGGCAGCAGCACGGTGGAAGGCACATACAACCGCGCACTGCTTGACTGGACTGGCACTCAGATGCAGGCCAGCGGCTCGAACGTCGCCACTTTAATCGGTGCGCCAACCGTTGCGGAGGACGAAGACACAATCACGGTGACGGCAGAAGTCAGGTTCAACAACCTGCTCGGAACGAGCGCGAGCGGCCTGAACCTTGCGAGGGCGACTTTCCTGAACGCCATGCGGGGCGCGACGCTGCGCCTGCACTACGACGGCGCTGCCGCGCTTGCGTCCATGCCGTTCAAAGTGAACGCCAGGGACTACATGAACACTTGGCAGGACGTGGACATTTTCTGCCGTGAAACTGGGCTCCATGCAGACAAATTCATCCTTGCCGACGGTACAGTCGTCCCCTCCGACGGGACTTACGGCGCACCGTCAAGGTACGTAAGGATCGAGTCGCTGGGCAAGACCAGCGGCATCACCCCAAGCGGCTCCTACGCCAAGCACGAGCCAAACGACCTCTGGATGGGGATGGTCGCGGACAGCGCAGCCTCCATCGACAGGTTCTTGAACGAGATTGAGCCGATGCTCGAAACCGACCCGGCGGCGATCTACGACGAGTTCGACAAGAAGGACCTGAGGCTTCCCATAGTCTACACGAACATCCACTCAGGCGAAGCCCACGGGATGGATGCAGTGTTCCACCTGTTCAGGCTCATCGCCGAAGGGGACGTGGTGCAGTACGAGAGGGCGAACGAAATCTCCCACAACTCGAGGACCGACGGCTATAACCAGATGGATGTTGCAAAAGGGACCACGACAGTTAAAATGGACATCGACAAGGATTTGCTGTCCGGGTACATATTCATTTTCATCTTCTGCCAGAACCCCGACGGCAGGATGAACGGCGGCACCAGGGCAGTGAACTACGGGTTCGACCCGAACAGGGACGGCTCTTACCACGAGATACAGGAAAGCGTCATCCAAAAAGGGTTCATGGCTGCATGGGACCCGATCATGGTGCTCGAGTTCCACAACAGCGCAAACCCCATACAGTTCGACCCGTGCACGGCACCCCACGACCCGAACTCGGAATACGACCTTTTGACGCCGAGGCTGCACGAGCACGCCAACGAGATGGGCGCGGCGATTACCGGGACGACAGTCTTCCCGCGCTACCAGATATGCGACGAGCACGCCAACAACGGCGTGGGGTTTGACGACGCGTCTCCGATTTACTCGCCGAACTTCACGATGCACTACGGCGGGATCAACGGAACCATAGAGTCCCAAGGCGGCTCGGCGCTGGACGTCATAGGGAACATGATCGCCTCCTTCGGCACCATGCACAATTTTGCGAAGAACCTTGACGATTTCTGGGACTTCAAAATCGAGTACAAGCGCAGGGGCGTGGAGAACGAAAACACGGACGCCAAAGTGAACCCGTACCTGTACAGCTCCAGCCCGAACATAGGCATGCCTTGGAAGACGCTTTCAGGCGCGGCGCCATGGACATGGGGCGCAGCTTTGCCGCCTGCCCAGCAGCGCGACGGCAAGCCGATGATGCCAAGGAACTACTCGATGCTGCCGGGCGGCAGCTTCTTCCCGCAGTACTACGCAATCCCGATGGACTCCGAAGTCCAGCTCGACGTGTCGCAGGCGTACAACATGCTTACCTACCTGACTCGGGCACAGGTCCGCGTGGAGAGGCTGACCAGCGACGTTACGACTGGCGGCATGACCTACAAGGCAGGGACGCTTGTGGTCGACCTTGCGCAGGGCAACAGGGACATTGCAAACACAGTGCTCTGCGAAGGCGTGGACTTCTCAGATTCCCCAAGGTCGCTGTATGCGGAAGTTGTGCAGAGCTTCCCAGGGACAAGGGGCTTCAGCTGCTACCGAGTTGAAGAAAAGAACGCGTTTGCAGGGAAAACCGAGGCCATCAACTACACAGTCACTGAATTCGGCAAAAAAATGATAAACGAGAAGGGGCTGACGAAAATCAGCTCAGTCCTTGCAGGCAACGGCAACACCGTGGTAGTCAAGAACAACGGCCTCGACGCCGTCAAGATGGTCATCAAGGCGCTGCAGGACGGCGAAGCGGTGAACATGCTCACATGCAACCTGCCCGGTACCGGGATCAGAGGCGACTTCGTAATGAGTAAAACCGTTTTCGACGCCTACAAGAACACCTATTACCTTGAAGGAAAGGCTGTGGCTTCCATCGGCGAGGCAACCTATACGAGGCTTGTAAGGCCTTTGGTTCAGATCAACGGTTCAATGGGAGAAAACACGCTTTCATTTGAAAAGCTGGGCTTCACAGTAGGCGACGACCTAGTGTACGGAACTATGACTGACCGCAACGTTGTGATCAACTTCAATTCAAACACCAACGTCACAAACCTGCTTGAAAACGGCATAGGGCTCATCAACATCGGTTCGACGGGCGCCGCCTTTGCCGGCAACGCCATGGGCGAAGGCTTTGTTGGAGGGACCCTTTCGACAAGCAGTGCAGAGGCTGTGCTAAAGAGCACGTTCGCAGACAACAGCATAATAACAGCCAACATGGACTTGGCGAAGTACCTCTACACCCAGCGCGCGTCAAACGTCTACGCGATAACCGCGCTTCCCGAGTCTGCCGTGGCGCTGGTGACAACTGGCAACGACAACCACATCGACGAAGCCATACGCTACAAGAACGCTTACAACCCGGATTCCTTCTTCGTTTCGGGATGGGCTTATGCTGCCGGCGACAACGGCTCCGTCAAGAGCCAGTTCGCAGACAAGATATTTGCAGCCGCAGGAACCTACCAAGGCGAGCCGGACGGTGCGCCGATAGTCACGATCACGCCCAACGTAATGGTGAAAGCCCACAACGAGCTCTTTGCGCAGAGGATTTTGGGCAACTCCATATTAACGGTAGCGGCGGGCATCAACCCCATCAACCCAGCCGGTGGCAACGCCACCCCAACGGTTTATGCCAATGTCAGAACTGTGGACAGAAGCGAAGCCACAGGCAAAATAGAATACGTCGTTTCACTGCGCGAAGCGGTCAGGGTGCTCAGCCTTGAGCTAGAATTTGAGGTAGACACCTCCGTGCTGATGAACGCAGGATGCGAAGCCTTGAACGGATTTTCAGCAATAGAAGGCATTGAATGGACAACGAAGGACGGCGATATGTATAGGGGAAAAGTCACGATGACGTACCCGGCGGCCTCGTCTTACGGGTTCACTTCCGAGGCCTCCACAGACATACTTAAGCTCGCCTTCGACGCGAAGGCGCTGGGCGGCGCGACATTGTCACTGACAAAATTCCTTGTCACAGGGCTTGTTGATGAATTAGGGCAAGGTTCCTATTACCACGTCATAC
>WRJK01000126.1 GCA_009782285.1 Clostridiales bacterium
CGTAGCCGGGTCGTAGTAGCGGGCTTTCAGGTAGTACAGCTCCGATTCGCCATCGTACTCGTAGCCGGCGTACCTGTACGGGTTGCTGAAATTGCCGCTCTGCTCCAATATGTTGCCGAAGGCGTCGTAGTAGTAGCTCGCTATGACAGAGCCGCTGGCGCTGACCAGCCCAGTCACGTCGCCGTGCCCGTTGTACAGGAAGTAGGCTTTTTCGCCGTTCACCTCCCGGGAGACCCGGTTCCCCCCGTATACGTTGTACACCACGCCGCCTTCGCTGTCAAGCTCTTTTATTGCCTGGCTGTACTCGTAGCAGTACCACGTTGTTGCGCCTTCCACAGTTTTGCTGAAGCGCAGCCCTTCCGCGTTGTAGGTGAAAGCGGCGGCGCTGCCGCTGCTTGCCGCCTCGGTCATCTGATTTTTGCTGTTGTAACTGTAGACCGCAGGCGAAAGGCCCTCTTCACCGTCTGCCCACCCAAGCATGGACAGGCTGGAACCGCTGGCTGGTGCGCCGCCCGCGTCTTCGCAGCGCTCAGGGCGCCGGCCCTAAGTAGTCGCATAACTAAAATTATTGCTTGTTCGATGTTTTCAGACTCTTGATAAACTGAGTCGGAAACGCATATCCTGTTTCTGTTTTGGTGACTGTGCCGTCATTGATTTCAAAGAACAATTGGAATCATATCATTATGGAACTGCTGTCAAGGTCGGGTAGTATTTTTTCACCGTTTGCCCATCAGGTAGGGGGTGGTGAAAAAATTTCCACGCCTACCCTTGACAGGCTGACACAATATAGGCGCAATGGTATATTTTGGAACATGATAATTTTGAAAAATTGTCTTGCCACTGTTAGGATCAGGGGCAAACCTCACGGCAAGTTTCGCAGCATTGAAAAAGCTCCAGCAACGCACGGCGCAAAACCTCGCCGCCCGTCATTTTTTACAGGTCAACAAACCGCTCGCCGGCTGGCGGGTAGCGGAAGCGTTGCCCCGAAGAACAAAATTGGACTGGGCCGTATTCTTGGCGGTGCACCCACTGACTGCCCAGCAAAGGGTCGGCCGACACTTGTTCTTTCAGCAGCTGCCGGTTTGGTTAAATTCTGCACAGCAATTATCACATGAGAAGCCAAGTTGCTATCCTTAATACCTTACCATCTTCGGTCATTATCGCCAGTTGCATGTAATCCCCAGTCTCGGTGCCATAATAAAACTCGCCATTGAAAATTTCCCAAAGAGGGGCACCGTATAACTCATATATTTTGCGGACATCATCTCCAACTGACAACCCTCTCACAGTTGCGTACTCTTTAGAGCTGGTTTCTAGTCTGAACAAAATGAACCCTCGCCCATCGTGAAAGTCTGTAAACGTCGCCTTAAGGCCATTAGAATAAGCACACTCTTTTTCAATAAACTCAGGTTCGTTTTCCTCGCTGACGATTTCATGCAAAAAACTGCTTGCTGCTAAATGGTTGAACTCTTTTTCACTGATGCCCAATTCAATGTTTCCAAGCTTTAACTCTTCCCTTCTGATAGGCAAATCCATGGGTAAATTTTCGACAACTGCAACATTTTCGCCAACAGTTTCCTTCCCACCAACCTCGGTGGCCACGCATCCCGACATGAACGCTGTCAACGCAATTAACAAAATCAGATATTGTTTGTTGTTCATAATATTTCGACATCTCCTTTGTTTTTTGTGTAATAGGCAAGCTTTTGGTTTTCAAATACCCGCACTTGAAATTTATTTGTTAAATACTATGTGCAGAGTCGAAATACTGGATAGGCTCATTGCGGCAATACGTGTACAGGTTCAGGCTCAGTGGGTCTGCCATGTCCCCCCTGTACGTGTCCTCCTGCATGAACCTTGCTATGGCTGGGTCGTAGTCAGCTTCATTCTACATCGCAGTCAGCGTTAGGTCAAGACGAATTTCAAGCGCTTTATTGAAATGTGTGTAAAAATCCGCTATAATGTATATATCGTGAATATGTCGACCAAGGGGCAGAAAATTGAAAAAATGCTATGTCGTGACATCTTATATTGAAGGCGGCCTTGTCCGCCTCATACCGCCGGGGGAATCGGGCTTTGTCATTTGCGCCGACGGTGGCTATGAAGCAGCTTTGTCGCAAAATATTCAGCCGGACCTCGTTATGGGGGACGGGGACTCAGGCAGCATGGCGGCAGCCCCCGGCAGCTGTGCCGAATTCCTCTGTTTCCCTCAAGAAAAAGACGAGTCCGACACGTTTTTGTGCGTTAAGCATGCAGCCAGCCTCGGCTTCCGTGAAGTGGTGATCGTTGGCGGTTTAGGCGGGAGGCTTGACCACACTGTGGCGAACCTGCAGACGCTGGGGCATTTTGCAGGCACGTTTGACAGTATCTCGGTTGTCGACGGGAAAAACGTCGTCACTATAGTTGAAAACGCAGGGTTGGCCATACCGAAAAAAGAGGGCTTTTCAATATCCCTGTTTTCGCTGTCTGACAGGTGCTGCGGAGTCTCCACCAAAGGCCTGCGCTACCCGCTTAATGATGCAGAATTAAAGAGCAGCTACCCATTGGGCCTCAGCAACAAATTCACCGGAACCGAAGCCTACGTCGAGGTCAAAAACGGCACGCTCCTCGTCGTGATGTCGCGTGATTGAAAAGAAAGGAATAATGATTATGTACGAAAACCTTATTTATGAACTGAAAAATGGAACAGCTTTCATTACCGTCAACCGTCCCAAGGCTATGAACGCGTTGAACTCCAGCCTCCTGGACGAGCTTTATTCTGCGTTTTCAGAAGCTGCCGGCGACAAAAACGTCAAAGCGATCATTTTGACAGGCGAAGGGAAAGCTTTCGTGGCGGGTGCTGACATATCGGAGATGAAGGATCTCACCGCCATAGAAGGGAAAGCTATGATGGTAAAAGGCCATGCCCTGATGAATTACATCGAATCAGTCGGCAAGCCCGTCATCGCCGCTGTGAACGGCTTCGCTTTGGGCGGCGGATGCGAGCTGGCCATGGCTTGCGACATCCGCATCGCCTCGGAAAAGGCCAAGTTCGGGCAACCCGAGGTGAACCTCGGCATCATCCCCGGCTTTGGCGGCACCCAGCGCCTCCCGCGCCTTGTGGGCGCCGGGATGGGCAAGTACCTGATCATGACGGCGGAAATCATCAGTGCCGACGAGGCCTACAGGATAGGGCTTGTGGAAAAGGTCGTACCGCCGGAGGAGCTTGCGGGCACGGCAGAGAAAATCGCAAGAACCATAGCGGAAAAAGCCCCGATTGCTGTCGCCACGGCAAAATCAGTCATAAATTTAGGTTTCAGCCTTGACATGCTGACGGCAAGCCAGCTCGAACTGGAAGCTTGCACAACCCCGTTCAGTTCGGAGGACAAATTCGAAGGCATGAGTGCTTTCCTTGAAAAGCGCCCCGCAGTGTTCCGGAACAGGTAGGCAACCCTGATTCATGCCGTCAAAACGCGAAAAAAGGCCGCAAGAAACAACGAATTCTTGCGGCCTTTGGATTTTCAGCATTCCTTACTCTGCTTCTGCCTCTTTCTCTTCGGTATCTGCGGCAGCCTCGTCAGGCTCCGGCACAACCTCGGGTTCGGGTTCAGGCTCAGGTTCGGGTTCAACAGTCTCAACCTCGGGCTCAGGCTCAGTCTCAACCTCGGCTTCAGGCTCCGGTTCAGTCTCAACCTCGGGTTCGGGTTCAGGCTCAGGTTCGGGCTCGGGCTCGGCTTCGGGCTCAGGCTCAGCTTCGGGCTCGGGTTCCGGCTCGGGTTCGGGTTCCGGCTCGGGCGTGGCTTCTGGTTCTGGTGCTGCCACTGGTTCAGGCTCTGCCACTGGTTCAGGCTCTGGCTCTGGAACAACCTCGGGTTCAAGCTCTGGCTCAAGCGCCTCCTCGGGTTCCGGCTCCGGATAAACAGAAAGGTCCATCGTTTCCTTGATGCTCAGGCTGATCCGTTTCTTATCCTTGTTTATTTCAAGGATCTTTGCCGTAACCTCTTGGCCCACGCTCAGTTCGTTGGCGATGTTCGAGACCCTCTTGTGCGCAACCTCTGAAATGTGCACGAGGCCGTCGAGGCCGGACTCCAGCTCGACAAAGGCGCCGTAATCCTTGATCTGCACTACCCTGCCCTTTACGATCTGGTCAGCCTTGAATTTCTGGTCTATCACCGACCACGGCTCCGGAAGGTTCTGCTTGAGCCCAAGGGAAATCTTGCCTTTTTCCGCGTTCATCGACAAGACTTTTACTTTCACCTTCTGGCTGATCTCAAGAACCTCCTGCGGATGCTTCAGCTTTCCCCAAGATATCTCTGAAATGTGGAGAAGCCCGTCAAGCCCGCCAATGTCAACAAACGCGCCGTAATCAGTGAACCGCATAACAGTCCCTTCGACAACGTCACCGACGGAGAGGGAGTTCCACACATCGTCAATTTTTTTCTGCCTTTCCTCAAGCAGCTGGTTCCTGTGAGAAAACGCAACTTTGCCTTTCTTCTGGTCGACCCGGGTAACTTTGACAAGCAAAACCTTGCCCATGTACTCTTCGGTGGCTGCGTTCTCAACAAACCTGTCGGATAACTGCGAAAGCGGGATGTACCCCGAAACTTCTTTGTATGAAGCAATAACTCCGCCCTTGACCTGTTTTACCACTTTTACCTCAATGGCTGATTTATTTTCATAAGCATCATTTAGTTCATTCCAATGCTCGTTAACTTCCAATCTCTTCTTAGATAGCAGGATATTTCCGTCTCCGTCATCAGTCTTCAAAACTTTAGCCTGAATTTCATCGCCTTCTTTAAATAAATCGTTAAGCTTCTGTTCTCCTTCCACAATTAGTTCTTCGCGTGGAATGATACCGTCTTTTTTGCACCCAAGGTTCACAACTATTTCCCTGTCAGTAATCTGGATAATAGTACCCGTAATGATTTCGCCACCCCGCGGCAACCTCAATGACTTTTCAATTTCCACCATCAAGTCTTGCATTAAATTTGTTTCATTGTTCTCGTTAGTGATACTTTCACTCATTCTGGCAATAACCTCCTTAATTACACGTTCAGGCGTCGATGCACCTGCCGTGACACCTATTTTATTACATTTCTTAATTTCTTTCAATGGCAAATCATTTATATTTTCAATAAAAAAACTATTTTTGCAGTGTTTTTTTGAAATACCAAGCAATTTGACTGAATTCGAACTTTCTTTACTGCCGATGACCAACATTATATCGCATTTTTTTGCTGTCGATATGCAACTATTTTGCCGTTCCTTAGTCGCTCCGCATATTGTGTTCCTGTATTCCACGCTGTTCTTTTCTTTGAGGACGTTAATGATCCTGATGAACAAATCTTCCTCCATAGTCGTCTGTGCAACCGCAAAAATGTTTTTCCCGTTGACTCCAAAAGCCTCTTCCTCTGAATTGACAATGGTCGCGGAGCCGCCGCACCATCCGTTAATGCCTCTGGCCTCTGGGTGGTTCCTGTCGCCGGCGACGACGATGTCATAGCCTTCCTGCCACGCTTTGCTTACGATCCTGTGTATCCTTGTCACGTACAGGCAGGTTGCATTGACAACCCGCGCGGACTTGCCCTTTGCTTCTTCAAAAAAAATCCGGGGTTCGCCGTGGGACCTCACTATCAGAGTTGCGCAGTCCGGCAGTTCTTCAACCGAACCGATAGTCACGAGGCCTTTCCCCCCAAGCTCGTCAGTCACATGGCGGTTGTGTATCAGCGGCCCGCACGAATAAACCCTTCCGTTTTCCGCAAGCGCTCTTTCTGCCTTCCCTATCGCTTGCCTCACGCCAAAGCAAAACCCCGAATGCTCGGCCACTATAATCTCTCTCATTTCGTTTCCCCCTTTTTTCCTTTCTTTTCCTTTCATTTCCCCTTTGTTTTCGCAAGGCTTTCCAAATGCTTTTTAAACGAGGCTTCGCTCCCGTTTTCGGTAGGCTTGTAGTACTTTACTCCTTCTTGATGCAGATTGTCCGGCAAATACTGCTGCTTGACGTACCCGCCGTATGCGTGGGGGTACTTGTACCCCGCCCCGTGGCCCCTGCTCTTCGCACCGCTGTAGCTTGAGTCCTTCAGGTGATCAGGGACGTCATCTATGTTTTTGCTTCGCAGGTCGGACAGCGCGCTTTCCAGCGCAGCCATTGAGGCGTTGGATTTCGGGCATGCCGCAAGAAGCGTCACGGCTTGGGCCAGCAGTATTTTCGCCTCCGGGAACCCGACCATCTGTGCCGCCTGCACACAGGAGGTCACTACGGTTATCGCGCTGGGGTACGCCATTCCAACGTCTTCGCTGGCCATGACTAGGAGCCTCCTGCCGATCATCAATATGTCCGCGCCGCCGTCGATGAGCCGGGCAAGGTAATGGTGCGCGGCGTCGGGGTCGCTTCCCCTCACCGATTTTTGGAGGGCTGAGAGGAGGTTGTACTTGTCCTCGCTCCTGTCGTAAAACATCGCCTGCCTTTGCATCGCTTCTTCAATTGTTTCGTTGCCGATTGCCCTTCCGACGTCCAAATTGCCTATGATGAAGCCCAGCGTGTCAAGGGCGACCCTGGCGTCGCCGCTGCTCATGTCTGCCAGCGTTTCAAGGGCCCTTCCTTCAAACATTACGTCAAGGTTCCCGAAGCCGTTCTCCGTGTCGCCAAGCGCGCCCTCTAATATCTTCAGTATGTCCGCAGCAGCCAGCCTCTTGAATTCGTATATGCTCCTCACCCTGCTCAAAACGGCGTTGTTCACTGCGAAGTAAGGGTTTTCTGTAGTGCTGCCGATGAACTTTATTGCGCCCTCCTCCAAGGCTTTCAGCAGCGTGTCCTGCTGGAGCTTGTTCCACCTGTGAAATTCGTCGATGTACACATAGCTCGCCTCGTTTTGAAGCCCGAAAAACTTGGTTTTTGCGCTGTCTATTATCTCCTTCAGCTCCTTGATCCCAGAAACTGCCGCGTTGAGCTCATAGAAACCCGTATCCATCTCTTTCGCGATTATCCTGGCGAGGGTGGTCTTCCCTGTTCCCGAAGGCCCGAAAAAAATCGCCGAGCCAAAGGTCTTGTTTTTTATGGCGTTGTAAAGCAGTGCGCCCTTGTACATGAAATGCCCCTGCCCTACGAAGCCGTCCAAGCTGCCGGGCCTCATTTTCGTCGATAGCGGTACCATCCTCCCCCTGCCTTTCCGCGAATCTGTATTTGACAATTTACAATGAGTATATCAAAAAAAACGAATGATTTCACCCTTTAGTAAAAATAAATAATAATATGCTTCTGCAAAACAAAAATTTCTGGACTTTTTTAAAAGAATCGTGTACAATAGAGATGATATTTAAAAGAATAATGGTCTGATGCCCTATCTGGAAATCTTCTACTCTGAAATCTCTATTTAGAAAATCGTCCAAAATCTATTTTAAATATTTATATTTTACTTTTTCTAAATGGAGGGAAAAAATGGAAGACAAAGTATTGGTATGTCAGGATTGCGGTC
>WRJK01000127.1 GCA_009782285.1 Clostridiales bacterium
GTTTCCGCAGTACAGGACGCACGGGCAAAGGAATTTCTGGGCGAGGGGGTATTACGTCGAAACGGTCGGCAACGTCAACGAAGCTACAGTACGGCAGTACATCAAGGAACAAGAAGAAAACGACAAATTAGAAGACAGCAGAAAATAGAGCCTCTTTAAGAGGCGGCAGGTAAGGCGTACCTGTGAAACCCGCCTTTAGGCGGAGCCAGCAACCGGCCCTGGAGGGGCCAACCCCAAACCTCCACTTGAAGTGGAGGTATGTGACTTTTTGACGTGAAAATCCATGATAATATTAACGATGGGCAACGGCGTGTGCCTGTCAAGCGTTGAAACATAACAGCGTACCGGCAAGCCTTGTTATGTGGAGCTTTCGAGAGGGGTTGTGCAGTGAAACCTCAAACCGGAGTAGGCAATATGCCGAAAGAAAATGCTCAAAGCCGCTTCAAATGAAGCGGCTTTATTACTGAAAGGGCAAATTGATGGATAAATTGTTGGCTTGTGCGAAATCGTTTGAAAAGCTATTCGACATTAACTACCATATAATAATCGGCAGAAAGGGGAAAGCCGTTGATTTGAAAATAGGCTTTGAACCATTGGATTTTCACCATCTTGTTGGAATACATAAACTTAAGGATTTGCGAATATCAAGAGCTAACCGCGAGGATGTTTACGCTGAAATGGCAAGCGGTGCACACGGAAAGATTTCATTTAAAGCGGTTGATGAAAACATTCCGTAGACGTTCAATTGCCTGAAATGGGACTGAAAAATAAATTTCCATTGCAATGCCCAAAAAAATTGCGTATAATAAGAATGTAGCGAAAGCTACGCAGATATTAACGGGGGGTAGATGGCTTTCGAGCCGCTACGCCCCTTAGACTTTTGAGGGGGAAAATATGCAAAGAATAATGGTTTTGACGGATATGTTGCAAAAACAATACTATGCGCCCCAAAAAGGGCAAAAAATTCTTAATTGCATCCGTTCCTGATTGTGAAATTGACACGCAGGGGAAACTATTGTTGACGCGATTGACATGGCACGGGATGCTATCTCATTATGGTGCGTGGGTGAGCAAGATGCGGGGCGGCAGCTCCCAACGCCATCGAAATTGTCGAGCATCAAGCATGGTTCAAGTGACACATTGACACTGGTTGACGTTGATATCGACGCTTATCGCCGTAAACTGGACAATCGTACTGTCAGAAAAAATTTGACGGTTCCGTCATGGCTTTGTGAAAAAGCTGAACAGGCAGGGATCAATTTCTCCGGCGTATTGCAAGAAGCGCTGAAGCAAAAATTGGGGTATTGAGCTGCTTGAGTAGCAAACCTTCTGCATTTCGCGAGCAAACCACGGAAAATTCATCGAATGCCGCCATGAAATGACGGTGTATGTTGTAAGCCAATGTGATGTATAATGCTCATACACGGCAACCATTTGACAAGACATGAGAAATTAAATTTTTTAGCAAATTTGAGTCCGATGCGTTAGACTTCCTTACCATCACTCCGGAAAAATTAAAAAAGCTGGACAACGAGGCGATCATTCGATTCTTTGAATTATGCCGTACAGAACAACAGGAAGCGGGATTAAAACACATCGCTGTGGCTACCCGTTCGAGTAAGCGAGAGAACAAGAACGTCTTTGTATATGCTGTAAATCAATACCCAATCGGGCTGAACATGACATCTGCGGTGTCCCGCATAGTTCCCGGTTAACGCGTGATCCCGATTTTGTGCCGGAAGCGGTTCGCCTTTTGCCAATTTTATGATGATGTCATCCAACAAGGACATATCAAGATTGCGCTGTTCCATTTTCTTATAATCCCTGCGGAATCGGCCGGTAGGTTTGACATTATATATTAATTCGTCATTCATGCTTTCAAATCCCTAAACAAATCATTGAGATTTGAATAGCCTTTCACATTGGGATCATAGGCGATTTTATCTGCTTCCATCATTGCCGCTACTGTTTCGGCGTTGGGGGCACGGGAGATTTCAAAGGGAATCCCCTGACTGCGGACGGCTTGGCGCAGGAACATAGTCATCGCTACAGTCATGTTCAAGCCCAAGTCCGAAAACAGTTCTTCCGCTTGTTTTTTTAATTCAACGTCCATACGGATGCTGACGTTTGTGCTGTCAGCCATTGTTGCGCACTCCTTTCAATGCTTGGTATTTATAATATACTGCATTGTATGGGTGTTGTCAATACGAAAATGAAATAAACCAAAAAATGGTAGGGCGGTCTGAATCTCTACAGCCATTCACACGGGCAACGGCGTGGGCTTTCGCGTTAAAAATCGTCGCGTAAAGGAGCGCATTTTATTGTAGGGGGGATACAGATGCCGTTTGTCAAAGCAGATCAGGCAAAAGAGCAGCGTGAGTTTGAAGAGTTGTTGAAGTATCCGGCAACAAACGCTGCATATGAAGAATTCGACCGTGAATACAGGTTTAGGCAAAAATTGGCAGTAGTAAAAAACACCTTGCTTTTATAGCATATATCCTATATAAGGCGATATCAGCAAAATTGAAAAAGGCGAGACCAATCCTTCGCTGAAAACACTTAAGCGGCTTGCGTCTGAAATGGGCATGAGGCTCAAGCTGGAATTTCTGCCGGCCGGCAAGCAGTAGAGCGACCAATGCACCCATCTACTGTTTCATACTGTCCACCTCCATTTCCGGCACAGTCAGCCATGTGCAACACGACAAACCGTTTGTGGTTGATTCGCTTTCAACAATTGAATTGAAATATATGCCCAATGATTATTGCGATTATTAAAAATATTGTTGACAAATCCCCAAACGTATTATACGATACCCTTGATGAATCTCAGAAAGAAAGAATTAATCAATGGTAGGAGGTGGTGAAAAAAGAATAGTTGACGCAAGCCATGCCCGTTGCACAAAACGAGCATGAAGAAGCCGAGCCACGGCTTAAAAAACGAATGCGAAAAACTAACAGGGGATTGGGGACAAGGAATTGAAAACAGGGGTTTTGTCAGGGGAACCAGCATATCCAGTTGGATTGTTTGTGGTGTCGCTTATTGTATCAAAAGCTATGCTGAACAGCTTAGCTTTGGTTGTCGGATATGCACATGCAATCCTCGCAGCATTCAGCGCAAAAGAAAACGCCGATGCTGTTTTTGTTTTTGCGCTGGCTCCACGCATTGAGGTTAATTTAATTGATTGAATTGAATTCAACTCAACTTATGCCGAATGACCGGAAGGTTTGGTTTTCTCCTGCGTCATGCGTGAAACAATGCGTTGCATCGTCGTTGTCAGTGTTTTGCCGCAATCCGAAAAACATTGCTGAAAACAGAGAACCTCGACTCAAGAACAAAAGAGGCACATTGGCTTATTGTTTTTTAGGTAAAAAAAGGAAGATATAAGGATGAACAACAATAGAATCATGTCATTTGCGGTTGCCACGGCAATGATGGCGAGCCTGCTAACCGCGTTTCCAAGCGTTGCGGGCGCAACAGCTGCGGAGCCTTATTCTTTTGCGCCGCCCGTTGGCGGCCAAGTTCAACTTGCTGCATCAAAAGATGACACCCCATTCCAGCTGGCTGTAAAGGAGCTTAACGGCAACACTGCCTTGATAGCCTGTTCCTTGCTTGTCGACGGCACATTTGAGCTAAACGTTGGCAAAAGCGGGACAAAAAACACTCAGCTGGTTGCTGACGCAAAACCTTTCTATGTAGATTTGGGTGACGAATACGCAGTCAGCATTAAAACAACAATCGACGGCATTCAGTACAATTACGACGGCTGTATTGCCGTTGCTGTCGAGAACGGAAAAGCCGTTATAGTCAGCAGCGGTTTCATCGCCAATCTGGTATGTGGCGAGCCTGACACCGGCGGCGCGCATCCTCAAGAAGACGCCTCAAGGGTTTTGGCAAGCCGTTACGAGGTTGAACCGAACAACACTCCGGGCACTGCAGACAGGCTCTACGACGACGACGACATGTACGGAAGGATATATTCCGCCAGCACTGACGTCGATTGGTACGTGGTTTCTTTCCCAACTGCGGGGGCGGCTAATTTTTGGCTTGGCAGCATACCTTCGGGGTGCGACTACGATCTGGCCCTTTACGCATCAAACGGGACGACCCGTTTGGGGCTGTCGCAGAACTCCGGAACCGCAAACGAACTGATAACCTACAGCGTTTCAGCCAACACAAACTATTATGTCAAGGTTTATTCGTACAGCGGAAGCTCAAGCTCGTATTACCTGTTCAGAGCGAAGAATTACCCTGCTCAAAAAGGCTCGCAAACCGCGCCGGCGGCCCCGACCGTGTCGAGCACGACCACTACCAGCATCACCTTGGCGACCGTGTCCGGCTGCGAGTACTCGAGGGGCGGCACCACTTGGCAAACAAGCCCGGCATTCAACGGGCTAACAGCCTCGACGCCGTACAGCTTCTACCAGAGGAAGGCCGCGACGGCGACCCTCAACGCGTCGCCCGCAAGTGCCGCGAGGACGGCATCGACGGCCGCAAAAGGCTCGCAGGCAGCGCCGGCGGCCCCGACCGTGTCGAGCATGACGGCGACCAGCATCACCTTGGCAACCGTGTCCGGCTGCGAGTACTCGAGGGGCGGCGCCACTTGGCAAACAAGCCCGGCCTTCACCGGGCTGACGGCCTCGACGTCGTACAGCTTCTACCAGAGGAAGGCCGCGACGGCGACGCTGAACGCATCGCCTTCTAGCCTCGTTAGGAATGCAACAACAGCCGCAAAAGGCTCGCAGGCCGCGCCGGCGGCACCGACCGTGTCAAGCTCGACGACGACCAGCATCACCCTGGCAACCGTGTCCGGCTGCGAGTACTCTAGGGGCGGCGCCACTTGGCAAACAAGCCCGGCATTCACCGGGCTGACGGCCTCGACGTCGTACAACTTCTACCAGAGGAAAGCCGCGACGGACACGCTGAACGTGTCGCCCGCAAGCGCCGCGAGGACGGCAACGACGGCCGCAAAAGGCTCGCAGGCCGCGCCGGCGGCCCCGACCGTGTCAAGCTCGACGGCGACTAGCATCACCCTGGCGACCGTGTCCGGCTGCGAGTACTCGAGGGGCGGCGCCACTTGGCAAACAAGCCCGGCATTCACCGGGCTGACGGCCTCGACGTCGTACAGCTTCTACCAGAGGAAGGCGGCGACGGACACGCTGAACGTGTCGCCCGCAAGCGCCGCGAGGACGGCATTGACGGCCGCAAAAGGCTCGCAGGCCGCGCCGGCAGCGCCGACCGTGTTAAGCTCGTCGACGACCAGCATCACACTGGCAGCCGTAGGCGGCTACGAATACTCAAGGGGCGGCACTATGTGGCAGGCAAGCCCGATTTTTACCGGGCTGACAGCTTCGACAATGTACAGCTTCTACCAAAGGAAAGCGGAGACAGCAAGCCTTAATGTGTCGCCGTCAAGCCCGGCAAAGCAGGCTACCACGTCCCCGAAAGGCTCGCAGGCAGCACCTGCGGCGCCGACCGTATCGAGCACGACGGCGACCAGCATCACCTTGGCGACCGTGTCAGGCTGCGAGTACTCGAGGGGCGGCACCACTTGGCAAACAAGCCCAATTTTTACCGGGCTGACAGCTTCGACAACGTACTATTTCTATCAAAGGAAAGCTGAAACGGTATCTCTTACCGCATCAATGGCAAGCTCGGCAATGCTGGCCACCACGTCAAAAGTGGGCGAGGTGGCGGTGAAATCCCCTCCGCTTCCAACGGACGTCACTCGAGGGACTGCGTCGCAGTACTTGGAAATGGGGATTGGCTGGCCTTTAGGTGGCGCGGCAGTCGCCGGCAAGCCCACCCACAATGTTGAGGACAGGTCCAAGAACTACCTCAATTCCCGTTTCGGCACCCGCACGGATGGCCTGCATCTTGGCATTGACGTCCGCTGCAACGAAAACACTCCGTTGATTGCTGTGACCAGTGGGTTTGTTCATGAAATAAACACGTTGTCTTCATTAGGACAAGGCTATGCGATATCAATTCAATCAAACACCGCAGTAGACCCGGTTACTAAGAAACCTTTGATATTTACTTACATGCACATGAAAAACCCACCGACGTTTTTGGAGAATGATTATGTGTTAAAAGGCGAAAGGGTAGGCTTTTCTGGAAATACTGGGGCGTCAAAGGGACCGCATCTTCACTTTGAAGCTTCCAACAGCGGCGGCGTATGGACGCCGGAACCGGACAAGGTAAATGCCACAGATGAGGAAAAACGCAGGGAACGAGTTACGAGGCGCGTCAACCCGAGGTTCTTCTACCCAGCCGACGCTTTCATAGGCGAACCTTTGAGTGAGCCCTATCCGTCAACAACTATATGGAATGAGAGAACATATTGGAATACTGCGACATTTGATATTTATAGCCAATAGAGCAGTTGGCATATGAAGTGCTCGCTATAATCAAACGCAAATACCTATTTGGAAAGGAATGAACAATATGATGAAAATTAAAATTATTCTTGTGGCGCTAGCCCTGAGCCTGATTGCTGGTTGCGGGGATTCGCCGCCGCAGGACATTTCAGCAGGCGACGCCGTTTTGGGGAGTGCTGCTGGCATGGTGCAGGAGGACGAGACGCTGGGTTTGGATGAAGCTATTGGCGGAGACTGGGATTTTGGGCCGTACAGGCCGCGTTACTATACCATGCCGGGACCTTTCGCCGACCTTGTAGGGAGGGATGCATATTTGGGCTGGTTCTTTTCAATGGACGAAGAGGAACGCGAGAGCGAATGCATCGCAGTCAGATTCATAAGGGAGTTTGGCATAAGCCAGAGGCAATTCAGCGATGTGAACGAAGAGTTGCTAAACTCCTGGCTGAGCAGAGGGAATTCGCCTGAGGAAAGTTCGGCGTATGAAATATACCCCGTCGACTTGATTTATACGTTTGACAACGAAGCGATCGACGAGTTTTTCCTATGGGAGAACAGCCCCATACCCGAAGAAAGGGGGGTGGGCTACGGCACAAAGAGGAAAAAGAACGTCCGCACAGAAACCGCTGCCGACATTCCTGCCGAAAGCTCGTTAGACCTTAGATGATCCCATAACCATGCAATAGACGCTTTGTGAGTGGCCGGGGGGCAGAATCAACGCGCATAAATGCCTAGTTGACCTGCCCTCTAGGCGAGCCTGCTAGGGCGTCGATGCCAAAACAACTGGTGCTGAAAGGGGATGAATGCTTATGAAAATGAAAATTATTGCATTAGTGTTGTTGCTGGGGCTTTTCGCTGGCTGCGGGGATTCGCCGCCGCAGGACATTTCAGCAGGCGACGCCGTTTTGGGGAGTGCTGCTGGCATGGTGCAGGAGGACGAGACGCTGGGTTTGGATGAAGCTATTGGCGGAGACTGGGATTTT
>WRJK01000128.1 GCA_009782285.1 Clostridiales bacterium
TGTCACCACCCATGTCATGGACGAAGCCGAAAAATGCACGCACCTTTCGATGATGCGCAGCGGCCGCCTCATTGCAAGCGGCTCGCCTACAGAAATCCAAGAGGGCGCAAAAGCCAAAACCCTAGAAGAGGCGTTCCTGTATTACGGAAGCGAAGGAGGCGATGGCGATGAGAATTAGGGCACTTGCCATCAGGATACTGAAGCAGCTGAAAAACGACAAGCGAGCGCTTGCCCTGATATTCTTTGCGCCACTGCTGCTGCTCAGCCTTCTGTACTTCATACTCAGCAGTTCGAATGCCGACATAAGGATAGGTGTCATAAACGCACCTGAACGGTTTATGGACAACCTTTACGACAACGACGCGTCTGCATTGCGGCTAAGCGAAGGCGAGGCTTTCCATGCGCTTGAAATAGGCGGTTTGACGGCAGTCGTCACCATCGAAAGCGGCAAGGCCTACGTATGGGTCGACGGCAGCAATTCTTCAAAAGCCGCGCAGGCGCTCCGGGCGATAGAAATTTCAAAAGCCCCTGCGGTAACGGCAGCAAGGCCGGCCCGCCCGGAGCTTGTCTCCGAAGTGGTGTACGTCTACGGCTCCGCCGATGCGACGATGTTTGACACTTTCAGCACCACGCTCATCGGATTTCTGACGTTTTTCTTCGTTTTCCTCCTTTCAGGGATATTTTTCTTGAAAGAGCGGACAATGGGCACCCTTGAAAAAGTCTTGTCGACGCCGATAAGGCGCTGGGAGATCGTCATGGGGTACGTGGTGGGCTTCGGCGCAGTGACGCTGGTGCAGTCCCTTATCATTGCTGCATTTGTCGTTTACGTGCTGGGCGTCATGCTGGCGGGTTCGCTGTGGCTCGTGTTCCTCGTCACGCTGCTGACCGCTTTCAATGCGCTTTCGTTGGGGTTTTTGCTGTCCACATTGGCATCTTCCGAATTTCAGATGATGCAGTTCATACCAATAGTCGCCGTGCCGCAGGTCTTCTTCTCCGGCATGTTCGACCTGTCGCCGGCGTGGCAGGCTGTTGGGTACTTCATCCCTCTGCACTACATATCAGAAGCGCTGAACCAAGTGATGATGAAGGGCCATGGGCTTTCCGTCATCCTGCCGGACGTTTGCGTTTTGTTTTTCAGCTCGCTTTTATTTATGGTAATAAACACCAGAATGCTTAAAAAATACAGGAATATTTAATGAACGGAGGTCGTCATGAGTAAATTGGAACACCTTAAAACAGTCAGGAAGCGGGTTGCCCCTGTGGTTTTGCTGCTGATAATAATATCCGGCATAGTATACTATATTATGGGCAGGGAGGTTTCATATACCGGAATTGCAGAAGCTGTCGTAACGACAAGCCCGTCTGAAGTGTCAGGCAAAATAGTCGAATCCAACGTGACACTTGGGCAAGAGGTAAACGCTGGGTACGTAATCGCCGTAATCGACAGCAGCGACCTTGAATACGCATTGGAACAGCTGGAGCTCAATCTTGAGAAAGCGCAGATTTCTAGCGCCGACGCCAAAACAGGCCAGAGCGCCCGGGCCCAGAGCGGCATTGCGGCGGCGCAGGCCGCCTACAGCGGCGCGGCGGCGGCAGCAGACAAAGCAAACCAGGACTATCAGTCAGCCCTTGCCCTCTACCGCGACAGCGCTATCTCCGAAAGCTCCCTCCAGGAGTCAAAGCTCAAAGCAGACAAAGCAGTCAGCGACCTTGCGGCAGCCAGGGCTCAGCTTGACATTGCCAGAAACAGCAGTGTTTCCAGCGTTTCAGAGAGTTCGAACGTTGAGATGCTCCTGTTGGAAAGCAAGATAGCCCAGCAAAAGGACATGATAGAGAAATGCATCGTCAAAGCGAATGCGGACGGCACAGTCATAAGCAAGAATTACGGCCTTGGGGATTTTGTCGCCCCGGGCTACGACCTTGCAGACATTTCGTCAAGCAGCGAAAAATACCTTGTCATGTACTATCCAAAAGACAGCCTCGCGGACATCAGCTACGGCGAGGTAATTCCTTTCGTTTACAATGGCGCCGAATACGCAGGGATTGTCAAATTCATAGACGTGAAACCCCAGTACACGCCGCAGGATTTCCAAACCCAAGCGAACAAGAACAAGGAAAGCGTCAAGGTCAAGCTGCTGATTCCAGAGGATTGCACGATAAAGCCGGGCGAAACAGCAAAAATCCCGGCCTTTGACCGTTAATTCTTACGCGGGCATAAGGAGGAAGCAGGATGAGCAGAAAAATTACATGCCAAAAGCTTTTTTGTTTGCTATTCATCGCATTAATTTTTGTGCAGCCATTCACGGCGGTACATTCAAACGCATTTGCTGCTGACGATATAGGCGAAAAACTTCCGGGGTGGGAAGCTTGGATCAAGTCAGATTGTCAGAATACCATTAAGTGCCCCCATAATGGTGCGACTTTTGAAGAGATCATTTATTATGTCAATAAAATAGTAACCGAGAATGCCGGCGTTTTGGACGAAAGGTTCGGGAATTCAACGCCAATATGCCTTCAGCTTGACTATCCTGAGCTTGGAACAAAAAGCGAGGCAGAGCGGGCATTGCTAGTCAGCTACCTGAATTCCGTGAATGCATCTTACGGCAGAATTCCTATTGAGATAAGCATGCAAACCATACTTCATCCGATCATGTCGAATGTCGTAAGCGCAGAGGTAAGCTTGCATAATCGCGAATCATCCAGGGAAGACCAAAGATATAGCAGCGCAACAGTCGCATATGAGGGGACTGATGTCGAATTTTATGATAGCTTAGTCGAGATCGCGGAATATAAACCGGCCGTTGATGCAAAAATTCGTGAAATAGGCGAAAGCGCAAAGAAATTTTCCGATAATGCCACAGGGCAGCTGAAATTTATAAACGATTTTCTGGTCAAAAATGTGAAATATGACTATGATTTTGCCCAATGGAACGAATCTGATAGAAAGTCTTTCTATGATTTGAGCGGCATGCCATACAACCGGAGATGATGCAGAAGAGTATTTTCTGGTTGACGACGTGCGAAAAGTAGACGGTTCCCATTCCCACGTATACGCTAAATCTGAAATAGAAAGCAAGAAAAAAGAAACGCTTTCATTTTGGGAATTGAAAAGAAAATACGACAGTTGTTTTGATTATTACGATGAACACAAACTTGCGATCGACGCGTTAACAAGCGCCGGCATATTTGTGGGTAATGCAGATGGCGAATTGAACCTTCAAAAAGGGCTTACCCGGTCTGAGCTTGCTGTACTATTGACGAGGTTGAACGATATGGAGGGAGCGGTGCGTGAAAACTTGGAATATTATGCTTCCGTTGCACCCTTTAGTGACGTGCCCGCTTGGGCGGCGCCGTATGTGGGGTACTGCTATGAGGAAGGGCTGATGAAAGGATACAATGATAACACGTTTGGCTCAAATGATGCAGTAAATGTGAAAATGGCGAGCACTGTAATACTAAGGCAAGCAGGCTATGTGGAGGCAGATTGGAGTTATGATACGTCCATTGAGCGGTTGCGGTCGGCAGGAATCATGCCGAAGTTTTGGCCTACAGGAACAACAGCTCTCCGCAATGATATTGCTATGATGATTTACTATAATTTGCTGCATACCAAGTCAAATGCAAAACGCAGCATATAGCGGTATCGTCTTTATCCTGTTTTCAAAGCCGAAATTGCTGGATGACGCCTTTATCGCGTACTCTGGCTTGAATTTCTGCATGTATACGGCGAGGGATTTGGCTTGGTTGTTGCCTGCGGACTTTACTTCGATTGGCACGAGCTCCCTTCCCCTCTGAATGACAAAATCGATTTCCGCAATACCGTCGCTCTGCCAGGAATAGCAGGTGTGCCCCCCAGCTGTTAGCTGGTTCAAAACGTAGTTTTCGGTCATTCCCCCCTTGAAATCGTTTAAATCTGCGGAACTGAACAAAATGTCTTCTGCTATAATGTTTTTTTGGGCGCACAGGAGCCCGATATCCGATACGTATATTTTGAAACTGTCAATGTTTTTATAGTTGTCGAGTGGCTTTTTCACCGTGTCGAGGTTATAGGTGCGGGACACTATCCCCGAGAGTGCAAGCCATTCAATGGCGTTTTCAAACTCGGCGGCGCGCCCTCCACTCTTGAGCAGCTTGTATTGAAACCTAGTGTTTTTCTTGGAAAGCTGGGTTGTTATACTGTTGTAAACGAGCCGCGTCTTTTTTATTTCATTTTTGCTGTTGTATTTGCTCATGTCATTCAAATAGCTAGCAAGAATTTCGCTTTGAGTTGAGCGTACCAGCTCGAAGTTCTTTGTTTCAACGTATTTCGCCACGCATTCGGGCAAACCTCCCACTGCTAGGTACTGGCGGTACGCGTCCAATAAATATTTGTGATAGTATCTGTCCATTGGAGCGTTTTCCTCAAAGCATTCCTTGATCCTTGCAATCTGTTGTTCTTCGCCTTGCGCCAGCAGGAACTCTTCGATGTCCATAGGGTATAGTGTCATCATGTTCACTTTACCTACGGGAAACGAATACTCGTCGCGGTTGACTGCAACGCCAAGCAGGCTGCCTGCCGCTATTACGTGGTATTCTGGAGCGACCTCGCAAAAATACTTCAAAGAAGCGAGCGCTTGCGGGCAGAGCTGGATTTCATCAAGGAAAAGGAGGGTGTTGCCTTTGGTTATCGTCCTTTTCGTGAAATTGGAAAGCTTTGGGACGATTGCATTAGGGTCAATGCTGTCCTCAAACAACCCCTCTGACCCTCCTTTGTAATATTATACAAAATGTCATTAGAAAAATGAAGCTCTTTTTTTAAAATATAACATTGATTTGAATGAGATTGCCCCTATGCAAAGCATTTTTGCTGTGCCCGTCGCCAAACTCGTCACTGACCTCTTCCTTCTCTCACTTGGCCTTATTGTCTGGATTTTGCGAAACCTAATCAAAATGTAATCAAAATGTAACCAAAGTGTAACCTCAATATGATATGATGTCGTATCGACATTTTATAGTAGGCAAAAAATCAACAGGGCTTAAAAAAGATGGGGGGGATGCTCTAAACGCTTAACCACGTTGTGCGAAAGCAACGCGGCTGAAAATGTCGAACCTCAACGACAGAACAAAAGAGGCGCATTGGATTGGAGGTTTCAAAATGAAAAAAAGAATACTAGCATTCATGTTGCTTTTTGCGATGTTGTTTATGCTGGCAGTGCCTGCGTATGGCGCAAGCGATTCTGCCACGGTGACGACATCGATGAAGGGCAACGACGTGACCATTACTGTGAAGGATGGACAAGCAGTGGCCACGAAGGTTGTTGCCTACTCCAAAAACACAGTTCAAACTTATGACGTTGAGGGATACACGGTGACAATCGAGTACAACGGCAGCGGTGTGAAGAAAGCAAGCATTGTCGGATATCCTTCTGCTGCGCCTGCGGCAGCCCCTGCGGCAGCGCCAGTCAGCCCGGCGCCCAGCGACAACACCCCGGCACCTAAGCCCGGTGTTTCAGTCAGCGGCGCGGACATGACTTGGAACAAAGCTGACGAAGCGGCAGCAAAGGCATTCACGCAGTCTGCGTCAAAGGACACGGTAGTCCCTAAAACCGCATTAATTCCAGTCAACAGCAGCAGGACAAACGCTTCGGGCGACAAAATTCCATCCAACGCCCACAGCGGCGACTTTCCAGGTATCTATTTCTACTGGAACGACAAACAGAAGGACGACGGCATACTGAAAGTAGACCCGGCTCTGTTCGAAATGTTCAAGGACGGCAAATTCTACATAACTGCTAAGAATTCCAACGCCTATTGGGATTACTGGATTAGCCCCAGCGACCCCAAAGCGGTGGTGACTTCCGAAGGTTACCTTCTGTACCAGATTCCACGTTATTTCATGTATTCGGACAAAAACAACAAAACGACCAAGGATGAACTCAAGAACATCAACATGATATTCATCGGAGGCGACTACAAGGACGTTTTCCTCGTCATCGAGAAAGACTGGCTTGACGAGGACGGCAACCTGGTTGTTAACGCGGCCCTGATTGGCGAGCTGAACAAGAAGCTGTCCTTTGACAGCAATGCCGGCAAGCTGAAGCTTGGCTTGAATGCAATCAAGATCACAGACTTCAATACTGCTTATTCCGGCAAAAAGCTGACCGTCACTGAAGGCGCCATCGCCGGCTACAAGACGAAGCTGAACCCCATCACGCTAACGGTTAAGTACAACGACGCACCGGTCAAATCGGTCAAATTCGAAAACCAGAAGCTGTGGGCGTTCATTAAGATCAGCAAAACTTGGGACTTGCTGCCTGGTTCGACTGCTCCGGGCGCAAAGTTCAACATCTACGACAAGGACAACAATCTTGTTTATGCAAACGTTGACCCGGGTACGTATCAGGTCAAAGAAGGAACTTACAAGGTTGTAGAAATCGCGATTTCCGGCTATACGGCCGATAAGGAATCCGCAACCGTCACTGTTGACGCCGGCAAGACCGGTACTGTTTCTTTCAACAACAAGGAAGACCGCGCGACCATAAAACCAGTTAAGAAGTGGGTCGGTGACGAACTTCCTGCCGGCGTCGAAGCGAAGCTGACGAACGGCTACAGTTTCGGCGTGACAAAGACTGTCAAAGCCGGCACGAATGTGGCTTTCGAGGAAGAGGACCTTCCGTTCCTGATCCTTGGCGACTATATCTACTTTTTCGAGCTGGAAAGCATTGAGCTGGCCAAGGGCACAAGTGCTGCCCAAGTTGTCGGCGCTGTTGACTTTACCGCCGAGAAAGATACCGCTTACACCGTCTACTTTACCAACAAAGTGACAAAGAAACCGCTTGCGGCTGACCTGACCCTCATAAAAGTGTGGCAGGACGAGAACGGCAACCCGCTGAACAAGACTGGCGTGTTCGCCACCGTCGACGCCGACATAGCGTTTACCGCACCTTACGTGCTTGGCAAGAATGAAGACGTAGTGCATGGCCTTGACCTTGCCACCATCGCAGAAGACCTCAGTGCTTGCGCATACGAGGACAGCGAGTACTGGTACAGTTTCGAGCAGGTAAGCGTGGCCGGCAACTCCGGCATAGTTGGCCCCGGCGGCTCTTACACCATCACCTTCACAAACAAACTGGTGAAGGTTCCGAAGCCGGCTGACCTGACAATCGTCAAGGTCTGGCTGGACGACAGCGGGCAGCCGCTCAGCAAGACTGGCGTGTTCGCCACCGTTGACGCCGACATAGCGTTTACCGCACCTTACGTGCTTGGCAAGAACGAAGACGTGGTGCTTGGCCTTGACCTCGCCACCATCGCAGAAGACATAAGCGCTTGCGCATACGAGGACA
>WRJK01000129.1 GCA_009782285.1 Clostridiales bacterium
GGAAAGATCTACGACAAGTTCAGGGACAGGGTCATTTTCCCCATCATCAACTCCTCTGGGAAAGTCATCGGCTTTGGCGGCAGGGCTCTTGGGGACGCCGACCCAAAATACTTGAACTCCCCCGAATCAGCGGTTTTTTTAAAGAAAAACAACCTTTTCGGCCTAAACCTAACAAGGCAGGAAATCGGGAAAGAAAACCGGGCAATACTGGTTGAAGGCTACATGGACGTCATATCCCTTTACCAGTACGGGGTGAGGAACGTCTCCGCGACGCTTGGCACAGCGCTTACGGAAAACCAGGCGAAGCTGCTCAAACGGTACACCCCGAACGTAACCCTGTCATATGACGCAGACGCAGCAGGGCGAGCGGCAGCCCTCCGGGGCATAGACATATTAAGGGGGGAAGGGTTGAAGGTAAAGGTGCTTACAGTCCCGTCCGGCAAGGATCCCGATGACTTCGTCAAGCAGCACGGGAAACAGGAATTCTTGGAATTGGCAAGCAAAGCGGCGGCGTACGCCGACTACAAGCTGGACGCGATACAGAAAAAGCACGACGTGTCGCTGCCGGAGGGCAAAGTGGATTTCATCAAGGAAGCGGTGGCTTTCCTTAAGACTTTGAGCCCCGTTGAAGCGGAAATGTACATCAAGGTCATTGCAAAAAACACGAAGATATCCGAAAGCGCCATAACCCTCGAATACAACGTCAGGGATGGCGGGCAGGTGCAGAAGCGAAGGGATTACCAAAGCGCCGGCAGCACTGGTGACAAAGGCAGGCCGCCCGATGTCCTCGAAAGGAACCTCATCAAGCTGGCCCTTTCGTCGAAAGATTTTTTTGAGAAAATCAAGCCTTTGCAGCATGCTTTCTCGAGTAGGCAGGGGCAGGAGATTTTTAGCGCGGTTGACGGCGCTTTCACTGGTGACGGCGAGGCAGACATCAAAAAAATTGCAGATTCCCTTGACGAAGGCTGCGCGGCAGTGCTGGGCGATATTATGGAAAACGTCTTTTTTGCAGGAAAGGAGGAGCAGGTTTTTGCGGACTGCGTCAAAAAAATACAGACAAGCGACCTGCAAAGAAAGGAAAAAGAAATAGTGCTCAAGCTTTCTATGGCGGACGAGGTTGAAAACATGAAGCAGATTGAAGAGCTGACAAGAGAGCTTTTGGAAATTCAGAGAGAAATTCAAAAGAAAAAAAACTGACAGGAGGCGATTCTACACATGGGATTTGAAGAAGGCAGCGAAGACAAAAAATACGATTGCATAAGCGACCTAGTAGAAAGGGCAAAACTAAAAGGCACGATAACGTTCAGGGAAGTTGCGGATTACCTGGAAGGCGTCGACATGGACAAAGACCAGATCGACGATATTTACGATTCGCTTATGTCTATGGGCGTAGAAATCATTTCCGAGGTGGATCCGGACGATTTTGAGATAATTGCCCTTGAGCACGAAGTCCCGGACGTGGACGAAGACATCATAGTGGACGAGGCGGGCGAGATCGACCTAGAAGCGACGCTGCCGAAAGGCATCGCGGTCGATGACCCTGTCAGGATGTATTTGAAGGAAATCGGAAAGGTCCCGCTCCTGTCTGCGGACGATGAAATCGAGCTTGCGAAGAAGATGGAGGTTGGGGACATCGAATCGAAGAAGAGGCTCTGCGAGGCGAACCTCAGACTTGTCGTGAGCATTGCCAAGAGGTACGTGGGGAGGGGGATGCTGTTCCTCGACCTCATTCAAGAAGGGAACTTGGGCCTTATCAAGGCTGTAGATAAATTTGACTGGAGAAAAGGGTACAAATTCAGCACCTATGCCACGTGGTGGATAAGGCAGGCCATCACAAGGTCGATAGCAGACCAGGCAAGGACAATCAGGATACCTGTGCACATGGTTGAAACCATCAACAAGCTAATCCGCGTGTCAAGGCAGCTTCTTCAGGAATACGGCAGGGAGCCGCTTCCGGAAGAGATTGCAAAGGAAATGGACATTTCAGAAGACAAGGTCAGGGAAATACTGAAAATCGCCCAGGAGCCGGTGTCCCTCGAAACGCCTATCGGAGAAGAAGAGGACAGCCACCTTGGCGACTTCATCCCAGACGAGGACGTCCCGGCGCCAGCAGAGGCGGCGGCGTTTTCGATGCTCAAGGAGCAGCTCGGCGACGTGCTTGAGACGCTTACGGAGCGCGAGCAGAAAGTCCTGAAACTGAGGTTCGGGCTCGAAGACGGGAGGGCGCGCACCCTTGAGGAAGTTGGGAAAAGGTTTGACGTCACCAGGGAAAGGATCCGCCAGATCGAAGCCAAGGCGCTGCGCAAGCTCAGGCACCCGAGCAGGAGCAAGAAGCTGAAGGACTATTTGGAGTAGGCTTTTAAGGAAGTCATAGTTATATATAAAGATTTTGGGAAGTATAAATCTTTTGAATCGTATAGAGATTTTAACAATGCACATGAAGTACAGATTGAAATTAAACCAAACAAAGCACAATTATTTATCGATTCTACAGAAACGCAACAAAATGTTTCTTCCTCCCCTACGGATGTTTGGAATGACGAGCAAATAAATTTATATAATAAAGGACTTTAAGTATTATTTTCGCTTTGATATTTGCGCTTTGAATCAATTCTGTTAATTGGTACCATTTGTATCGTGAGTTTATGTTACAAATGGTATCGTTCTTTTAATAGTATAATGAAATTTGGTGGTGAGTATGCTTAAAGAATTAATAAAAATTGTTATCATTGTTCTGCTTGGTATTGGCAATACAGTATTTTGTATGTTTATAGCTCTTTTAATGGCTTGTTATCAGAACTTTTTAAATAATGGGATTGTTTTATTATGGATTCTTTATGGAATAGGTTTGTTTGTATTAAACATGAGGCTTTTGGGGAAAATATGTGTTGATAAGGCCGGATTACCGTTTATATCTCTTTTAGCTTCATTTGCTTTAACAATATTCTTATTGCTGAATAATACATCTGAAATATTAGCAAATTTTACTTATGAACATCACTTTGGCAATCATCGAGGCAGTGGCTGGATAACTTTGGGGAATTGGGATGCATTATTCTTTTATATAATGCTATTGTTAAATTTTACGTTGCTTTTATTTGTTTGTATAATACATAATATACGGCTTTGCGTGGGAAAACGAAGTGTCACTTAGGAAAACTTGGAGAAGCTAGGTTTTGACGGGGTTTTCAGGAGGTAATAGTTTTGTCTGATAAAATGGAAGTGCGTCAAGTGGAGTAAGGCGGTGGCGATTATGAGTAATAATAGTAAGTTGTCCAATGAACTTCGCATACGCAACAGCACCGCAGAGTTTTTGACGTTCTCGTATCAATCGGGTGGCGATGGCGTTGAAGTCCGTGTTCAGGACGGAACGATTTGGCTTTCACAAAAAAACATAGGGCAATTGTTCGATACCTCAACAGATAATACCGGGCTTCACCTGAAAAACATCTACGCCGAAAACGAGCTTATAGAATCGGCAACTACCGAGGAATTCTCGGTAGTTCAAAAGGAGGGCAGTCGAGAAGTTCGGCGCATGGTGAAGCACTATAATCTTGAATCGCCAAAGCCCACGCGGAAAGCGAGTTTGAGAAATACCGTATTATTCAAGACGAATTGTTTCAGAGCGATTTTGATAAGCAGTTGAAATTACTTGAACAAGAAGTATCGACTAATAATGAGGATCAATGACTAAATGAGGATGTAATTGTTTAGATCAGTGAGCTCTGCTATTATGAACGAGACAAAACCCGCAGACGGAAACACAGGGGCTGCCTCATTGTTTTGAGACAGCCCTCTTTACGTGTTGCTATGCTAAATATAGCTCCTGCCGCTACTTCGTGTAGTGTATGAACAGGTCGAGCAAATCCAGCATGTCAATCACGCCGTCCCCGTTGACGTCGCACATGCTTGCGGTGACGCCTTTGCCCTTGGAGTCGTTGACCTTTACCAATGTGCTCCAATTGGGGCTATCGCTGTCAAAACCGCAGTACAGCAGCATGATGCCGAGATCCAAGGCATCGACTGCATTGTCTCTGTTGAGGTCGTATTTTGAGTAGACAAGCTGATCTATATTAGTTGTTGCAATACTGTTTTCAATTGCTGCGTTGACATACTGTGTCACTTTCCCGTCAAGCTCGACAACTCTGAACACAGTCAGTTTCATGGTTGCGTCGCCCATTGCCCTCGGTGCGAAAACAAACGTGGCTATGTCGGTGCCCGCAAAGGAAGTGAAGCCTGTCGAATCCCCAGCCGGGTATCCGAGCGTGACGGCGCCTTTCCATACGCTGCCGCCGGCGCTGCGCCAAGCAATACCGTCAATAGCCGTAAAACCGGAGAGCGGCACGACGCCCTTGCTCGCAAGCATGCTGCCGTCCACTTCGAATTCCAGCTCTACCGACAGCACATCCTCCGCGCCGCTTATGGACAGCGTGAACTCCACGTCGCCTTCGATGCCGGAAACAGCGGGTACGCTGAGGTTTGCCTTGACCAGGGGCAAAACAGTGATGGCTAATTCTTTTGTGGCGGTGCCAAGATAGCTCTCAGCCTGCACCGTTAGCGCATATGTGCCGGAAGCCGTCGGGACGCCGCTTATCGTGCCCCGGTATTCGTCTATTTCTGCCCATTCCAGCCCTGCGTCAGCAGAAACTATGCTCCACATGAAGTTTTCGGTGCCCGTCGCGGAAAGGTTTGCAGAATACTGTTCGCCAAGGTCAGCCGCCGGAAGCTCGGCAGTAGTGATTTCGGTTGGTTCCATTACGTAAACAATTTCCCCACCAAGCACTGTCATGACAGCGTTAATTTCCTTGATGTCGTAATCGTAGCATGTTTTCGCATCAAAGTAGTCGCGGTCGATCACGACGAAGTCGGCAAGGAAGCCTTTTTCGAGGTTGCCCTTGAAGTTTTCTTCAAAGTTCGCGTAGGCGCTTCCATATGTATACGACCAGAGGGATTCCGCCCTCGTCAGGCGCTCTTCGTGGTACCAGCCGCTGTCATCAGTGAAGTTTTTGGTGCCAGGCAGGAACTCAGCTTTGAATTTTGCGCTGTCAGCCGCGTTCCCGGGCCTGCCCACTTCCATGAACCTGCCAACCCTTGTCGCTCCGGCATACAGGCCGTGGAACGGGTTGAGCAGTTCAACAGAAGCGTCAGTCCCGTTGGCTATGATGCCGCCGTAATCGAGTATCGATCGCCATGCGTAGGCGCCTGCCACCCTGTCCGGGCCGATGCGGTCTTCCACCATGTTCATGTCAGACGTGCAGTGCACGAACTGCATAGACGGAATCATGCTGTGGTCCACGATGGCTTTTCTGATGTCCTCAGGGTTCACGATCTGGAAGTGTTCGGGCCTCATCCTGTTGTCCTCTACAAGGCCTCTGAGTTTTGCCGCAGCCGCAGGGTCTGCAGCTTCAAGGCCTGTCGCCTCAGCTAGGATTTCGCCCTTTATCTCATTGTATACGTCAACAAATTGCCAGTTGCCGCCGTCGCCGATAGCATGAATGCTGACTTGGAACCCAGACCTGATGTTGCGGTTCATGAGCTCTTTAAGATATGTCCTCGGAGTGTATTCCTCTCCTTTGTAGTCGTTTGGAAGATTGTCTACGGTGTGCACGTCGGAATAGGGTTCGCGGAAGAGCGCGCTCCTCGACCCCAGAGCGCCGTCGGCTTGGGTCTTGACAGCCCTGACTGTGAGCCTGTTGCCGTAAGCGCCGATCAAGCGGCCGTATTCGTCCCCCTTGACTTTTCCGACAGTTTCCCTGAACTCGTTATCCGGATAGTCGTTGACTACAGGGTCGTTCGAACCTCGAAGTTCGAAATACCACCTGATTTTCAGTGGGTCGTCTGAATTCAGCGGGTCGATCGTCGTGTCGCCTGCAAAATCGCCTTCGTAGGCTTCCTCAAGCATGTAGTAAGTGCTCATGCCTGAACCGGCATCCATGATGCTCGTAAGGCCGTAGGAGAAGCATTGCTGCTGGGCGGCGTAGAGCGCCTCCACCTGCTGCTCCTTGGTCTGCGGCGGTACAGCGCTGGATATCAATCCCCTTGCGTTGCCGGTAAATATGCCCGTCGCCTCGCCGGTTACCTCGTCGCGCATTATCAAGCCGCCGGCGGGGTTCGGCGTTGTGCCAATGCCGTCCTTGTCAATGCCGGCAAGTTCCATGGCCCTGGAGTTTGCCCACCTTGCATGCCCTGATGCGTGGCTCAGCACTACTGGGTTCTGAGGCGCCACTGCGTCAAGATCCCATTTTGTAGGCCATACGTCCCGTCCTCCGATGGGGTCCCAATTCGCATGGGCCTGCAGGAAACCGCCGGAAACAATCCATGCGTCCGGGTTGTTCAAACGTTCAACTTCAGCCTTGACTGCTGCGATGATCTCGGCTTTCGGCTTCCAGAATATGTCTATCCTAGTCCTGGTCTGCCCCTGGCCGATGAAGTGCAAGTGGCTGTCCCCCATGCCGGGGATGACCGTTGCGCCGCCAAGGTCGATCCATACAGCGTTGGCACCCGGCGCAGCGGCTGTACCGATTGCTGCCGCAAGGCCCTCCGCATTCACCCATCCGGCAACGTCGTTGCCGGCATACTCAATCCATTGCCCTTTCGAAACGACAACCTCCGCATTGGCGAACGAATTGATCTTTCCGTTTGCTGAAGTGATTTCCTTTTTGCTGAAATCAAAATCGTTAGCTTTGGTGTAAATATTTCCGTTATAGAAGACGTAGTACTTTCCCGCTTCATATGTGCCTTGTTTCGCAAGTGCAGCCGCAGGGTCAAAATCCCCTCCCCATAATGAGGAATCGTCCGCAAATGCAAAGCCGCCCATCGAAAATGTTGCTGTAAGCATCACGAAGGCCAACAGCAACGCGGGAATTCTTTTTTTGGATTTAATACAATACCCATACCCTTTCATTAATCGTTCCTCCTTTAATGATTAAGCTATTTTCAAACAATAAACTAATAAATAAACAACCTTGGCGCTTAAAATTCACCCCTCCTTTGTACGTCAATATACGCCTATCGCCTTAATACTATCATTGTTGACTATGATTGTAAAGATTGTTAGTTTAATTTATTTTTGAGGATTCACCAAATATGTACAGGACAAACGCACCAATGAAAGAAAAGCGGACGGAAAAACTCAAATAAAATGAGGGGAAACGTGCAAACATCAATGCAGGAGAGCTTCAAGCTGTTTTTTCAAGGTGCATCGGAGAATT
>WRJK01000130.1 GCA_009782285.1 Clostridiales bacterium
GCTGTCCCTTTCGCCGCTTCGCGAATAGAAGGGGGCGCTCCTGTTGGCGCCGGTGCCGGTGATGCCCTGGCTGCTTCCTGACGTGCTTCCGAACAGGCACCATATCATGTTGCGGTTGGGGCCCCATCCTGAGACTGTGCTCGGAAAAGCCTGAACCGTGCGGAGCATGGCGTCGTAGTAGTCATGGATGCTGGTGCTCCCATTGCGCCATTGGTAATCGGATGCGTTGAGCCACTCTTCACAGCCCGCCATGTACGCAAGGAATAGCATGCCGTACCCGTGGGATTCTGAAACCGTGAAGGATCCCGACTCTCCGGGCGAATGGTAGACTGCCAAAAGGAAATCCTCAACAGTCTGGGGATAGTTCGTGGCCACGATCAGGTCCCTGTTGAGGATGTTCAGGAACAGGTCGTACACCATTTTGTCCATGTCTGCCTGAGTCTTGTTTGACGGCATTGCCGGCGGGTAATAGTAATTGTCGCCGTTGTGCTGCGGGAACGGGCGCAGCGCCAAAACGGGGTCGTCATCCTCCGCAGCCACTGCCATTGCTTCGTCACTAAAGTCGTCTGGGATGTCGATCAGCACAACGTCCCCCGCGTCGATGTCCAGCGGTTCGTCATAGCTTGCAAACGCGTTCACATTGAAAATGCCTATCAGCATGCACAGTACCGTGAACAAAGCAAGCAATCTTTTTCTTTTCACTACATTCTCCTCCTTTTTCATTGGTTTGAGTATTTTGCCTCTTTTTTTCTGGAGTTGAGGTTCTCTGTTTTCAGCCTCGCTTTTGGGGTTCGTGGTTAACCCGTGAAATGCTTGTCGGCGTCACCTTCCTTCGTGTTTTATTACATCTGTGTTACTTAGTTTAGCAAAGCTGTTGCATATAGCTTATCATTTTATCTGAAAATGTCAAGGTATCAAATGCATTAGCGTTAAAAGAGTATTGACACATTATGGTTGTTTTGATAGTATGAATCTGATGTGAATCGTTATTCGCAAATAAAGAAATATGGAGGAGATGAAATGAGGAATAAGTTATTGGCTATATTGCTGGTCGTTATGATGGTGTTCATGTTTTCTGCATGTACGTCGTCTACCCCCCCGCCTGCGGGAGATAACGGGGACGATGGCAATGGCGTAGAAGCGGAACAAGTTTCCATCAACCTGTGGCACATCTATGTTGACGAAACGGATGAAAACAGGGTAACGACCGAAAAGGTCATCGCTGAGTACATGGACGCGCACCCCAATGTGAAGATCGAGCAGCACATACTTCAGGACGCCGACTACAAGACGAAAATGCTGACCGAGTTCTCGGGTTCCGCATCCAACATCGACATATTCTCTTACTGGGGCGCAGGCCGCGCAGGGGATATCGTCAACGCAGGGAAGATGCTTTGCATCGAAGATTACCTGAGCCCGGACAAAGTCGCTGCGATAAAGCACGGCGCAGACAACAACTTCCGTTACGGCGGCAAGCTGTACGGCCTGCCGATGGCGTCGTGGATGATGGTGCTGTACTGCAACGTGGAACTTTTTGAAGACAACAACATAGCCCTGCCGGAGACATACGACGAGTGGCTCGACGCATGCAAGAAGTTCGACGCTGCCGGGATCATCCCGGTTGCCTTGGGCGGCGGCGTTGACGACGGCTGGCAGGCGGCTTTCGTCTACGAGGCGCTTGTCAACCGAATTGTAGGCGCATTGAACGAAGCGAAAGTTTTGGACGACATGGCTGGCTTTGCCGGCAACGACGGGTTTGTAGAAGCGGCTGAAAAGATGGTTGAGATGAACGCAGCCAACGCCTTTGGGAAAAGCCCGCTTGAGATCGACGAAGTGACTTCCAACGTGCAGTTCTTTTCCGGCGTAGCTGCCATGCGCTTGACGGGAAGCTGGTTCACGACCAACGTCTATACCGACGAGGACTCGGTTGTGGCAGGCAAAGTAACGGCTCTGCCCATCCCGATTGTACCGGGCGGCAACGGCAAGGACACGGACTACGTAGGCGGATTCATCGACGGGTGGTTTGTAAACGCAGCGACCCAGCACCCAGAAGTGGTGGCCGACCTAGCTTGGGAGCTCAGCGTGGCGATGGGAACCCACCAGCACGAAATCGGCGAAGGCTTTACAGCTTTCAACTACCCGACCGACGAGAGCGGCCTGACGCCGCTGGGCAAAGAGGTTTCTGCACTGGCGAACAGGATGGTTGACGGTATGGTTGCATGGGACACGTTCCTTCCCGGCGATTTGGCTGACATACACATCGACGCCTGCCAGGCGCTGCTCGCCGCCAGAGCCAACGTCGGCGCGTTTATTGAAGAATACACAAAGATATTCGATTAATTGGAGGTTTTCGGAGCCGTTTGAAAAAGCGGCTCCGTATTTCTCTTTATAGGGAGAAATAGTTGTGGACAGACTATTATCAAACAAGTGGACGATAGCGGCCTTCGTGGCACCTGCCCTGCTGATTTTTTTGGGTGTTGTGATTGTTCCGCTGTTCATTACAGGCTACTACAGCCTTTTTGACTATAACGGGCTTTCCAAGATGGAATTTGCCGGCGTTGAAAACTACAAAAGGCTTTTTACCAACGACCCGCTGTTTCTGCAGTCGTTGAAAAACATGTCGATTTTGATTTTCGGTTCGGTTTTTGTCCAGATACCGATAGCTTTCCTCATTGCGAACAAGCTGGCGAAAGGCGTCCCGGGGGAAAAGGCGTTCCGGACGATTTACTTTATTCCTGTTGTGATTGCCGCAACCATAATTGGCAAGCTGTTTTACTATATCTTTTCTGCAGACGTGGGGATGGTGAACGCGCTGGTCCGGGCTTTGGGGGTGCCTGACTTTCATTTCAACTGGCTGACGAACCCCGGCACCGCTTTCCTGTGCGTGGCTTTCGCTGCGATCTGGCAGTACATCGGCTACCATATGCTGATTTTATACGCCGGGATAAAGTCGATATCGACCGATTATTTCGAAGCCGCAATGATTGACGGGGCGACCGGCGCAAAAGCCACATGGCACGTCACCGTCCCTCTGCTGGCGCCTGTCATCAAGGTGTGCGTCGTGCTTGCCGCAGTCGGTTCAGTCAAAACCTATGACATCGTAGTGTCCATGGTCGGTTCCGGTACGCACAGCGGCACTCAGGTGCCTGCCATACTGCTCTGGCGCAACCTGTTCAAAGGCCGCCTTGTGGGTTACGGCAGTGCACAGGCTTTCTTTCTGGTGTCGGTCTGCCTGATTATGAGCTATCTGATAAATCGGATGTTCAAAAAATCAGAAGAAAACGCTTCAATGTCGTGAGGGCTCAGCTATGAAAATCAAGCAAAAACCAACCCATAAAACTATAATTGCCATAACCGGGCTTGTGCTGTTCGCGATGGTCCAGCTCTACCCGCTGTATTGGCTTGTGATGTTTTCGCTGAAATCAAACGCGGACATCCTCATGAGCGACAACATCCTTGGATGGCCGGCGGTGTTCCAGTGGCAGAACTACGCCACGGTGCTGTCGCGCTCGACAATACCGAGGTACCTGCTCAACTCGGCGATATACACGGGAGCGACCGTGTTCATAGTCGGAATCCTGACGGCGATGGCGTCCTATGCAGTTGCCCGCATGAAATGGAAGATATCAGGCATCGTCCTGATGGTCTTCGTCGTAGGCATCATGATACCGCCCCACGCAGCGCTGCTCCCGCTGTTTCAGGTGCTTGAGGCGACGCATCTCCGCAACGTGCCCTATGTAGGGCTGACTGTTGTGTACGTAGCGTTTGCCATCCCTATGAGCATGATGATACTGACCAGCTTTTTCAAAGCCATCCCAAGGGAGCTTGAGGAAGCGGCGCTAATAGACGGGTGCGGCATTTTCGGCTTGTTCTGGCGGATAATGATGCCGCTTATCATGCCCGCGCTGGCTACCGCCAGCATTTTCACGGTGATGGGCGCATGGAACGACCTGCTGATGGTGCAGACGTTCGTCGACGTAAACTCGTACAAAACGATAACCGTAGGGGTGCTGGATTTTGTGGGCGTGCATTCCAGGAAGCTGGGGCTGATCGGCGCAGGGCTGGTCACTGCTACGGTTCCGGTCATATTGATATACATGTTATTCAGCGAAAAGATACAGCAAAGCCTGCTTGAGGGGGCGATTAAAGGATGAAAGGGCTTTTTCCAAAGAATTTCACATGGGGTGCCGCAACGTCCGCTTACCAAATCGAAGGCGGTGCTTACGAGGGCGGCAAAGGGGACTCGATATGGGACGTGTTTTGCCGCCAGCCCGGGCGTGTCTTTGACGGCCACACCGGCGACGTTGCCTGCGACCACTATCACAGGTTTGGCGAGGATTTTTCGATCATGGAGTCCCTCGGCATACAGAACTACCGTTTTTCATTCTCTTGGCCGCGTCTGCTGCCCGAAGGCACCGGGGCTGCCAACCAGAAGGGCGTTGATTTTTACGACAGGCTGATCGACAGCATGCTGGCGCATGGCATAACCCCCCACGCTACCCTCTTCCATTGGGACTACCCATACGAGCTTTTCCGCAGGGGAGGGTGGCTGAACGACGACAGCCCAAGCTGGTTTGCCGAATATGCGGAATTGATCGCAAAGCGTTTCGGCGACAGGGTCAAAAGCATCTTTACCCTGAACGAGCCGCAGTGCTTCATCGGGATTTCTTGCTATGACACTTTCCATGCTCCGGGGATAAAGTTCCCGGCAAAGGACTGCCTTGCGATGGCCCACAACGTGATGCTCGCCCACGGCAAGTCGGTTCAAGCCGTCAGGGCGTCGGCACCGATGGCTTCGATAGGCTACGCACCGACGGGCAGGCACTACCATCCGGCTTCGGAAGACCCCCGCGACGTGGAAGCTGCCAGGGAGGCGACATTTGCCGTAAACGAAAGCGACTGGACTTTTTCCGTGGCATGGTGGAGCGACCCCGTAATCCTCGGCAAATACCCAAAAGAGGCGCAGGAGCATCTTGAGCCCCTCATGCCAAGGGTTAAGCCTGGGGACATGGAGCTGATAAGCCAGCCAATCGACGTATACGGGCAGAACATCTACCACAGCGCTCCCGTAAAGGCCGATGGCAGCGGGCACAAAGTGCTGCGTTGCGAGCCTGGTCACGCCAAAACCGGGTTTTCATGGCCTGTAACGCCGGAATGCCTGCGCTGGGCACCCAAGTTCCTGTTTGAGCGGTACAAGCTGCCGATTGTTATTACGGAGAACGGGATGTCAGCAACCGACACGGTTTCCCTTGACGGTAAGGTGCACGATTCTTCGCGGATCGACTACTTGCAGAAGCACCTGCTTTCCCTTTCCCAAGCAATCAGCGAAGGCGTTGACCTGAGAGGCTACTTCCACTGGAGTCTGCTCGACAACTTCGAGTGGAACAGCGGGTACAACGAGCGGTTTGGGCTGGTGTTCGTGGATTTTCAGACGCTCAAGCGCACACCAAAGGACAGTGCGCTGTATTACAGCAATATCGTAAACAGCAATGGAAGCAATTTGAAGGGCACGTGGGGTGCACTATGAGGACTTGAACCATGAGAACAATTGTGCAAGCGTTTACAGGGGGCCTTTACGGCCCTGCGTCATATACAGACAGAGACACGGAAAAACTGATATCAGCCATAGACAGGTTCAGTGCGGAATCCGCAATCATCGGCTGGAATGCAGGTGCGCCGTACGATAAAATAACTTCGGCCTTGCATGAGCTAAAAAAGGAAGTGTTCCTTTGGCTTCCGGTGTTTTCGGAGCTTGGTGGCGAGGCAGTGGCGGCTGTCGATTTTCTTGGTGGCAAGCATGTTGGCGCAGTTTCAGGCGCTGATGACGACTTTACTTTCGCCTGCCCAAGCGAGCCGGTCAACATCGGCCTTGCCGCTGCGCATTTTGACAGGCATTTCAAGGACTGCGGATTTGATGGGGTGTTTCTGGACAAGATAAGGTTTTCGACGTTTGGCAACGGGTTTGCGTCCGGCATGGGGTGCTACTGCAAGAGGTGCCGCGATTATTACAGCCAGGAAGGTGTGGACATGGGCAAGTTTATGAAGCTTATGGGGCACAGCAGCAAAGGCTTCTTGATCCCGGAGGCTTTGCACGGCATGGGTTACACTTTTGAGAATGCGCTTATTGACAAACTGTTTCGTGCAAGGGCGAAACTGATAACAGAATCCGTGGCAAAAGTAGCCGCAATGTTCAGGCAGAGGGGGCTTAAGGTAGGGCTGGACGTTTTTGCCCCGCCTTTTGCGTATTTGTTCGGGCAGGACACAGAGGCGCTGGCAGGATGCGCTGATTTCATCAAACCCATGATCTACCGGGTCACCGACGCTCCCGCAGGGGTGCCGTACGAAGCGAGGCACATGAAAGCTGAGCTTGCCGCTAATGGCTGCAGCATAGGGGACAGGCTTGAAGCGCTGTGGGGCACTGACGATCTGTCAAGCGAAGAATGCTTCAGAGCGCAGCTCGCCCAGCTGGCCAAGCTGCCGTGCAGGGTGTATTCCGGCGTAGAGGTCAACAAGACCGATTTCTGCGCTACAACTGCCGAATATGTCGAAGAAACAATCAAAACCGTGAAAGAGTCCAATATTGCCGGATGTGTGCTGTCGTGGAATGTGCTGTCGGAGTTTGTAGTTTGTAGTTGGTAGTTTGTAGTTGGTAGTTTGTAGTTGGTAGTTGGGAGTTGGTAGTTGGGAGTTGGTAGTTTGTAGTTGGTAGTTTGTAGTTGGTAGTTGCTAGTTGCTAGTTGCTAGTTGCTAGTTGGTAGTGGGTAGTGGGGAGTTGGGAGTTTGTAGTTTGTAGTTGGTAGTTTGTAGTTGGTAGTTGGGAGTTGGTAGTTGGGAGTTGGTAGTTTGTAGTTGGTAGTTGCTAGTTGCTAGTTGCTAGTTGCTAGTTGCTAGTTGCTAGTTGGTAGTGGGTAGTGGGGAGTTGGGAGTTTGTAGTTGGTAGTTTGTAGTTGGTAGTTGGGAGTTGGTGGTTGGTAGTTGGTAGTTGGAGGGGAGTTGCTAGTTGGTAGTTTGTAGTTGGTAGTGGGTAGTGGGGAGTTGGTAG
>WRJK01000131.1 GCA_009782285.1 Clostridiales bacterium
TCCCCCGCGTCATGCCGAACAACCGGACGCAGGCGCAGATGAACCAGGACGTTATCGACCAGTTCAAAAAAATTCTTCGCGACTACCATATTCAACCGGCTGCCCAGACAGTCAGCGGTAACGCCGGCAGCCCCACCAACCCCGATACCTTCCGCATGGTGATACGCCATGGCGAAGGCGGCGGCGCGAGCGCCGGACAGATTACCTGTTCGGAGTCCATGGGCTACGGCATGTTGATGCTGACGCTGCTGGCGGGCGCGGACGAGCATTTTATCGGCAATTCCACATCGAACCAGAACCTCGTGACCGTCGGAGGCAGGCAGTTATACATCAAAGACTACTTTGACGGAATGTTCCGCACGGTCAGGGATTTCCCGACCAACGGCACCAGCGGAAACCCCAGCGGGGCAAGCTGGCTCCATTGCTGGGAAATAATTCAGAACGCGGATGGCACGTGGAGCCGTCCGTCAGGCCCCTCAAGCGCCACAGACGGCGACATGGACATCATTTACGCGCTAATGCTTGCGGACAAGCAATGGGGCAGCGACGGCAGGTACAACTACAAGCAGATAGCACTCAATATGATGGAGAGCTTCTGGCAGTACTGCGTCCACCCCACCTTTAAAACCCTGCTCCTTGGCGACTGGGCAAGGGGGAGCAGCGCCGGCGGAAACACCGGCACCGGAACAGGCGCAGCGACACGCCCGTCCGACTTTATGCTCGACCACCTGAAGGCATTCGCGATAGCGGACCCCGCTCACGACTGGCAGGCTGTCGTAGACGCCACATACGGCGTCATACGCGACATCCGCGAAGAGCAGGCGGCACTGGGCAGGGACAACGGGCTGCTGTCCGACTTTGTCATCAGGCAGGGCGGAACGACAGCAACAGGCCGCTGGGCGACCCCGACAGGAAGCGTCCTCGAGGGCAGCAGCGACCAGCGCTACGCCTACAATTCCTGCCGTATCCCATGGCGCCTCGGGACCGACTACATGGTCTGCGGCGACACGGCATTCGGCAACAAGTCCCTTAAAGGCTACTGCATCGAGCCCCTCGACAGGCTGGTGCGCACGCTTACGAACAACAACTTGGGCAACAGCACGTCGGGGCAGAGGATTGGCACGTTCAACATGGACGGTACGCGCAACGGCACCGGCGACGGCGGTGCGGATTTTAAATCCCCCTTCGTCGTGACGGCAGTCGCCATGGGCGACAACCAAGCATGGGTCGATTCCGCTTGGAATTACAGCGGGCTCACCAACCCTGGCAGCTACAACGGGTGGAACGAATACCTCACAATCCACTCCATGATCGTGGCTTCCGGCAACTACTGGGTGCCCTTCGAAGTGAAGAAGCCCCTGACATGGCCGTTCACCCCAGTTGAGTGGGCGCTGGACAAAATGGCAAGCATCGACATCGACACCTACGGGTACGACCAGTACGACGACATCTGGCTTGTCAAGCGCTCGCTGGGAGCGTCAAGCTACGGCACGATGAACTCGCCGGCAGCCAGCATTGCGAGTGCGGACAGAACCAAGTTCACATCGGCTTCGGGTGAATACAACGCCCTTTACGAGAACATGCTTGACCAGGAGGCTCTGATGATTAAAATGTGGCTCGCAGACCTTGCTGAACCATGGCCCGGCGAGGACTGGCAGCACCACATGTCCCGTATAGCCCAGACAGAATACATGTTCACCGAAGCACCGGCTTACTACAACAGGGTTGAATCCGGCAGGAGGACCAGCGTACTCGGATCGAGTACTTTCGCAAACAACGCCGATGCAAAGAAGATAATGGCGTGGCAGGAGCTTTATGAACAGAAATTCCATGACGATTGCTACGTGCCAGGCAAAGCCGTTCAAAAAATGATCCACGACATGGATCCAGCCAACCCGGCTGACGTGGCCGCCGCCAGGGCTGCCTACGACGGGCTGGACTACCTGACCAAGTCCTGCATCATGAACTACCAGCTGCTGACGAGGGCTGAAGGCTTCGTGAACCCGGACGGCAGCGACAAAGTGCAGCCCAACATCGTTTCTGTGGGCATGCGCAAGCCGACGGGCCAAGACACGGGCTTCTCTGCGTCAAACCACCAGTCAGCCCTTGCGAACCTGCAGGCGGCAATGCCCGACGCAGAGCCATGGTACATCTGGATTTCAGGCGTGGGCGGCGGCTCGCTGATGGCAGGCACCACAAGCTGGAGCGTTTTGGAAGCCTCCGGATGCCTGAAGTACCCGGCGGCGTACTACCAGCAGATGGGCATCTCCTTGGGCACCGACCCGGTGGGCGATGCGTTCTTTGCGTACCTTGATGAAAACTTCCCGAACGCGCAGGTGTACCTGCAGGTGGAGAACATGAACAGGCTCATCGAGCCCGAGATGGACGTGCTGAGCCACAGGGCAAAGCAGTTCAACTGCATCAAGGGCTTCGCGGTGGACGTGGAGTGGTACAACCACACTGCTGAGGACTGCGGGCTGATAGTTTCCGACTACAGGGCGCAGAAGTGGAACGAGGACGTTTACAGCCACTGGGGTCCTGAATACTCCATCGCGCTGAAGCACTACGACGCGCACCACCTGCCGACCACCTACCGCGGCGGCACGGACGGCAAGTCAAACCCGATCATCTTAGTGGATGACACCCAGAACTACGGCTCTTGGGACGGCTCCCACGGCGGGCGCTACAACGAGTCCGAGGTCGGCGACGGCATGGTGCCGGCCAACGGGAACGACTGGGCCATGTTCGCCGAGTACTTCTACCCGAACCCGGTGATATTCCAGACAGGCTACCAGCATGACCAGCAGTGGATGTATTCCTTCGAAGACCCGTTCATGAGGAGCTACGCCAACAAGTGCGCTGAAGTGGTTGCGCCTGACCAGAAAGTGGGCATTGCATGGGTCAACTTCAACCGCAACGGCTTCCCTGAATTCCCGAACGCAAACTGGCGCACAGCGTCCCAGTACCTGAGCGAACTGTCTTCAAGGACGATAGCGTACCTGTCCAACTACAACGGCGACAGCAACAACCTGCTGGGCGGCAACTGGGGCTACTACTCCAACGCAGCGGGCCAACGCAGGCTGCCGACCAACGCCCCGACCTACTACGACGCGCTGTGGGTCAAGCACGTGAGAGACTACTACAACACGCTGGTAGGGATGGGTGCCCCGGCTTCCAACTTCACCGGCCACACAAACTACCCGCGTTTCCTGGCCATAGAGCCCAAGGCCTGCAATATGCTCATCGCTGCGCTTCCGGTGCCCAAAGACATGAAAGCACCAAGGGACAAGGGCAGGATACACGAGATATACGACATGTACATGGGCCTGACCGACGCCCAGAAGGCCGAAGTCACGCTGGCTGACGATCTTCTGGCTGCCAAAACCCGCATCGACGCCATGGACGTTTCGGTTCTTGCCTACCTTAGCGTAGACGAGGAGAGCGACATAGACAAGAATGTTGACTTCACCTTGACAATCGCCAACGCAAAGAACCTCCTGACCTTTGAGGCTGACATCGTGATTGACGGCAGCCTGCTGGCAAGCATAGGCGTCGAACCCCTCAACGGGTTCACGGTCATGAACGACATAATGTGGCGCAGCTTGGGCGGCGACCTGTGGTCCGGCAACGTCACGCTTGCTTACAAGTCAGGCGACGGTGACGGCTTCTCGTCTTACCTGCCTGTTGACATTGCCACCTTCGTCTTCGCTCCCAGAGCCGTAGGCGACGCAGCTGTGGTCCTTTCGAAGATCAAGGCTTCCGGCCTTGTGGGCGACGTGACGGAGTATTTTGACACCATGATCGAAGAAGGCGTTGCTGTGACCAACATCGACCAGAGGGTATTCTCCAAGTACGACCTGAACAGGGACGGCATCGTCGATGCCCTTGACTTGGGCATCATGCTGCTGTACTGCGGTTTCGACAAGGATTCGCCAAGCTGGGATACTTTGGTCAAGGTTAACGACTCCAGAGGCAAAGGCGTCACTGCAAGCATGTGCGACGTCAACAGCGACGGGGTTATCGACATGCTCGACCTTCTGGATCTGTTTATCCATTACACGAAATAACTGCCAGGAACTGACCAGCTCCTGACAGAACCGTTGACTTAACTATTGACTTAACTAGGACACAGGGCGTTCGCCGCATCATGCGGCGAACGCCCTGCTTGTTTGGTGCGGCAAATTGTTCACTGCGCTATTTGGGCACGATTTCAAACGTTTTAACGTTGCTGCCGTTCCCCTTAATGTCGTAAACGAGGATGAAATCACCCAGATCCACCGTCCCCGCGCCGTTCTTGGGGACAATCGCCGAAAATGCAACCATGCCCTCCGAACCGTCGTTGTATGTCACAAATGCGCTGAAGTCCACAGTCCAGACGCTCTTTTCGTTTTCTGTGATGCTCAGGATGTTGTCTTTGCCTGTAGCCATGTTGACGGCTACCTTGAGTTCGAGCTCATCGACGGCAGCTGCAATATCTGCCGCCCAGCCGGCTATCTGGGCTCGGACAGCCGACCTGTTGTCAAAATCAGACGCAAAACCGCCGGTGTAGTAGCGGGCCGTGATCCCAAATTCTACCGCTCCGATTGCGGCGTCAAGGGCAGCCAAGCTTCCCACTGTGTACAGCCCCCTGTCAACTTCTCCGGCTTGCGCCAGCGCGTCGCCGACTGCGGCATAGTTGGCGTAGGTGACGAAAGGCGCCCCTGCATAGCTCTGCAGGCTGCCGATAGCCTGCCCGTCAAGGATGTACAGCTCGCCCTGGTTTGTGACGGTCGGGAAGAACCCTGTATACATGTTGACAAAAGTGCCTTGGGATATGTCCATAACAGCGTTTGGTATGCCGTTCGTCCCAACGTAGACCGCGTACTGGTTTCTGATGGTAAGAGTACCGCCGTCATCCAGCAGGAATTTGCCGCCGTTCTCTATCCTGAGCGTGCCGCCGCTGACGTCGATCCCCGCATCGCCGCTGACGATCAGGGTAACCCCGGCTGGGACTGTGAGCGCATCGCCGGCAGCCAGCACCGCTATCCCCGTCGAAAGTTCTACGATACCGCCGTCACCGGCTGCTTCAAGCTCTTCTTGCAGTGCGGCCGAAGCCACGAAACCCTCGTCCGCAAATGCGAAAACGCCGGATGCGAGCACCAGCCCAAAAATGAGAAGAACACTTGTAAATTTTTTCATTTTCCTAAAATTCATAACCTTATTAACCTCCAAAATATAATTTGCCTCTTTTGCCTTGCAGAGTTGAGGTTCTCTGTTTTTACGTATGTACACACCTCCTATTACCATATATACTATCACGCGTCGGTTACATTTGAGTTACAAAGTCAAAATTGGGCTTGGTTTTTATAAATATTACAAAAATACTTCAAAATTATTTCAAAACCATTAACTTGAATCTTGACAAAATCGTGCAGATATCGTATAATTAGCAAACTTTATTAATAAAGTAGGTAATGGAAATGACACTAATAGGAAACCCGAAAATGTTGAAGGAAGTGAATTCTTCTAGAATAGTAAGGCTGTTGTACAAGCATGGCCCGCTCACGCAGCCAAAACTCGCCAAGCTGGCGAAACTGAGTCTTCCTACTGTCAACAAGATCGTCAGCGGCCTGGAAGAGGCAGGGATTGTCTGCTCCGTGGGCCTCACGACTGAGGGTGCCGGAAGGAAAGCTGTACTTTATCAAATAAACAGTAACGCAGGCTGCATTGTTGTGCTATACTATTCGTGGGGGAAATACCTGTGCAGGCTGTCCGACATAGTCGGGAACACGTTGTACGAAACTGTTTGCGAACTCGACAATTCCACCCGCGAGGCAGCTGTCATCTCGACAGTCAAGGCGATCAACGCCGTGCTTGGCCACGCCCGGTCAGAAGTCAAGGCAGTCGGGATTGGCATACCGGGGGCGCTGATGCCCGACGGGAAGATGTTCGCGATCCCCAAAATCGAAGTGTGGGAGGGTGTCGATCTGCGAAGGGAATTGTCTGCACGGTTCAACGTCCCGTTCCATATTGAAAACGACGTCAAACTGGCTGCGATGGGCTACTACAGTACCCATTTGAGGAATGAAGTTGACAATTTTGTGTATATTTACGCCGGCAACGGCATGGGTTCAGGGATCATCATCAACAAAATGCTTTACCACGGGTCGTCCAACTTTTCCGGCGAGCTGGGCTTCATGGCACCCCTTGACGGGGAGGCTCCCCGGTGCGACTTCACCATGGAGGGCGGCTACCTTGAGAACAAGATGAACCCGTTTATCAGCAGCTTCAAGCGCGGCGGCGAAAGCGCGGACAAAAGCGCAAACAGCGCCTTGGTGAACTTTTTCGCTTCAATAGCTTCGAACTACATTGCGATCATCAACCCTGCGGCGATCGTCTTTGGAGGGGAAGCCTTTGACAAGGTCCTTTGCGAGGAGATCCGGATGCGCATTGCGTTGTATTCGCCGGAGCGCAGCATACCCCGCATCCTGTACGACGACAGCGACGACAGCGGCATCAGCGGCCTTGTCTACGTCTGCATCGGCGAGATGATCCCAGACGTCAGGATCGTACAGACGGGAGGCATGTAACGCCGGAGGGCGGGGCTGCCATCACATTGGTTAACTAAAACGGAAGCGTTTTAGCTAAAGTTGTAAAATATTATTTCTTATCAAAAAGGAGGAGAGAAATGAAAAAAGTTATTGTTATTTTGATGGTTGCATTGTTGGCGTTTGGGATGTTCGGCTGTGGCAACAACGGCGGCAACGACACCGGCGGCAACGACACCGACAACGGCGGCACCGACGTAACGCCACCACCGGAAGTTGTCAAAATCGGCATTTCGCTGCCGACGCAGCGTGAAGAGCGCTGGGTTCTTGACAAAGAGTCCTTCGACAGGACAGCGGCAGCCATGGGCATTGAAGTTAACATCCAGATCGCCGACAACGACGCCGGAAGGCAGCAGACCCAGTGCGAAAACCTGATTACTCAGGGCGTCACTGCACTGATCGTTGCCCCGCACGACGGCGAAGCGGCCAAAA
>WRJK01000132.1 GCA_009782285.1 Clostridiales bacterium
GTCTGGTCTTTTTTCCCCCCTGTGTTTTCCCGCCCTTTTTCTTTTACAAAGCTTGTGAAAATAGTCTCGCTGTCCATGCCCTTTTTTCTTATGTACGCAAGAGCTTCCTCGACGGTCATGTCCTTCTGAAGGCTTATGTAGTCTGGCGTCATGAGGCTTCCCGCACAGGTGTCCGGATAGTTCAGGAAAGTGTTGATGAGTTTCCGCTCCTCCTTTGGCGTCTTCTCCAGTATCTTGTCAACAAGGTTAGCTGGAAGCTCGTCGAGGACGTCGATCATGTCGTCGAACGAAAGCTCGTCGAGGATGTACTGTATTTCCTTGTCGGTTATCCCGTTAATGATTTTGATCTGGTCGTCGATCGGCAGGTAGGCAAAGACTTCCACCGACACGTCTTTCGGGAGAGTCCGAAAGAGGATGATGGTTTTCTCCATGCCGAGATCTTCCATCAGTTCTTCGATTATCTCGGCTATTTCCACTTCGTTGTTTGCAAGCAGGGCTTCCCTTGCCTGAATGTACTTTTTGTCCTCAAGCAGGCTGAGGATCTCTGAAATCAAAGCACTTAGTTTTTTTTCGTTCTCCATTGGGCAAATACCTCTCTTTCTCAGTTTTTTCCCAACTTTTGAACGAACTGCTTGTCACGAATGTCCGTAAAAGCAGCAAAAGCCGGGAACAGGTGCGTTTATCACTTTCTGGGCCAAAACTACTAGGTCCGCTTTCCACGATCAATCACTCCTTTCACTTCAATCGTATGCTGTGTCTGCCGCATTCATTTGCAGCCGATTAATTATATCTCATTTCTTAACTTGTTTCAACATGTTTTGCGCGAACATAGCTGCCAATTTTTCAATCCCCGGTACACGGTTCACTTCGCCCGGGTTGTTAGCCGTTTCAAACAGGATTGCCCGCTCCATTCGCTGCTTGGGATCATATCCAATATTCTACCATTTCATGGTTGCATAGTCAAATTGCTCGTTTTTTACGCTGAATTATATTGACTACGATTTAACAAAATGCTATATTAAAGTTAACGGACCTATTTTATATCGTATGAGGTTATTTCATCAATTAAAGGAGAACGAGATGGCAAAAGTAGTTGAGCAATTCATTGAGATTGCGAAAAAAAGAAATCCCGGAGAACCGGAGTTCATTCAAACCGTTGAAGAAGTATTGGAATCAATCGCCCCTGTCCTTGAAAAGCACCCTGAGTATATTGCTTCAGGCGTTGTCGAGAGGCTGATTGAACCAGAAAGGCAGATTATTTTCAGAGTACCATGGGTGGACGACAATGGAAAACCTCATGTCAACAGAGGCTTCCGTGTGCAGTTCAACAGCGCAATAGGTCCCTATAAAGGCGGGACGCGCTTTCAGCCTTCCGTCAACCTCGGGATCGTCAAATTCCTCGCTTTCGAACAGATTTTCAAAAATGCACTCACGCCGCTCCCCATCGGAGGCGGCAAAGGCGGCGCCGATTTCGACCCAAGGGGGAAATCAGACAATGAAATCATGAGGTTCTGCCAGAGCTACATCTCTGAACTGTACAGGCACATAGGGCCGGACACCGACAGCCCCGCCGGCGACATGGGTGTTGGTGCCAGGGAAATCGGGTTTATGTTCGGGCAGTACAAAAGGCTCTCTGACACGTACAACTGCTCCATCACGGGCAAGAGCGTAGGCTGGGGCGGCTCTCTAGCCAGGACGGAGGCCACAGGTTACGGAATAGTGTACTTCGCAGACGAAATGCTAAAAGCCCACGGGGCGACCCTGCAAGGTGCGACTATCGCAACTTCGGGGTTCGGCAACGTTACATGGGGCATGGTGTCCAAAGCGACTGAGCTCGGTGCCAAAGTTATAACCATTTCAGGCCCGGACGGATATGTCCACGACCCAGATGGTGTTTCTGGCGAAAAGATAGACTATCTGTTGGTCCTCAGGTCAAGCGGACAGGACATAGTGGCGCCATATGCCGAGAAATTCAGCGGCGCGACTTTCTACCCGAAAGAAAAGCCATGGGGCGTGAAAGCCGACGTGGTCATCCCCTGCGCGACGCAAAACGAAATCCATATGGCAGACGCCGAAAAGATCGTTGCAAACGGTACGAAATTCTTATGCGAGGGCTCGAACATGCCCACCACCAACGACGCACTCAAGTACCTGCTTGACAACAAAGTCGTTGTTGGCCCGGCAAAAGCCGCCAATGCAGCCGGAGTCGCCACCTCTGCCCTTGAAATGGCTCAGAACAGCATGAGGTATTACTGGACTTTTGAAGAAGTGGACACAAAGATCAAGCAGATCATGGTTGACATATTCAAAGCATGCGAGAACTCAGCGAAAGAGTTCGGCATGGAGGGCAACTACGTGGCAGGCGCGAACATCGCAGGGTTCCTGAAGGTTGCGAAAGCCATGCTTGCTCAAGGAGTAGTGTAGAATAAAAGGCTCGGCAAACTGAAACCAAATAAACGGGGCTGCCATGAAATTCCTAGGGCATGCCCCTTTTTTCATATATTGGCCCTATTAAATCCTGATCGCCACTTCAAGCGCGATGCGCACATACCTTTCCCTGAAGCTGTCGGGCAAGTTCCCTAGCAGCCGCGGTTCCCATTCTGCACAGTCTAGGTTGTCTTCCGTGTACAAAAACTGGTAAGCCTCTACGTTCCTGAAATTTGCCATCGCCATGGCTGAGGCGCATTCCATATCAACCGTTATGCAGCCGGCTTTCTTCCGCAGTCCCATATTTTTGCGCGTCTCCCGGTAAAGGCCGTCCGTTGTCCACGTCTTGCCGCAGATAAACGGCACTTTGAGCTCTGACAGCACCTCAACTAGCCGGCCCGCTGTTTTGACTTCTATAAAGTCGCCCGTCCCTGCCGGCGCGTAATGGTAGCTCGTCCCCTCGTCGCGGTAAGCCGCTGTCGGAACCACCACATGCCCGTCTGTGATGCTGCTCTCAAGCGACCCGCAGGAGCCGAACAGCAGGATCTTCTTGCCCCCTTTTGCAATTATCTCCTCCAGCATCCCAACAGTCGCAGGCCCTCCAAGCCAAGCCAGAAAAAAAGCTATCGGCTTGCCCTTGTAGAATGTCTTGTAGACAGGCACCTCGTCTCCTGCATACATGCTGCTTACGATCTCAGTCTCGCAGAGCCGGAGAAGCACGTTTATCGTTTTCTGATTGAACACGGCTATTACAGTTTCAGGGAACCCGTCAATCATCCCTGTTATGCAGGAGGGTTTCAATATCTCCTCAGTGGTGTTATCAAAAGTGTCAACAATTCCCATGTGCTACCTCATTTCAACAGCAACTCTACTGCACGGTTCAATTCCTCAAGAGCCTCCTTGTCACCGGTGTTTATCGCATCAACTACGCAGTGCTCCATGTGGTCTTTAAGAATCACCTCGCAAGTTTTGTTTATTGCGGAACGTACTGCAGCAAGCTGAATCAGCACTTCGGAACAGTCGCGCCCCTGTTCCACCATGTTGCGCACTGCGCTCAAATGCCCGATCGCCCGTGAGAGGCGGTTCAGGACTGCTTTAGTATTCGCGTGCGTATGCGTGTGTTCGCTCATGCCTCGCTCCCTCAAACTGTTATTTCTTTGATTATTCCTGTATTATACCACACCGAAGCTTAAAATAATATCCCCCCACCGGGCTTGCGGACTATTAAATAACCGATATAATTAAAATTAATGAGGTTACAAGGAGGATCGTAGGAAACAATGCATATGGCAGACGCGCTTCTCTCCCCGGCGGTTGGCTTGACGATGTGTGCAGTCAGCGCAGCGGCAATAGGAGTTTCGGTGGCGAAAGTCAACAACGACGAATTTGGCGAAAAAAAAATCCCGATAATGGGCGTTGCCGGCGCAATGGTATTCGCAGGGCAAATGATCAATTTCACGATACCTGCAACCGGCGCCTCCGGGCACATCGTGGGAGGCATCCTGCTTGCCGGCTTGCTCGGCGGCGTTCCGGCTTTCCTGTCCATTTCGGCGGTGCTTGCCATACAATGCCTTTTCTTCGCTGACGGAGGGCTGCTTGCGCTGGGCTGCAACATATTCAATATGGGCGTTATCCCATGCTTGATAGTATATCCGTTGATATTCAGGCCCTTGCTGAAAAACGGCCTCGGCACCAAGCGGTTGTCTGCTGCATCATTGGCATCCTCTGTGGCGGCACTTGAGCTTGGCGCGTTTTGCGTAGTGCTCCAAACGCTGCTTTCAGGCATTACAGTGCTCCCGTTTGGCACGTTTGCCGCGCTCATGCTCCCGATCCACCTCGTCATCGGCTTAGTTGAAGGAGCTGTCACTTCGGCAGTGCTGGCCTTTGTCTATAAAGTGCGCCCTGAGATCATCGGCTCTGCTCAGTATGGCAAGCGCATTGGCGTCTTTTCAATGAAAAAAGTCCTTGCTTCGCTTGCGGTGCTGACAATAATATGCAGCAGCGCCTTGTCCCTTTACGCATCCACAAACCCAGACGGCCTTGAATGGGCGGCAGGGAAGGCTATGGGGAAATCATCCGGCGCAGAAACAGAGCTTGAGGCCGCAGGAGGCATATACGACGGAGCAGCAAGCTTGCAGGGGAAAACTGCGCTGCTGCCGGATTACGCTTTTGTGTCTGATCCTGACAACGCAGCCGGAACGTCATTGTCGGGTGTTTTAGGCGCAGCGGCTGCTTTTATGTTCGCCGGAGCGGCCGGGCTGATAATCTCAAAAGCGAAAAGTCGAAAAAGGGCCAACTCAAATGTCTGACATCAGTGCGCGCGTCCATGAGCTTCGCTCCCTGGAAAACCTCTCTGCCGGCCAGACGGCGGTACACCGCCTGCACCCGCTTACCAAGCTGTTATCCGCTATTGCTGTCATTGTACTGGTAGTTTCTTTCGGGCGCTACGATTTCTCCCGGCTGGCGCCTTACATGTTCTATCCCTTCGTGATGATGGCGCTTGCGGAGCTGCCCTACAAACTGCTCCTCTCACGTGTGCTCATAGCTTTGCCGTTCTGCCTGTTCGCTGGCCTGTCCAATGCAGTTTTAGACAGGGCTGCAGCCTTTTCCATAGGCGGCTTCTCAGTCAGTTTTGGCATGTTGTCGCTGGCAACGATTTTGCTGAAAATGTACCTGTGCGTCATGGCTGCACTGATCCTTGTCGCAACAACGCCTTTTTTTGAGTTGACGGCTCAGCTCAGAAGGCTCCACGCACCGATGGTATTTGTTATGATTTTTGAAACGACGTTCCGGTACATCAGTGTTTTGCTTGAGGAGGCGCACTCAATGGCAACAGCGTACAAACTCCGCTCCGGCAACAAAAAAGCCCTTGAAATGCGCCATATGGGCTCTTTTGCAGGGCATCTGTTCATTCGCGGCTTTGACAGGGCAGAGCGTGTCCATGCCGCCATGCGCTGCAGGGGTTATTCCCTTGTGCACATCCCCACCGCAAGGCGAAGGCTGCTGCGCAGGGATGCTATTGCCTTGGCTGCAGTTTGCCTGCCGTCGCTGCTGCTGCGCTTCGTAACATTCTGGTAGGTGCCGATTTGCTGAAAGTTGTTGACTTGACAGTTGAATACACTGACGGGACTCGGGCAGTCGAAAGCGTAAGCTTCTCGGTTGAAGCTGGGGAAAATGTGGCTATGATCGGTGCGAACGGCGCAGGAAAGACCTCGCTGCTGCTTTCGCTTGTGGGTGTTCTAATGCCAGCGGCGGGAGAAATCCATCTGGGCGAGGCGGTTCTGAACAAGAAGAACCTGCGGGAAATCCGTTCCCGAATCGGACTTGTTTTTCAAAATCCAGACGACCAGCTTTTCATGCCAAGCATATTTGAAGACGTTGCCTTTGGGCCACGCAGCTTCGGCAGCTGCGAAGCAGAAACAGCTGAACGGGTGAATCAAGCATTGCGAAGCCTCGAAATAGGGCATTTGGCTGCCCGTTCCCCGCTCAAGCTCTCCGGCGGCGAGAAACGGCTTGCGGCCATCGCCACTGTCCTCGCCATGAACCCTGATTTCCTGCTCTTTGACGAGCCTGCGGCTTTTCTGGACCCCCGTGCAAGGCGCAGCCTAATAGATGTCCTTTCAAAGCTGCCGCAGGGCAAGCTGATTGCCACCCACGACCTAGCGCTCGCAGAAACGCTTTGCTCAAGGGTGCTTTTGCTGCAAAAAGGGAAGCTCGCCGCTGACGGCGGCACCGAATTGCTTCGCAATGCGGCGGCGCTTGAAGCGGCGGGCATTTAGCCCAATGCGTCAAGCATTGGGGCAAACAATATGCTGCTCTACTCGTTCTGCTTTTTTAACAAAGCGATTTTAATTTCCGAAACGTCGCGAGCCAAGTCAAGGAAAATCATTATGGCAGCCACTGATATAAACGCGGCGACGATTGAAGCTAGAAACACAAAGAACCCCATCGCTCCGCTTCCGTAGTACGAAGCTGCCATCGTGATAAAGGTGATCAGCCCACCTAAAACAATCAGCCCTGCACATACCCATGCAATAATTCTCATCCCTGAAATCCAAAAGCTGCCGTTCTGCATTTTCTTGAACATGTCCTTGCCTTCAGAAACATAATCGCGTTTATTGATATCGCCTCCACCGAAAACCGCTTTGCCACAATTAGGGCAAAATTCAACTTTCTCTTCGATTTTTGCTCCGCATTCAACACAAAACATAAAATTTCCTCCTTTGTCTTTTTTTAGATACGGCAATTATTATATTATCATTCTTTAACTTAAAACACAACCTCAATGCCTAATTTCTTCAACCATTTTTTCAAGCAGCAAGCAGTCACTTAAGCTTCGCATATCTGGATTGTCTATACGCATAAAGCGGTTCGCCCTTAACTAAATCAAACATATTTGTCAACACCTCTACAGTTTCGTAACTATCCCTCGCTCACCCTTCAACTTGACGTATTCACCATCAAACATTTCCCTGGTTCCACTGCCAAACTGCACAGGGAACGAGCCCATGAAGCTGTCATAGACAATTGAGTCGCCAAAAGGAAGCAGAACTGTTTCCAGC